>DATFFB010000018.1:0-17242 GCA_035250485.1 Acidimicrobiia bacterium
TTTCTTGGGAACGGCCACCGTCTTGTGGGTCGTGGCCCTGCAGTTCATCAGCGGCGCCATCGAGCCACCACGAGAAGTCGACCTCACCGATCTCAGCTTCAGCGCTGAGCCCAAACCCCTCCCCACCAATCTGGTATTTGCCCTGGACAGCAACATCGGTGTCGGGTTCCCGAGTTTGGACCAGTTCTTCCGGCGGACGGGCAAATCGCCCGCCTCTACCTTCAGCTCCTTCGGCGTCCCGGTCACGACGGCCGCCAGTTCCACCACGACCAGCACGAGCACTACGACTACGACCACCGCGCCCCCCGCCACCACCGCCCTTCCCACCAGCGCCCCTCCGGCTACCACGGCCCGCCCGGTCGCAACCACCGCGCCACCCACCACCGCCGCCGCCCCAGCGACCACCGCCCCTCCCGCTACCACGACTCCCCCCACGACGGCGCCACCCGCCACTACCCCACCCATCACTGCCCCTCCTACCACCGCCGCCCCGGCGGGAAGTTTCAACGCCGCCGCCGAGTCGGACTTCGCCTCCCGCATCAATGGACTACGAGCCTCGGTCGGCAAACCGGCCCTGGCTGGAAACGCCGAACTACAGAACTACGCCCGGTGGTGGGCGAAGTACATGGCAGAGCACAACAGCTTCGCCCATTCCGACATCGGAGCCCTTCTCGACCCCTGGACCATCGTCGGAGAGAACATCGGCGCCGGTGGCAATGTCGCCGGGATCTTCGGAGCATTGGTGAACAGCCCCGGGCACTACAACAACATGGTCGAGGCCCGGTTCACGGCTGTGGGAGTCGGCGTCTATATCGACGCCTCGGGCAAGTTATGGACTGCCCACGTGTTCGCCGGCTAAGCCCCCGGAGTTTGTGTCACTCAAGCGTTGTACTTTGAGTGAGTGACCTTGGAGAAGCCGGACCGGCGCATCGGTCCCTCCGATTGGGGGGAAGCCCTCGCCGCCACGGAAGGCCCGCAGATAATCGTGGCCGGTCCCGGAACCGGAAAAACCGAATTCCTCGTTCGTCGGGCCCGGTTCCTGATCGAGGCGGGGCTTGCCGACCCCGCTGAGGTCCTGGTCCTCACCTTCTCCCGTCGAACCGCCGCCGACATCTCTTCCCGCTCGTCTCGAGGACCTGTTCCGATCCCTGGAGTTGCCACCTACCACGCCTTTGCCCGGCGCCTCCTCGAGACTTACACGGCCACCAGCGGACTGCCCGGGACCCTTCCCACGCTTCTCACCACTCCCGAGCAGACGGCCGTGGTGCGTGAGCTCTTGGCCAAGGAGGATCCCGCCGATTGGCCTATCCCCCTCAGCGCGCTGCTCTCCTCTCCCACGCTCGCCTCCGAGATCGCCGACTTCTTGCTTCGGTGCCAGGAGCGAATTGTCAGTCCCGAGGCGCTCGCCGGGCTCGCGGCCGGCTGGGATCGATGGCGAGCGTTGCCGCGTTTCATGGAGCGGTACCTCGCCGAGCTCAAGGCCAGGAACCGCCTCGACTACGGCAGCATCCTCGCCCAGGCGATGAGCCTCCTCGAATCAGACGGCGTCAGGCAGGCTGTCAGCCAGCAGTTTCGGTATCTCCTGGTTGACGAATATCAGGACACTTCCGCGGCCCAGGCGCGCTTGCTCGAGTTGCTCTCGGCCCAACATCGCAACATCACCGTCACGGGTGATCCCTACCAATCGATCTATTCCTTCCGCGGCGCCGACCTCGAAAACATCGCCCTGTTCCCCGACCGATTCCGCTCCTCGGATGGCAGCCCGGCCCAGCGGGTGATCCTCACCACCAGCTTCCGGGTCCCGGCTCAGATCCTCGATAGCGCCTTGCGTATCGTCTCCGGCGGCGACCTCCCGGGAGGAGCGGGAAAGGTCACCCCGGCTCCCCACCTGGGACGGGTCGAGGCATATGTTTTCGATCAGGCGAGCGGCGAAGCCGATTGGATCGCCGGAAAGATCGAGCGACTTCATCTCGAGAGCCGGATTCCCTACTCCCGGATGGCGGTGTTGGTTCGTTCCAGTCGCCACTTGTTGCCCGAGCTCTCGCGCGCCCTCGAGCGCCGCCAGATCGGACACCTGCGTCCCGATCGTCGTTTGAGCGACCATCCCGCCGTTCGGATCATTTTCGATCTCGCCATCGCGGCTTTCGCCCAGTCCCAAGAAACCGGTCCGGGCTGGGCGGAGGAAGCCGACCAGGCGATGCGACGCCTCCTGCTGGGGCCGCTGCTCTCCATATCGCTCGGTCGCGAGAGGGAATTGCTGCGCGAACGGCGCCGGACCCGAAGGTCGTGGAGCGACATACTGGCGGCCGGCGAGATTGGTTCGCCCGAGCTTCGCCAGCTTCTCACCGATCCCCTGTGGTGTCGGGGGACCCCGGCCGCGAACGGGTTCTGGAAGGTATGGACAACGCTTCCCGAGCTCGTTCCTCTGGTCGAAGATCCCGACTGCGGGGACTTTCGACAAGCGTGGACCGAGCTCTCCCAGGCCCTCGATCAGCAACGTGAGCGCGACGCATCGGTCGATCTGATCGAGTACGAGCGCCTATCGAGTCAGGATGACTTCGAGGCGGTTCCCCTGCTTTCGATCGAACCGGGTCGGGGCGACCAACTAACTCTGACGACCTTGCATCAGGCCAAGGGTCTCGAATTTGACGTCGTCATCATCGCTGACGCCGCTGAGGGCGTCTTCCCCAGTCTCCAGCGGCGAAACGCCCTCCTCCGGCCCGATCGGCTCAACCCGGGGGCCACCGCGGAAGAGGCGGTTCGCTTTCGGCTTCAGGAAGAAATGAGGTTGGCCTACACGGCCATGACCCGCGCCCGCAGCCAGGTCATCTGGACGGCCACCGCCGCCGCGATCGATGAGGGAGAACGGAGACCGTCGCGATTTCTCCTGGCCGCCAGCGGCGCTTCCTCATTCGACGATCTCGGGCCCCCGGGCCCCGAGCCCACACCGGTCACGGCGGCTGAATTGCAGGCTCTTCTCCGTCTTACGGTTTCAGATCCCACCGCCCCGAAGCCCGAACGGGTGGCGGCGCTTTCGGTGCTCGCCGCCCCCGGTCAGACACTCTGGGACGCCCGCCGTTTTGCGGGAACCGCCGAGAAGGGACCAGACACGGGGGTGATCTCACTGCCGCTGCGGATGGCTCCGACGAGTGCCCAGAGCTACGAGGACTGCCCGCGCCGGTACGTCTTCGAGAGACATCTCGAGGCCACCGACGTTGCCAGCCCCTACGCCCACTACGGAAGCCTGATCCATCTCGTGCTCGAACGCGCCGAGAGCGCAGCCATCGATTCGGGGCGTCCGCGCGCTCGGGTCGACGAGGCACTGGGCGAGTTGGAACGAGTGTGGTCAGAACTGGCCGACTTTGGATCCCCGATCCTCAACGACGCCTGGAAGGCCAAGGGCAGGAAGCTCATCACGAATCTCTACGAGAACTGGCCCGGAAACGGCGCCATCGGCATCAGAACCGAGAAGAAAGTCACCGCCGATATCGGCAACGTCGTGTGGCGGGGAAGGATCGACCGCATCGAGCAGCCTGCCCCTGGACAGCTCCGCATCGTCGACTACAAGACCGGCACTCAGCAGCCGTCGATCTCCGAAGCCGCCTCGTCGCTTCAACTCGGCTTCTACCTGCTGGCGGTCAAGACCGACCCCGAGCTTTCCGCCCTCGGTGACGCCACCGAGGCGGAGCTCTGGTACCCCGAATGCCAGCAGCCGCGCCGCAAGTTCGATTACGCCAACCTGACATCGGTGATCGATCGGCTCGGGGCCCTGACCGGCGGAATCCTCAACGAGCAGTGGGATCCCAAGCCTGGCAAGCAGTGTGAGCGATGCGGCGTGCGCCTGGTTTGTCCCGCCTGGCCCGAAGGTCGGGAGGGTTTCCGCCTGTGATCGTCCCTACTCCTGAACAGCTGACTGTCGTTGAGCATCCACTCGAGCCGCTCCGGGTCGAAGCCGGGGCCGGGACCGGCAAGACGGCGACCATTGCGATGAGGGTGGTTCACCTCGTCAACGACGTTGGTCTCGAGCCCGAGTCGATTCTGGGGATCACCTTCACCAACAAGGCCGCGGCCGAATTGGCCGATCGCATCAGAGCCGCCCTGGGGAGAACCTCGAACCTCGATCCTGGTCGGGAAGTCGAAGTCCACACCTACCACGGCTTTGCCCACCAGCTCCTGCGTGAGTACGGGGCGCTGGTGGAAGTGGAGCGAAGCACCGAGGTCATCACTCCCACCTTCTCCCGCCAGCTCATCGAGGTAGTAATGGCCAATGTCGAGCTCCCGGCCCTAAACCCGGCCAACCGCGGGAATGTCGACGACATTCGCCGTCTCGGCTCCGCACTCGGCGACAACCTGCTGGAACCGCATCAGATCGACATTCCATCCACCCTTGATCAGGCATGGTCGACGCGGGCCTCACTCCTCAAAGGCCTCGGGGCTTACCAGCAGGAGAAGCGCCGCCGGGGAGTGGTCGACTACTCCGACCTCATCCTCCGTGCTCAGCAGCTGGTGAGCCAATATCCCGAGATCAGCAATGAATTCCGCTCTCGCTATCGGGCGGTGATGCTCGACGAATATCAGGACACGAACCCCGCCCAGCGCGAGCTTCTTCGTCTGCTCTTCGGTGATGGCTTTCCGGTGATGGCTGTGGGCGACATCGATCAGACGATCTATGAGTGGCGCGGGGCCTCCCCCCACAACTTCGCCCAGTTTCCATCCCACTTTCCCCGCTCCGATGGCCAGCCGGCCGCGACCCGCTCTTTGACTCTCAACCGTCGTTCCCTGCCGGCCATTCTTTCGGTAGCCAATGCCGTCCGGGAGAAGACCGGATCCGGGCAAAAGCTCCTGCGCCCTCTCGACGGTTCGATCGGTGGCGAGGTGGCGGCTTCCTGGCATGCCGATGCGGTGGCCGAAGCCGAAGACATCGCTCGCCGAATCCAGGAGCTCTCCTCGACGTACGAATGGCGCGACATGGCGGTGCTGTTTCGGAAGAACAAGGACATGACCTTGGTCCACGATGCCTTGCGGGCGGCCGAGATCCCTGTCGAAGTCGCCAACCTCGGTGGCCTTCTGGCAGTTCCCGAGGTCACAGATGTCCATGCCTGGTTGCGCCTCTTGCAGGTTCCCGAGGACTCGCCGGCCTTGTACCGGATCTTGCTCGGGTCGCGTTTCCGCCTGGGACTCGGTGATCTGGCCCATCTCTCCAACTGGGCACGGGGTCTCAACCGGGTCTCTGACGAGGAAGCGACCGTTCCCCAGCACACATTGCTCGAGGCGATCGACCACCTTGACGATCTCGAACGATTGCGACCCGCGGCGCGTGTCGCCCTCGAGAGATTTCGTGAGGAATACCGATCTCTTCTCGCCACCGCCCAAGGCGTTTCGCTCGTCGAGCTTTGCCGCCAGATCCTCGACCGAACCGGCGCTTGGAACGACCTCGCCGCCATGCCGGCCACCACCCAACTCTCCGCCCGTCTCAACCTCTACCGGTTCCTCGACCTCACCGAGGACTGGAGCCCACTCGAAGGTGCCCCTTCACTGGCAGCCTTCCTGCGTCATCTCGAGGCGATGGCCGAGGAACGGTCCGAGGAGCTCGACACCGCCCGGCTCTCGGGCGAGAACGCGGTGACCCTGGTCACGGTCCACCGGGCCAAGGGACTCGAGTGGGATGTGGTTTTCCTTCCGGCTTGCTACCAGGGCAACTTCCCCACCCGATCACAGGGCTTCGACAATCCCCTCACCAACGGTCGCTATCTCCCCTACGAATACCGCCTCGACCAACAGTGGCTGCCACCTATCAGCCGCGAGCGCACCGATGCCGAGAACCGGGATCTGCTCAGGGCCGCGCACGAACAGCAGGAGTGGCGGATCGCCTACGTCGCCACCACCAGGCCTCGCCAGCGCCTTTTCGTCAGCGGCGCCTACTGGTACGGCGCCTCCGAAACCAATGCCAAAGCCGTAGGGCCAAGCGAGGTGTGGACTCTCATTGCCGCCCAACCCGGCACCCGGGTCGACTCGCGTCCCCTCAAGGCTCCGCCCCAGCCCTCCCTGCTACGTTTTGAGCCGGAGGCGGCGGCTCCCGACCCTCTCTTTCTCGATGGTTGGGAACAAGCGCTGCGCAACGAGCTGACGACGCCGGGCTGGGCCCGAGCTCTCGCCGGCGATGAAACCTCGGTCGACCGGAAGCGGACTGAATTCGAGCAGATGATCCTCGATCTTCCGGTCTCGCTGGCCGCCCCTTCCGAGCACTCGGTGTCCACTTCCGTTACCGGTCTCGTCACGTATGCGTCTTGTCCCAGGCGATTCTTCTGGTCGGAGATCGAACGACTACCGCGGATGTCCTCCCAACACGCTCGCGCCGGCACCATGGTCCATCGAGCGATCGAACTCCACAACCGCGGCCACGTCCCACTCGAGGACGTCGATTGGAACTCCGTCGATCCCTTCGAAGAAAGCGGCGAGCGTCCCGAATCCAGCTGGTCCCGTTTCCAGCGCAGTCGCTTCGCCCAGGTCCCCCCCATCATGATCGAGCAACAGTTCGTGATGAGGGTGGGGGCAATCGAAGTCAAGGGGCGAATCGATGCCGTCTACGAAGGGGAAGGCTGGGAGATCGTGGACTTCAAAACTGGGTCTCCGGCCGAGGACGACGCCACCAATGACGCGCGCATCGTTCAGCTCCAGGCTTATGCCAGCGCGGCTCGCAGCGGTCACCTCGGAAGGCCGGCGCCGGAATCACTTCAGGTCACATTCGCCTATTTCGGGTCGCGCCCCGCCGAGAGCACTTATTCCGTCGACGCGCAATGGGAAAAAGCGGCCGCCGACCGACTGCGATCTCTGGCGGGCGGCATCGAGGGTAAGGAGTGGTCGCCGACGCCGTCGATGGGCTGTCACTCCTGTGACTTCTTGCGCTTTTGTCCCGTCGGCCGCGCCTTTACTCAACGCGCTTGAACCCGGTTAGAGAAACCGGCCGTGAAGGGTCTCAACCAAAATCGTCACCGGTCCGTCGTTGACCAACTCGACCTCCATCTTGGCTCCGAAGTTGCCCCGAGCCACCCCCAGCTTGCGCTCCTCGAGGGAGCTGGCGACGAGATCGATCAATGGCTTTGCCCGGTCTGGTCGGGCGGCGCCCGTGAACGATGGACGGCGCCCACGGGCCACATCTCCGTAGAGGGTGAACTGACTGACCACCATGACTTCGCCAGAAACATCGGTCACCGAGCGATTCATATGGCTGTCTTCATCACTGAAGATCCGAAGGCCGGCTACTTTCTCGGCGATCGCTCGGGCGTCCTTCTCGGTGTCGTCGTGATGTGCTGCCACGAGCACCAGCAACCCCTCGCCGATGGATCCGACTACAGCTCCTGCCACTAAGACCCGGGCCCGCTTGACTCGCTGAACCACCGCCCGCACCATCTCAGTTTGACATCGAGGCCATAACATCGATGGGGTGTGGCCAGAGGACGCCCCCACAAAAGGCTCGGTGGTGGTGCTGGCCGACGCCTCGAGCCAGGTCGAGATGAGGCTGATCGAGGAGTGGCTAGATGCCAATCGACCGCCCGCGATCACGACTGAATTAATACGGCTCGCTCCTTCCCGTCGACGCAAACCCGGCCAGCGCACCGACGCCCGGCTCGTGGAGTTGTTGCCAGGAGACGATTTCCTACTGCCCCTGCGAGTGGTTTGGTCGCCGGCGTCGAGGGCGGGCGAAAGAAAGGTCTCCTGGTGGGACGTCCTCAAGCTGGGCGACCCCCGCGATCCCGATGCGCTCCGTCAGCGGGTGATCCTGGCCCGTTGGCCCGACCGGGTGACGGTCGTGGCCGGGAAGGGGTCCAGGGCTTTGGCCCTGGCGGCCGAGCATGAGGGGAGAGATCTTTCCCTCGTCGAGTGGACGACCCGACGGGCGTGGCGGGCTCTAGACATTGCCGAGCGAGCACTGCGGGGCGATCGCTACAAGGTCCCGCGCTTCTTGCACGAGGAGATCACCTCCCGGCCCGCGTTTCGCCGGGAGTCGGTCGCACTCGGAGCTCGGCGCAAGCTCCCAGAAGCGGTCGCCGTCGCCCGGGCGAGGTATTACCTCAAGGAGATGGCGGCTTCACCCAGTGCTTTCGTCATCGACCTTTCGGCGAATGTCATCAGCTGGGTCATCCGTCAGGGATACGGCGAGATGGCATATGACAGGCTCCAGGTGGCGAACATCAACTCTCTGGGACGGGAATGGCCGCTGGCATTCCTCCCCTCGCACCGATCGAATCTCGATCGCCTGGTGCTCCAGTTGGTGAAATGGGAGAACGACCTCCCGCCCAATCACACGGCCGGCGGCATCAACATGAATTTCTTTCCGGTCGGACCCTGGGTCCGGCGGACCGGGGTTTTCTTCATCCGGCGCAGCTTCCGCAACAACGAGCTCTACAAGTTCGTCCTCCGCACTTACCTCGACTATCTGGTGGAAAACCGCTTTCCGCTCGAGTGGTACATGGAGGGCGGACGTTCCCGGACCGGCAAGCTCTTGCCGCCCCGCTACGGGCTTTTGGCCTATGTCGTCGATTCCTGGCGCCGGGGAAAGAGCGAGGACGTGATGCTGGTGCCGGTGTCCATCGTCTATGACCAAATCCAGGATCTGGGCTCGTACACCACCGAAGCCCAGGGCGGAGCGAAAGAAGCCGAGTCGATGGGTTGGGCATTGCGCTATGTGCGCTCGCTCCGGCGTCGCTACGGCAACATCCACCTTCGATTCGGTGAGCCGATCTCCGTAGCCAAGGCCATGGCAGGAGCCGAGATTGAAGAAGGCTCGACCGACCTCGCCAAACTGGCTCTCGAGGTGATGCACCGAATTGGCACGGTGACTCCCATCACCCCGGCTTCCGTGCTCGCCATCGCCTTGCTGGCCGCCGGCGGCGAAGCGCGCACCCTGTCCCAGCTGGCTTCATTCTGCGAGGAGCTCGACGAACTGATCGAGCAGCTGGGCCTCCCCACTACCGAGCCCCTGAGGCTCGACGACGAGGCTGAGGTCGGCAAGGTGCTGCGACTTCTGGCCGAGCACCACAACGTCAGTGACTTCGAGGGAACAGAGCTGGTCTACTACCTCAATCCCCAACAGTCGCTGAGGGCCTCCTACTACCGAAACTTGATAGCCCATCACTTCCTCGGCCGGGCCGTCTTGGAGCTTGCCCTGCAGGGCCTCGATCCCATCCGGCCCGTCAACGAGGCCGAGCTCTTGACGAGCGTCGCCGCCTTGCGGGATTTGCTCAAGTTCGAGTACTTCTTTCCAGAGAAGGAAGCATTCGTGGATTCGATCATCGCCGACCTCCGGAAAAGCGCACCGAGGTGGCAGGGATCGAAGCCCGCCACCGTGCTCGCCAAACTCCACCCTCCGACCGCCTCCTGGGTCATCCGCCCCTCCCTGCAGTCGTATCTGGTCGTCGCTGACGAGCTCCTCGCCCGCCCCGACGCAATAGGGGACGAGAAGGCATTCATCGCCGCCTGCCTCAAACGCGGCGAGCAATACCGATTGCAGGGCATCATCGGAGCCGACGGGGTTTCGGCGGTCGTCTTCAACCAGGCGCTGGCATTGGCCCGCAATCGGGAGCTCGTCGAATCTCTGGCGGGAAGGGCCGATTTCGCCGCTGAAATTCGTTCTGCCCTAAGGGCGAGTGATCACCCGCCGCAGTCGCCACGACGCGGCCAGAAGGAGCACCAGGGCGTACGCGGCTAACGCCCCCAGTTCCACACCGATGTCTCCGATTCCGCCTTCAGCGCGGATCTTGGCAAATGCATCGAGCGCCCAGGCATGCGGTGTCAAATGAGCTATCCGCTGCAGTGTCGGCGAGAAAAGTTGGATCGGCAGCATCGCTCCTCCCAAGGCCGCCATGCCGAGGCCGACTATCACGCCGACTCCGCCCGCCTGTTCGGCGTTGCGGAATAGCGTCCCCAGAAGCATCGCCGCCCCGGCTCCGACGGCAGAGAAGACGACCACGATCGCCAGGGCCGAAAGCGGATCGCCCCAGTCGACCCCGAAGATCAGAAGTGCTCCGGCCATGATGTAGAGGCCCTGTACGGCCACCACCAGGAATCGGCCGCTGGCCTCACCGGTGATGATGGTTCGCACCGACGTGGGCGTCGCCAGCATTCGTCGCGACAGCCCGAGCTCGCGCGTCTGAATCAAGACCGCTGCTCCCGAGAGGGCGGTAATGAACATGAACAGCACCAGCTGACTAGAGGCGCCGATGTCGAAGCGCCCCAGGCTGGCGGGGAACAGGGCTTCCCCGACGGTGGTCACCTGCACCTCCGGTGCCGGCAGTTGCGATTCGATTGTCCGCGCCGTGACCAGCGCCTCCTCGAACGTCGCCAGATCCTGAGCGGCTACGAAACTGGCCGCATTGGCGGCCAGCACGCTCCGCTGCACCACCTCAGAAACCACCGGTTGCAAGGCTGACCCCACCCCTCCCGGTCGAGCGATGAAGCCCACCTCGCTTGCCTCACCAGCCGCCACCCTCTCGTCGAAGTCCGCTGGCAGCGACAGGGCGGCACTGAGCGATCCGCGCTCGACCCCTTCCTTCAATGCCGCCTCGTCACTCAACGCCACCACCTCGACACCATCAGCCGATTCGAGGTTGTCGATGATCTCGGCCCCGACGGTGCCGGGAGAAGGAGCCAGTACGCCCAGGCGCGGGGCGAAGGTTCCTCCGAATTGGAGCCCGATCAGAAGAATCAGTGCGAGGGGAAAGATGAATACGAAGAAAATCGCCGAACGATCCCGAAAGAGGCGAACGAGGTTGTTGCGGGCAATTGCGACCACCTTCATGGCGCAACGTGCTTTCTGGTAAGAACGGCTGCGAGAACAGAAGTCACGCTCGCGATTACCAGCAGCCAACCCACGGCTCCGAACGCAGCCGAAGCCGGCTGCCCGCCGGCCAGGTCGGCCAAACCCCGGCTGAACCAATAATGGGGAGTCAGCGCGGTGACCTGGGCGAGGATCCCTCCGTCCTGACCGATCGGAAAGAAGGCTCCTCCGAGCAGACCGAGCACAGTGGCGACGATCCCCTGAATGTTCCCCGCTTGCTCGGGCGTCTTGGCCATCCCGGTCGTCACCGCCGAGATGCCAACGGCCGCCAGCACGCCGCCGATGACCAGCAGAGCGACTCCCAGCGGATTACCCCAATTGGCGTCCATGAGCACGATCCCCGCCACGATCAAAACCACCAACGAGAACACGCCAAGGATGATCGAAACGATCGATTTGGCGGCCAGTACCGAGGCCGGACGAGTCGGGGTGGAGAGGATCCGCTGCAGGGTTCCGTCCCGTCGCTCCTCGAGCAGGCTGAGGAGCCCGGTCTGAGCGGTGAACAAAAGGAAGAACATCGCCATCCCGGCCACAGTCGACGTATTGCTATCCAGTTGGCGAACGTCGGCGTTGACCTCGCCAAGGGAGATCAGTGACCGATCCGTGGCATCGATCGCAGCCGGAACGATGTCGGCAGGATTGCCGCCGGCGCTGATCGCCGAGGCGATCGCCACCTGCGTGGTCTGAAGCGAGTTGGTGTAGTTACGAGCGATCCCGGCGGCGATCTGCGTCGACGTGACGGCATCGATCGCTCCCAGTACCTCAATGTCGCCGATCTGACCCCCGGCGAGCTCGGCGTCGAAGTTGTCCGGGACGACGAACACCGCCCCGACATCTCCTTCATCGAGGGCGGCTTCGGCAGCAGATGGGTCGGCGAAGGATTGCCACGTTCCGCCGAGCTGTGAGGAGATCTGTTCGAGGGTCGAGTTCGTCTGGTCCGCGTCGGTCTCGACGATTCCGAGATCGGGAGCGAAAGTCCCGTCGTCGCCGAATGCTCCGCCGAAGACGGTGTTGAAGATGAAGGCCAGCGCCAGGGGGGCGATCAACCCGATGATGAATACCGACTTGTCGCGGACCCTGAGCCGTAGGTCTTTGGCGGCGATGTGGATGATGTTTCTCACACGTCTCGCAGAGCCTTGCCGGTGAGGTGGAGAAATACGGCTTCGAGATCGGGTTGTTCGATCTCGACGGCAGAGACGGCCATGCCCGCCTGGGCCGCGGTGGACAGGATGGCGGCCAGATGGGAGCTCGAATCCTCGACGAGGAGGGTCACACCCGCTTCGCTTTCGCCCGCCTCCGCGACTCCCACCGTCGATGCAAGGCGTCGCACCACTTCGGCCAGTGGCCCGGTCCCGCTGATCGAGACTCGATCCTTCTCCCCCACCATCTCCACCAGCTCCCGGCGGGTGCCTTCGGCGATGATCTTTCCCTGATCGATGATTCCGACCCGATCACACAGGCGCTCGGCCTCTTCCATGTAATGGGTGGTGTAGAGGACCGCGATACCGGCACTGGAAAGCTCTTCGACGGCTTCGAGGATGGCGTTGCGAGATTGGGGGTCGACTCCCACGGTCGGTTCGTCGAGAATGAGCAATTCAGGATTGTGGAGCAGGCCGATGCCGATGTTCAGCCGGCGCTTCATCCCGCCCGAGAACTCTTTGGTCAGGTCCTTCTGGCGCTCGTCCAGGCCGACTACCTCGAGAACGCGATCGGCCCGGTCAGCGAGCTCGACTCCGCCCATTCCATACAGTCGCCCAAAGAACTCGAGGTTCTCGCGGGCGGTGAGATCGGGGTAGATGGCCAATTCCTGGGGCACCAAACCCATTCGGCGCTTGGGCGTCACGGCGCGCGGGCTGATCAGGTCCCCGCCCACCCGCACTTCGCCCTCGTCGGCCTCGAGAAGCCCGGCGATCATCGAGATGGTGGTGGTCTTCCCAGCACCATTCGGACCCAAAAGCCCGTACGTCTCGCCCTCGTTGATGCTGAAGCCGACCCCGTCGACCGCCACGAGGTCACCGAAACTCTTGGCCAGGCCCTTTGCCACCATGACAGCGGTCATTGCGCTCTCTCCTTCTGTCCGACTCGATCAGTTGTCGCAGGACCGCCAGCGCTTTGCCTTCAAGCTGACGATCCGCTCACAGTCAACAGCTGAGACCTCGTCGGCTCGGCACAACAGAACCATGACTCGGTGAGGTGGGGCCGACCTCGATCGGTGACGGCGGGCATCGGCTCGGAGAAGACGAATTCCCACATGCGGGCGAGGGTCTGGAGAGTTGGCCGGCCCGCTCCCGCCTCCGCAATCGCGGCTAGGCCCTGTTGCTGGGCTTCAACGGCTTCTGAAGCTGACCAGACATGAGTCAGGGAGGCACCGTCGTACTTTCCCATCTCGGGACGGTCGGCCAGGAGGCTTCCCCGCGGGACCAAGAGACGAATGGAAAGCTGTACCGGATCGACGGTGTCCGCCAAATGGTGATGGTGGAGGAACCGGAGAATCGAACCAACATCGGAGACTTCGGTCCAGGGTGTGAATGGCAACCACGAAGGGCGAATGTCGATACCGGCCTTCGCCATGATCGACACCGCCTGGTCCATGTCAGCAGCGGTATGACCCTTGTCGAGGATCCTGAGAACCCGCTCGTTGGTCGTCTCGAAAGCCGAAACCACGAACACCACGCCCCGCTCTGCGACCTCCGGCCACACCTTCTGGTGCTGGAGGATGTGTGAGACCTTGACCGTCAGATCGAAAGTGATCGCAGGAAAGCGCTCGTGAGCCGCCGCCAGCAAGTCCAGGGAATAGCGAGGAGCGTTGAGGAAATCAGGGTCACCGAAGGTGATGTGGCGGGCGCCGGCCGCAACTTGGGATTCGATGTCGGAAAGAACGACGTCGGCGCCGGTCACCCGATAGCGCCCGTCATAAACCGCTGGAATCGGGCAATGGCGGCAGCGATGACGGCAGCCGTGACTGGCCTCCACGTAGCCAGCCATCGCCTGATTCTCACCGGTCGCCAGATGGCCGTACCGGTCCAAGGTCGGCAGTCCGCTTCGGTGCGGGATTTCGAAGCGGTGACGGCTGAGATCGACCTGGCTCCTGCGACTTCCCCCCACCCAGGCCACCAGGCCGTCCTCGTATTCCCCGACTAGACGCGTGTAGCGCTCATCAGCCAAGCCTGCGTAGAGGCCGTAGAAGGCGATCGGTTTTTCGGGCCAAGAGCGCTGCACCTTTTCGGCGGCCGCCACCGACATCCGCATGGCGGTGTGCATGGGAACCGAGAAAGCGATCCCCTCGGCCCAGGCGAACTTGGCCTCATCCCAATCCTCGACGGCCAGGTCGTGGCCCGCAACCTCGTGCCCTTCTTTCAACAGCCGGGCGGCCGGCGAGGCCAAATGGAGGGGTTGATGGCCCAACTCATAAGTGGACACCAAGAGAATCCGCACCAGGCGAGGCTACCGTCGGAGTGGTGGAAGGCAGATTCGTCACTATCCCGAGCGGACCGCTATTGGTGCGTGACTTCGGAGGCGACGGGCCTCCGATCGTCGCCGTGCACGGCCTCGGGGGTTCCTTACTCAATTGGGTGCCAGCGGCGCCTTATCTCGCGATTCTGGGCCACTTCTACGCATTCGACCTGCCCGGCTTCGGCTACACCCCACCACACGGGTCCTTCTCGATCTCGAACCACAAAAAGGCAACCGCCCAATTCATCGAAACCCTCGGGGAAGAGGTGCTGCTGATCGGCAACTCGATGGGCGGCTTGATAGCTCTCTTGCTGGCGGCGGAACGAAGCGACTTGCTGTCCGGCCTCGTCCTCCTGGCGCCGGCTTCTCCCCCCCGCCTCGACGATCCGCGGATCGATCGGGCCGTGGCCAAGCGACTCCTTTTGCAAGGCGTCCCGCTGGTAGGGGAAGCGGTCGTGAACAGGTACTGGAATTCAACCACCACCAGCCAGCAGATTCGGGACACACTCTCCATTGTTTGTCATCACCCCGAAACGATCCCGACCGAGGTTTGGCCGGAAGCCCTGGCCCTCGCCGAGGCCCGGCGTCGGCAACCGTGGGCGATCGAGGCACTGATCCGATCAGGGCGGTCGACCGGCGCGGTTCTCGCCCGCAGGCGTGAATTCGACCAGGCGGTGAGACAGGTGCGAGCCCCGACGATGGTCATCCAGGGAGCTCATGATCGAGTGATAGCCGGTTCAGGTCCAGAGCGCATCGCCCGCCTTCGACCAGACTGGACCCATGTCGTGATGCAGGACGCCGGGCACTGCCCCCAACTCGAAGCACCATCACATTTCGCCGAGCTGGTGGAGAGCTGGTGGAGGCCGCAAAACCGGAGGCGAGTAACCTCGTCGGCATGATCGATCCCGGCGAAGTCGCCCGGACGCTGCCCGACGATTTCATCCACCAGCTCTGGGACGACGATCCCGAGGAGACTCAAGAGTGGATTGATTCATTCGACGCGGTGAACGCCGCCGACGGTTCGGTGCGGGCCCGTTTCCTCCTCGCCAAGCTTCTCGAGCGGGCTCACTCGCTCAACCTCGGGGTTCCCCCGGTCATCACGACTCCATACGTGAACTCGATACCTCCCGAGGACGAACCCGATTATCCGGGAGATGAGCATCTCGAACGCCGCATTCGAAGATTTATCCGCTGGAACGCGGCGGTGATGGTCATCAAGGCGAACCATCGGGAAAAAGGCATCGGGGGACACCTCTCGACATTTGCCTCCTCCGCCACCCTTTACGAGGTGGGCTTCAATCACTTCTTCCGGGGAAAGGCGGCCGGCGATCCGGGCGATCACCTGTATATCCAGGGGCATGCCGTTCCCGGGATCTATGCCCGCGCCTTTCTCGAGGGTCGCCTCGACGAGGAGCACCTCGACAACTTCCGATTCGAGATTGGAGGCAACGGGCTCTCCTCATATCCGCATCCGCGGCTGATGCCCGACTTCTGGGAGTACCCGACCGTTTCCATGGGACTCGGACCGATCAATTCCATTTATCACGCCCGCTTCAATCGCTATCTCCACAACCGCGGCATCGACGACACCTCCCAATCAAGGGTCTGGTGCTTCCTCGGTGACGGCGAGTGCGACGAGCCGGAGACTCTGGGTTCCATCTCCCTCGCCAGCCGAGAGAAGCTCGACAACCTCGTTTGGGTGGTCAACTGCAATTTGCAACGGTTGGATGGCCCGGTACGCGGAAACGGCAAAATCATCCAGGAGCTCGAGTCGGTATTTCGCGGTGCCGGCTGGAACGTGATCAAGGTCATCTGGGGCAGTGGTTGGGACGACCTGCTGGATGCCGATCACGAGGGCGCCCTAGTCGGGGTGATGAACGACACCGTCGACGGCGAATACCAGAGATACAAGGCCGAGAACGGTGCTTTCGTTCGCGAGCGCTTTTTCGGCAAGGATCCGCGGGCGCTGGCCCTGGTCGAGAACTGGAGCGACGACGAGATCTGGGCGCTGCGACGCGGTGGCCTCGACTTTCGCAAGATCTACGCCGCCTACAAGCTTGCCACCGAGCTCAGCGGCGCCCCCACCGTCATCCTGGCCAAGACGATCAAGGGCTGGACGCTCGGGCCCGACGTCGAAGGCCGCAACGCCACTCATCAGATCAAAGAGCTCACCAACGCCCAGCTGCGCGAACTGCGGACCCGACTCTCGCTCGAGGACGACGTTCCGGAAGAATCCCTCGAAGGAGACAAGGTGCCGATGTACCTCCGTTTCGCCGATGGCTCTCCGGAAGCTCAGTACCTGCATCAGCGCCGCAAGGTCCTCTCCGGCTATCTCCCGCTGCGGACGGTGGAGGTTCGTTCGCCGCTCACCCTTCCCGGACCGGAGGCCTTCGCCGAGATCTACTCCGGTTCGGGCAAGGTCGAGGCCTCCACCACCACCGCCTTTACCCGGCTCATTCGCAACCTCGCCAGGGTGGAGAACTTCGGCCCCCGGGTGGTGCCCATCGTCCCCGATGAGGCGCGGACCTTCGGCATGGACTCGCTTTTCCGGGAGATGAAGATCTACGCCAGCACCGGACAGCTCTACGAGCCGGTCGACGCCAAGATGTTGCTGACCTACGCCGAATCGAAGTCGGGCCAGATACTCGAGGAGGGAATCACCGAAGCAGGCTCGCTGGCTTCCTGGATTGCCGCCGCCACCAGCTATGCGGTGCGGGGAATCCCCATGGTGCCTTTCTTCATCTTCTACTCGATGTTCGGCTTCCAGCGAGTCGGCGATCTGATTTGGTCGGCTGGCGATGCCCGCGCCCGCGGCTTTCTCCTCGGTGCCACGGCGGGACGCACGACACTCGCGGGCGAGGGGCTCCAACATCAAGACGGGCACAGCCTGATCCTTTCGGTCACCAACCCCGCCTGCGAGAGCTACGACCCCGCCTTCGCCTACGAGGTCGG
>DATFFB010000019.1:0-7110 GCA_035250485.1 Acidimicrobiia bacterium
CGAGGTGGCTTCGATGCTGGCGGCGGGGACCGTGCCAGCGGCGATGGTCGTCATTGGAGTGTCTCTCCTGACCCTCGGCCTGGTGACGGTGGGTTTGCTCTTGAGAAGGGTCCATACCCTTTGAGACGCTTCCTCGCGCGGACGATCGCCAGGCGGCCCGTATCAGCCGCACTCGGAGCGGTGCTCATGATCCACCGACCTCTGGCACTGGCCTTGGCCATTGGTTGTTTCGGTGCTCACTATCTCTGGCGGAGACGCGCCGCCAGCCGGAGTCGCCTGCAGGGGGCACCCGCGCAGCAGGCGCTGCTGGCACGCGTTGTGCTCGTCGGGTTGACGGCCGGTCTGCCCCTCCTCGCGGCCTTGGACCTCGCACGGGGATTCGTGCGAGGAGATGTAGCCATGGAGACGGCCGCGGTCATCCGTCGGGCCCGCCGCCAGGGGACAGCGCTCGCCCTGGCGGAGTCAGGTCCCCTCACCCGCCCGCTGCTGTCGCGTTTGGCGATGGCGACAGCATCAGGTGCACCGGTGGCAGAGGCCGTGGCAGACCACCTTTCCGAGATGCGTCAGCTTCGGCGCACCGCGGCGCTGGAGCGGGTACGACGCCTGCCGGTCACGCTGATGGTCCCCCTGGGTCTCCTGATTCTCCCCGGATTCGTCGTTCTTTTCGTGGGCCCGATCCTGTTCCGCTCTTTCGGCAGCCTCGTGGGTGCTTTGCCGTGACATTGCTTCCCCCCGTCCCGGCCGGTCGTCGGGAGCAAGTGAAAGGAGCCAGTGATGCTGGCAATCTGGCGGTGGTTAGGACCAGCCCGGGGCGACGAGCGCGGGCAGGGAACAGTCGAGTACTTCCTGGTCATCTTGGCGGCGACAGCCCTTGCAGTCATCCTCTTCAAGTGGGTGCAGTCGAGCGGCGGTACCTCGATCATCAGCACGATCCTCGGCAAGGTCGTGGGTTGGGTAGCTGGTCAGTTCTGAGGGCCGAGCGGGGAGGGGTGGCGATGGAGATGGCAGTCACCATTCCGACCCTCATCTTGGTTCTGCTGGCGATCCTCGAAGTAGTCGTTGTGGCGCGCATCCAGCTGGAGTTGGTGGCCGCGGCCCGAGAAGGCGCACGGGTGGCGGCCACTGCTCCCGCCCCGGAGGCGGCCGTGGAGGCCGCCACCGCCGCGATGTCGCCTCAGCTAGCCCAGCGGGCGAAGATCTCCGTGGTGCGACCTTCGGTGGTGGGAAGACAGGCCATCGTCACTGTCAGCCTGCAACACCGGCTGACGACTCCAATCATGAGATGGGCGAGCGTCAATCTTCATGGGCGGGCGGTGATGAGGGTCGAAAAGTGAAACCGATCGGAGAGCGAGGGTCGGCGACGATTCTGGCCCTCGCTCTCGTTTTCTTTGTCATCGCCATCGGGCTGGCGGTGTTGGCTGCGGTGCAGCTCGTAACGGCCCGGGTCCGAGCTGTCAACGCCGCAGATGCGGCCGCCCTCGCGGCCGCCCCCGCCACTTTCCCAGCGCTTTCGGTTGGCGAGACTCCATCGGGGGTGGCGGCCGAGCTGGCCGCGGCTAACGGGGCGCGTTTGCTTCGGTGCCTGTGTCCGGTGGTGAGGTCGTTCGATCCCCGTGACGTCGAAGTTGAAGTCGCAGTGGCAACTCGCGTACCCATCGTCGGGGAAGTGGAGGTGCGGGCCGCCAGTCGAGCCGAGTACGTGCCCTAAGCAGTCGCAACCGTGGTTTAGGCGCAGTGACCAGGGGGCACGCACGTCATATGAGAAAGCTGATTGTTCAACAATTCACAAGCATCGACGGACATGCGGCCGATCCCGATGGGACCACCGATTTCATCTCCGAGTACGCCGCCAAGCATGACGAAGGCTTCGAACGAGAAGCCATGGAGTTCATGGACACGGTCGACACGATGGTGCTGGGGCGTAAAACCTATGAGCTATTCGTCAGGTACTGGCCCAGTGCTTCTGGCGATGACGCCGAGTTTGGGAAGAAGCTCAACGCTCTGAGGAAATTCGTAGTTTCGTCGACCCTCAAAGAAGCACCGTGGGGCGAGTGGGAAGGGGGAACAATCATCAGGGACAAGCCTGAGGAGAAGATCCGCGCCCTCAAGCAAGAGAACGGAAAGGACATTGTCATTTGGGGGAGCATCACGCTCGCCACCGCCATGATGGGCGCGGGCCTAGTAGATGAATTGCAGCTGCGAACTATTCCGGTAGTTCTGGGAGGAGGGCGGCCGTTGTTCGATGACGATCTTGATTCACGACAACTGAACTTGCGCAGAGCTACCCCTTATGAGGAAGGGCTGGTGCTGCTGGAATACGAGGCGGTAGCTAAACCTCCGAGCTGATTCCGCTCCTTATAGTCGGATGGCAATGAGAGAAGCCTTCTTCGCGCTGAGCACCGACTGGAAAGAGGGGATCAACTGGGGCAACGTCAGGGAGTGGCGCCTTCGGCGAGCCCACGAGGCGATGGAGCGGCATGGGCTCGGCGCCTTGCTCTTGTTCTACGACGAGAACATGCGGTACGTCTCCTCGACGCTGACTCCGGGTTGGAACCGACTCAAGCCGGGACTGCGCTACGTGGTGTTGGCTCGGGGCAAGAAGCCGATCGTGTACGAGCAGGGGGACATCGGTTTTCACCTTGCTGAGCACAACCCGTGGATCCCCAAGGAGAACATCCGTTATTCCTATGCCTGGATCAAGGGAGCGGTCGGGCCGGCGGCCGAACAGCAGGTCACGAAATTCGTCGATTCGCTGATGAATGATCTCGAGGAAGCCGGGGTCGGCAAGGAGCCGCTGGGCGTCGACTTCATCGACATCAACCTGATCAAGCAATTCGAAGCGAGAGGCATCACCTGGACCGACGGCATGTCACCGATGATGGAGGCGCGGGCGATCAAGAGCCCAGACGAGATCAAGGCTTTCTCGATCGTCGGTGCCATCTGCGACTACGTCCACTACGAGATCACCAACTTCATCAAGCCGGGGCTCAGCGAGAACGAGGTGGCAGCGTTCGGGTTCGAGAAGCTGTATTCGCTGCCAGGCATGGAGGACGTCGAGGACGTCATCGTCTCCTCCGGCCCCAATGCCTGGCCCAATTGGCGCAACTTCTCCGACCGGATGATCCGGCCCGGCGAACTGGTCATCGTCGACCTCGCTGCTCTTACCTGGAACGGATTCAAGTCCTGTGTCTACCGCACCTATTGCGTCGGGGGAGAGCCGAGCGACGAGCACAAGCAGACATACGACCTGGCTCATCGCTGGCTCTGGGACTCGATCGAGGCAACCGGGCCGGGTGTCACCACCGCCGACGTCGCCTCCAAGTGGCCTTCGGCCAAGGAGGTGTGGGGCTACGAAGAGGAAGACCAGGCGGCGGCGAACTTCTGGGGCCACGGCCTCGGCCTCGCCCAATACGATCCCCCAGTGATCTCCCGGATCTGGTCGCTTGATCACCCGGTGGAGATCCAACCCGGTATGACCTTCGCCCTCGAGACTCAGCACGGCAAGCTGCATGATCACGGTGTCCGGCTCGAAGAGATGCTCTATGTCACCGACACCGGGATCGAGATGGTGTCGAGCTATGCCAGCCACGAGATCATCACGGTCAAATGATCCGAGGTTGATCAGCAGTCTCGACGAACCCTCCGCCGTCGACCCCGAACGGGTCGGCGCCAAGGCAGCGACGTTGGCCGCTGCTCGCCATGACGGACTTCCGGTCCTGCCCGGGTTCGTCGTGGAGTTGTCCGCTTCTCGACATCACATGCAGCTCGGAGCATCGGTCCTGCCGGTGCGAGGTTCGGGTGGCGCCCGGCTGGCGGTGAGCTCGGAGCCCCTCCTCGCCGCGGATCGGATCATGGAGGCCGGGAGGGAGCTGTCGGCCATGCTGGCTGTCCGCTCCTCCAGTCCCCTTGAGTCGAGCGGGTACTGGGCCGGGGCCTTCACCTCTTATATAGGCATTACTCCCGAGGAGCTGCCCAAGGCGGTCGTCGGCTGCTGGGCCTCCGCGTTCTCCGTCGACGCCCTCGCCCGCCAGACCCACATTGGAATCGAACCCGGCACCGTGCCGATGGCGGTTCTGGTGCAGCCCGCGATCGATTTCGAGGTTGGGGGGGTCGCCGAGGTGACACCTGATGGGAGCCTCCGGGTGGAGGCATTGGCGGGATCTCCGGCTCGGTTGCTCCAGGGATGGGATCGGGGAGTGGTGGCAACCAGGGCGGAGAGATGGGAGGGAGCCGAGGCCATCGCTCTCATCGGGACCGAGACACTCAACGAGCTCGGCGCGATGCTCGAAGCCGCCGGCGCGCGATACGGCTACGACCGCTGCGAATGGGGTGTCGCCTCCTCGTTGTGGATCCTTCAGTTACAGAAGATGGAAAAACGCGCACCCAGCGCCTGGGAGTCCTCGCAGCTAGCGGCCGTGCTTGCCGAGGGAGATCGATACCAGGGCATCCCCGTGGCGACTGGGATCGGTATCGGCCCCCGGCATCATGTCGAGGGAGCAGACCCGCAGGCGCCGCCAGCGGGCGCGGTGGTCACCGCTTCGTCGGCCGCACCGAGCTTGTCACAACTGATCTGGGCCGCCGCCGGCCTAGTCACCGACCGCGGCAGCCCGGCCGCTCATGTGTTCGAGGCGGCGAGGTCGCTCGGTGTGCCGGCGGTGAGCGGGGTAGATCTCGGACCCGATGCCGACCAGATCGTTGCCGTCGACGGCTACTCGGGCGTGGTGGGAACTCTTCCCGCTCAGCCGATCCCGTAGAGCCGAGCGGCGTTGCCACCGGAAATGGCGGCCCGGTCGTCGTCGCTGAGACCCTCGGTGGCCGCAACCAAACCCAGAGGGTCGGTCTCGCTCATGTCGAACGGATAGTCAGTGCCGAGGAGGACGTGGTCAGCAGCCACCACCTCGACCAGGTGCCGGAGATAGAGCGGCTGGAAGACGACGGTGTCGAAGAAGAGCATCCGCATGTAATGGCTGGGTGGTCGGTCAGGGATTCGGGACCTTGTCTCGGGACGTACTTCCCAGGTGTGGTCGGCGCGGGAGGCGTAGAAGGGCAGATAACCACCCCCGTGGAGCAGGACCAGCTTGATTCCCGGATGCTCCTCGAATAGCCCGCTGAAGATCAGCCGGGTGGCAGCCACCATCGTCTCCAACGGATTGCCAATGCAATTGACCAGGAAGTAGTCCCCGAAGCGCTGGCTTTCTGGATAGCCGTTCGGGTGGAGGATGACTGGGATCCTCTTGGCCTCCACCGCCGCCCAGAACGGTCGAAAGCGGGGCTCGTCGAGGTTGGCGCCGTGGACCGTCCCTCCGATTTGGAGTCCCTTGAACCCGAGCTGGTCGACTGCTCGGTCCATCTCGGCGATTGCCAGGTCGACGTCCTGCAGAGGCACCGTCGCCCCTAAGGCAACGAATCGGTCTGGGTAAGCGGCCGCCGCCCCCGCCAGATTGTCGTTCTGAATCCGGGCCGACTCCGCCCCCCTTCGGGCCGGCGCCCAATAGAAATACTCCGAGACGAAGGTGGAGAGCCCCTGGAGGTCGATGCCCATCCGGTCCATGGCCGCGATCCGCACCGCCGGGTCGGTGAGCGCCGGGAGGATGGATCCCACCATCGTGACGTTGTGGGCCACCGAGTCGGCGCCCATGAAATAGTCGTAGGGTTCGTGCTCGGGGCGGCGATAGGGCTCGACCGCCGTCCGACTCGCCGGAGTAGCGAGATGGTTGTGGATGTCGATCGTGGTCATGGGCTCGAGGGGTGTGGGCACGTTAACGATGGGTATCGTCGGATCCCTGGTGGGGAGATGGCATTGAGAGTCGGCTTCATTGGTCTCGGTGACATGGGTCAGGGGATCGTCCCTCGGTTGCTCGCTGCCGGCCACGAGGTCACTGGCTGGAACCGTACCGAGCCGAAGGCTCGCCCCCTACTGGAACTGGGGATGACCTGGGCCGGCACACCCCGGGAAGTGGCCGCGGCATCCGAAGCGGTCTTCTCGATCGTCACCGACGGCGCGGCCGTTCGCGCCGTGGCGCTCGGGGAGGATGGAGTGATCGCTGGCCTCAACTCGGGCTCGGTCTACCTCGACATGAGCACGATCGACCCCGAGGTGAGCCGGTCGATCAGCCAGGAGTTCGCGGCTGCCGGCTTGATGATGCTCGACGCCCCCATCTCGGGAAGCCCCATCACTCTGGCCCAGGGCAGCGCCTCGACCATGGTCGGGGGCGACCGCGCTGCCTTCGAGCGAGTGGAGCCGCTGCTCTACGACATCGGCTCCAAGGTGAGCTACATCGGTGGGCCTGGAACGGCCGTCCAGATGAAGGTGGCGGTCAACCTCACTCTGATCGTGGAGATGGTCGCCTTCTGCGAGTCGGTGGCACTGGCGGAGAGGGGTGGGGTGGCCCGGGAGGTCGCCGTCGACGCCATGTTGAAGAGTGTCGTGGCCTCGCCGGTGATGGGATATCGGGGCCCCTTCATCTTGGAGGGCGGGATGCCGGAGAAGCCGCTGGCCGATGTGACCCTGCAGCAGAAGGACATGGTCCTTGCTCTAGAGGTGGCTCGGCGGCAGGGCTCGCCCGCCCCGCTGGCGGCCGTGGCCAACGAGCTGCTCAACGCCTGTCGCGGTCGGGGCATCGACCACCGCGATTTCGTCACAGTCTTTGACGTCTACCACTTGCTCAGCGGGTTGTCGTGATGGAGCCATATCGCACCCGAATCGACCAGGTCCCCATGGTTTCCGGCCTTCGTCGTGAGGAAGGCTGGGTAGACATGCAAGTCCAGTTCCTGGTGGACAAGCATGCCGCAGGCTCCGAAGATTTCCTGCTCGGCTGGACCGTGCTGCCACCGCGAGCGCGGCACGAGCGCCATCGTCACCAACGGGCCGACGAGTTCTTCGTTGTCCTCGAGGGGGAGGGCATGATCTACACGGACGCGGGTCGGGAGCGGGCGGAGAAGGGGGACGTAGTCTTCACCCCGCGGGGCCACTGGCACGGTTTTGACAACACCGGCTCTGAGGATGTTGTCCTGGTCTGGGGCTGGAGCGGGGCCGGGTCGCTCGAGGACGCCGGTTACGAAGCGGAAACCAGGTGAGGGTCTGGGACGACGCCGCCGTGCTCGAAGGCA
>DATFFB010000020.1:0-5640 GCA_035250485.1 Acidimicrobiia bacterium
ATCGCCGCCGGCAACGCCACCGTCATCAAACCCGAGATCGACCAAACCACCAACAGGGCCACCACGACCGTGCCAAGGGTCAATAAGACGTACTGACTGCGGCTGATGCCGACCCCGGTTTGTTGGAGCCACAAGCCCTTCTCCGGACCAACCGGTTTCAGCCGCCGCTGCCCGGGCCACGCTCCCGTGAGCCAGCCGACAATGAGGGCCGCCGCCAGTGCCGACAATCCCGACGCCAGCAGCCTCACCAGACCGACGCCGTCCCTTCCAAAACGGAGGACAGCGACGTCCCCGGTGGAAGCACCCTTTCGAGCCGATTGATAAGGGAGTCGGGTGGCAGCGCCCCGGTCCACTCCAACGGGTTCCCGAGTCCGCGCCTGACGAAGATGGGCTGGGTCGAGAAGTCATTGTGGAGCGCAGGCACCAGGGCGAGGATCTCCATCACTTGCCGACGCAAAGGCCCCTCTGAGGAGCCAGTCAGGTCGCGATCAAGATGCAGGACGAGGTCGAGTGAGCTGCTGAAGACCTTGCGCACAACGGCCTCCCCCACGTTCTCGCCGGCCATCATCGCGGCGTTGACAAGGGCATTCAGTGCATCGCGGGCGGAGTTGGCATGGACCGTGCATCCAAAGCCGCAGCCGGCATTTACCGCCCTGGTCAACTCGAAAGCCTCAGCCCCGCGCACCTCGCCAACGATGATGCGATCGGGACGCATCGCCAGGATGACCTTGACCAAGTCACGCAAAGAGATCTCTCCACGCCCGTCGAGCGCCGCCGGCCGAGCTTCGTAGTAGGAACCGTGCAAAAGGGGGACGTGCAGTTCGCGAACCTCCTCGCAGCAGCGGATGCATAGCCCGGCCGGGCTGGCCTGGATGAGGGCGGCGAGAAGCGACGTCTTGCCGCTCCCCGGCGGCCCCGAAACCAAATAGGAGGCGTTGGTACGAGCCACCAGGGCCAAGAAGTTCGCGGCCGGGATGGTCAGCGAGCCGAGTTCGGTCAACGATTGCAACGACTCACGCCGCAACGCGTACCGACGAATGGTCACCGAAAGCTGGTCGGCAATCGGCGAAATCACAGCCGTCAATCGAGCCGACCCTTCGAGAACGCGAGCTTGCACGATCGGACTGGATGCATCGAGTCGCCGATCGCTCTCGGCCAACAGCCGATCGACCACATGGCGATTCTCTTCCTCGCTGGTGGGCTGGTCGAGCCCACGGAGACGGCCGACCGAGTCGATATATGACACCCGGCCGCCTTCGATGAACACCTCCTCGAGATCGCGGCGCGCCAACAAGTCAGTGAGCGGACCCAGTTCCGAAACCGCCCGCAGCACCCGATCGATCATGTCGCTTGGGTTGTGGAGCGCACGGCCCTGTCCGAGGTGTGCCCGCCTCTGGTACTCGTCGACGGCTCCACTCACCACCGCACGGGCCGCGTCGCGATCACGGACCGGGTCGATTCGGGTCGATTCGACGAGCTCGAGCGCACGCTGGCGAATCTCGTCGTAGGCGGGAGCGCTAGGCACCGACTACGAACTCCTTGGCGAGCTTGCCGGTCGAACGGAAGAAGCGTCCGCTGGCCACCCGACTTCCGGCCCACGTGGCCGCCTTGAGCTGAGGATCCTCGGGGAAGAACCAGACCTGGGCCGTGCCATTGGCGCGCTGCAGTTCCTCGCGCAGTTCTTCCCGTCGAAATCGGCTCCGGGGAGCACGGTTTACGACGATCCTCGCCTCGGCGGATTTGTTTAGGTCTCGAGCCTGCACGAACCAGGCGGTAAGCCGGGAGACGCTCACCGGGTTTGGAAGCGAAACCATCACTATCTGGTCGGCCGCACTCAGGCCGGCGCGGCTGACACTGAATCGTCCACCTTGGCCGAACCCGACATCTCCGATCTGCGAACCCACATTGCCGATCACAAATCGGTAACGACGCGAGATCTCGGCGATCACCTCGGCGACTTCATGAGTCCTGAGTTCCATCCAGTCGCGCTCACTCGACAACCCAGTCAGGACATCGAAGCGACCAGCCGGCTGCAATGCCTTCTGGAGGCGAGTCTGGCGGTGAGCCACGGCATCGATCGCGGTGCGCAAGTTGGGCAGCATCGGCAGCGAAAGCCGCTGAGCGATCGAGGGCGCGGTCTCATCCAAATCCAGCAAGGCGGTGGAGCCCGAGCGGGCGAGATGAGTGGCCAAGGCGATGGAAACCTCGGTGGCGCCACAACCGCCCGGCGGCGCCCCCACGCAAATGAGGAGGCGATCCCGTTGCTTCTCGGGGAGCTGAAAGTCGTCGATGTGATGCTCGGGGGCGAGAACGACCAGCGCCCGCAGGGCGACGACGAACTCATCTGCGGAGGCATCAGCTTCGATCACCTGATCAACCCCGAACTCCCAGAGCCGCTCCTTGGCGTCGGGCGAGTCGGCAGGGTCGAACACTCCCAGCACTAGGCGTCGGCGGCGTTGCACTTCCGCCACTAGTCGTGGGGTGAGGAACGAACTGACATCATCGATGATCAGCACCTGGTATTCCTCCGCAAGCGCGTCTTCGGGAGTCAGCACTTGGGCCCGCACCCTGGCACCTCCGTGATCGGCGAGAAACCGATGGAGGCGATCGGGCCAATCCCGAGCGGAGGCGGAGAGCGCAACTGCAACCTCGTTCATGGTTTTGTTGCCGCTGGCGAAGAACCCGTTGACCGTGCGATCTCAATCTCGCCCGAACGGATGGCTGTTGCCACCGCAAGAGCCTCCTGGTCGTCCACTGCGACGACCACGAAAAAACCAGTTGCCCCCGCCAACGATCCGCGGGCGTCGGAGGGAACCTCGAGGACCTCTGCCCCGGTGAGGATGTACTCCGAGCCGGTTTCGGACACCGATATCAGGTCGATCCGGTCGCCCGTGACCAGGCCACCGCCGACGGCGTGCTCGATCTCGATCGGGATCGAGATGGCTCGTTGGGCGGAGGGAGCGGCGGCAGGTCGTAGATCGTCGACCGAGAGAAGGTGGCCGGCCTCGATTGTCCGGGTAGCGACCATCCCGACCAGGGCCGAGGACTGTCCTCCTGCCAAGAGGGTCGCAAACAGGCTGTCGTCGACATCAACCTCGGCCACTGTCAGGTCGGTGGCCCTGATGACTCGGCCGGCTTCGATGCGACCGGTGGCCACCACGGCCGGTCGCGTCGTCTCCTGACCGCGCAGCACCAGCAGGTTGGTGGCGAACGCCAGAATCGCGGCCAGGATCATCAAGAGGTGAGAAGCTGTGACTCGGGTCAGCGGGTTGCGGCGCCGAGGTCGCGGCAAGTCAGACAATGCCGGTTCATTCGCCTGCGCGCCTGTCACACAAGCCTCCCACTGCCCCAATGACTGCGGCCAAGTGGCAACCTATCCACAGGTTGTGGGAAATCGAAAGGAGCGCGAAAAGTTGACGTGGGACCCCGACGATTTCGAGGAGCTTGGCAGTGAACTCCGTCGCCGGATGGGCGCCGAAATTCGGGAGGAAGCCGAAGAGATCGAGCAGCTCGCTGACCTCCAACGGCGCAGAAAATCCTCGCTGAACGACGTCGCCACTTCCGCCATGCATCGTGGCGACTCAGTCACGATCGCTATCGGCGAACGCTCCTGGAAGGGGGCATTGCAGGCCGTCGGCGAGGACTACCTGCGGCTGGGAACCGGCCAGGTAGTGGTCGAATGCCCATCCGCCGCCGCCATCATCACCACCGAACGATCCCGCGCCGGGGGCCATTCGGGCAGGCCCGCCTCCTCCACCTGGCGGGCGAGACTGGCCGAGATCGCTGCCGACGAGAAGACCGTGCAGATCGTCGTGCGCGGCTCCGAGGATGTGGTCGGAAGAATCGAGATTGTCGCTACCGACCACCTCGAGCTTTCGGGCGAGAACCCGAGCTATATCCCGCTGAGTCTGGTCGTGGCGATCACTTTCGCTCCTTAGTCGCACGCGCCCCGTCGCTTTCCGCCGCCGCTGGATGTGCGCGCAGGAAATCGATGACCTCGTCTCGCAAAAAGCGAAAGGCCCTCCCACCGGGAAGCTTGTAAGCCGGGAGCCGGCCCTCCCGCGCGTATCGCCTCACCATCTGCACGTTCATGCTCAGCATTTCGGCAACTTGGGCCGCATCGAGGATCGGGGGCATATCGCCGCCGTCCGCCAACCTGTCCTCCTCTTTGTCAACCGTTCGATCATATGGAGGTGCGGGGTCGGTGGGAAGAGGGTTGTTATGGCACTCCCGGGTTACCCTCCACCGATGACCGCCAGAGAAAATGAAAAGTCAGCCCCGATTGCGCCCGACGCGATCGACCCCGCACCGGCACCGGTCGAACCGGCCTCGAAGGAGCCGGGCCCTCCCGGGGTGGGCGTCCCCACCAAGCTCATCCGGATCGCGTCGATGACCCGAGCGATGCTCGACGAGGTTCGACAGGCCCCACTCGACGACCAGGGCCGAAATCGGCTCGCCGCGGTGCATTCGGCCACCCTGGGGGAGCTGCGTGAGATGCTGACGGCAGACCTGCTGGACGAGTTCAACGACATCATGGTTCCGCTGGATGGGCCGACGCCGTCGGAGGCCGAGTTGCGGATTGCTCAAGCGCAGCTGATTGGATGGCTTGAGGGCCTCTTCCACGGGATCCAGGCCTCGCTTTGGAGCCAACAAATGGCGGCTCAGGCCCAACTGCAGGAGATGCAGCGTCGCTCCTCGATCGGACGAGGTACACCTGAGGAGCGGGAGGGTTCTGGGCTCTACCTCTAAGCCCCTCGTTTCGGGCCGCCGGCGGAGGGGTAAGGCCGTGCCACGACCTGAGGAGACGAAGTATGCAATTTCCCTGGCAACGGCCCGCGCATCCGCTGGGCCAATTGAGTCGGGCCAACCCAATCGGTCGCATCGGTGCCGGCATCGGAGCCGGTTTTCTGGCCGGAATCGCTGGGACCGCGGCGATGACCCTGTCTTCGATGGCGGAGATGAAGCTGCGTGATCGCAAGCCCTCGACCACGCCCCAAGACGCGGCTGCAAACTTGCTCGGACTGGAGCCCCGGAACTCCGACGAACTCAGCAAGCTCGGCCAGGTAGTGCACTGGCAATATGGCACCAGCCTGGGGGCGATACGAGGCTTGATGAGCGCGGCGGCTCTGCGCGAGCCGCTGGCCTCGATCCTGTTTTTCGTCGCCGTCTGGGCCCTTGACCTCGCTGTAGTGCCCGAGCTTGCCGACACCAAACCAGCCACGGAATGGGGAGCCGACGAGCTAGCGATCGATGCCTTTCACCATGTCGTATTCGTCGGAGTAACCGCCCTCGCCCTGCGGGCGATGCTCAAAAAGCGCGGACGTTGACTAGCTGACTTTTCGGGTGATCGTGCGCTGGCGGCGGACCCGCCGACGCTCGCGCTCTGACATCCCACCCCAGATACCGAACTTCTCTCCATTCGTGATGGCGAAGTCGAGGCATTCCTCGCGCACCTCGCAGGCGTTGCATATTGCTTTCGCCTTTCGCGTAGACGCGCCGCGTTCTGGAAAGAACAGATCGGCATCGGCGCCCCGGCAGTTGGCGTAGTCCTGCCAGGACAACTCCCCGATGGCCAGAGCATCGATCAATGTCGACCTCATGACAACGACTCCGCGCACCCTCCGGGCCAGGTCTCTCCCC
>DATFFB010000021.1:0-16030 GCA_035250485.1 Acidimicrobiia bacterium
CGAGGGGGACGAGGGGCCATGGGTCTTGACTCGTTGACGACGATGCGCCGACCTGCCAGGTCGCTGCCATCGAGCGCCTCGATTGCCTCGCGGGCCGCATCATCGGCCATCTCGACAAATCCGAAGCCGCGCGAGCGGCCAGTCTCCCGATCGCTCAGCACCTCTGCCGAGGTCACCTCACCGAAGCGACTAAAGGTTGCCCGCAAGTCCTCGGATGTGGTGCGAAAGGGCAGATTTCCTACGTAGAGCCTCAACTTCCCTCCTGACCGCTGGGCAACCCCAGTCGGTTCATAGAACAGCGAACCCAACGGACAGAAGGATTCGAGCGAAGTCGCGGTGACTCGCTGCCGCGAATTTAGCAATCGGCCGACCGGGGGGCTACTGGTTGCCGAGCCTCTTGGTGGGCCGGGTCCAAATGAACCACACCGCGAAGAGTCCGACCGCCGCCAGAACCCAACGCAGAGGCACGGCGTCGACCAGCACGGTCATCGAGAAAATGAGCGAGGCCAGCACAGCCGCCGATGCGACCGCCTTGGTTCGGACCGTAAAACCGTCGCTTCGATACCCGCGGATGATCCGACCGAACACCGGATGGCCCAGCAGCCAGGCATGAAACCGATCCGAGGATCGCGCAAAGAAGAAGGCCGCCAGGATCACGAAGTCGAAGGTGGGAATTCCGGGCAACCAGGACATGTAGGCAAGCCCGAGGCACAAGAGGCCCAGGACCAGGTAGACGCCCCGAACGAACCGGCTGCGGGGCTTGCGAACCTGCTGCGTGGTTGCCACCAGGCTGACCATATCCGGCCTGGTTATCAACAGCGTGTCGGCACGTTTGCCCCCTTGCTGACGCTTCGCTGGGGGCGGGACAGAGCAATGGCTAACTTTCCCGTCGATCCACGGGAGGAAATCAAATGCCAGTTGCTAGCCCGGAGAAGTATCGAGCAATGCTCGAAGCTGCCCGCGACGGGGGGTTCGCCTTTCCGGCCATCAACGTCACCGGATCGGAGTCGCTTCACGGCGCCCTTGCGGGGTTTGCCGAGGCGGAGTCCGATGGCATTGTCCAAATCTCGACTGGCGGAGCCGAGTTTCTGTCCGGCACCACCAGAAAGAACATGCCTGCCGGCGCTGCCGGCCTAGCGGAATTTGCGTACGTGGTGGCCGACCACTACCCGGTCAACGTTGGCCTCCACACCGACCATTGCCAGCCGGAGAGGGTTGATGGATACGTGCGTCCCTTGTTGGCTCTGAGCCAGGAGCGAGTCCGGTCCGGGCGGGGACCGCTCTTTCAGAGCCACATGCTCGATGCATCGATGCTTCCTCTGGAGGAGAACCTGGCCCTGGCCAAAGAGTTGCTCGACCAATGCAGCGCGGTGGGGTCGGTTCTGGAACTGGAAATCGGAATTGTGGGTGGCAAAGAGGACGCCATGGACCATGAGGGCATCGAACGATCGAAGCTCTACACAACCCCCGAGGACATGGTCCGCACTGCCGAGGTATTGGGCCTGCCCGCCGAGCGCCCTTATCTGTTGGCCGCGGTGTTCGGAAACGTGCACGGGGTTTATAAGCCTGGTGCGGTGCAGCTCCGTCCCTCGATTCTGCGCGATGGACAGGAGGCCATGGAGAAGCAGTTCGGCTCCGCCGGGCGACACTTCCTCGTGTTTCACGGTGGTTCCGGATCGAGTCTCGATGAGATCCGCGAGACGCTCGACTACGGCGTCGTCAAGATGAACGTCGACACCGATACCCAATATGCATTTACCCGGCCCATCGCCGACCACATGTTCTCCAACTACTCAGGTGTGATGAAGATCGACGGTGATGTCGGCGACAAAGCGGCGTACGACCCCCGTTCCTATTTGAAGAAGGCCGAATCGGGAATGGCGCAGCGAGTTGTCGAAGCCTGTCAGGATTTGAGGTCGGCGGGAAAAACGCTCTCGTGACCCAACCGTGGGCGCGTTCGGGCCGCTTCGTGCCCCGGACCTTCGTCCGGCCACTCCTGCGCTTCGCCAATCGAGAAGCTTCGTCTGGCATCGCCTTGATTGCCGCCGCCGCTTTGGGCTTGATCTGGGCCAACATCAACATCGACTCCTACGAAGCTTTTTTCGCGGCACCGATTCGTTTCGAGTTGGGACCGATCCATCTAGACGAGACCGTGCGCGGTTTCGTTAACGACGGACTGATGGCGATTTTCTTTTTCGTCGTTGGGCTCGAGATCAAGCGCGAGTTCGTGGTCGGTGACCTCCGCGAACTCCGGACAGCTCTCCTTCCGATCCTGGCTGCCGTGGGGGGGATGGTCGTTCCGGCGTTGATCTATTTGGCCCTGGCCGGAGGTGTCGCCGGAGCTGGGAGAGGGTGGGGAGTGCCAATGGCAACCGATATCGCGTTTGCGGTCGGCGTGCTGACCCTGGTCGGAAAACGGATACCAGTGGGAGCGAAGCTTTTCCTCCTCACGCTGGCGATCGCCGACGACATCGGCGCCATCTTCGTCATCGCCGTCTTCTATTCGGGACCACTTTCCTTCGGATGGTTGGTGGTCGCGGTCGTGTCTTTGGCGGCGGTGTGGGGAGCCGGCCGAATTGGTATCCGCTCGCTTGGCTTCTATCTCCCGTTGGCCCTCGTGGCCTGGATCGCCACGCTCGAGTCGGGGGTTCACGCCACCTTGACCGGCGTCGCTCTCGGGCTCTTGACCCCTGTATCGCCCTTCTACGCTCTCTCGGAGTTTCGAAGTCAGTCCGGTCCGCTCCTCCACAAGCTGGTAAGCGAAGACGACGATGTCTCCGAGCGCGAGAGTGCGGACTTCAGCCTGCTCACGATTGCGGAATTCGCCCGCGAGTCGGTGTCTCCTTTGGCCCGAATGGAGCCCGCCTTTAGCCTGTGGTCGGCATTCGCAGTCGTGCCGGTCTTCGCCCTCGCCAACGCCGGGTTCGACTTCGGAGCCGAACCCATCAACCTGACCAGTCCCATTGCCCTGGGAGTCGGACTCGGCCTGCTGGTGGGCAAGACCGTCGGAGTTTCCCTTTTTACTTTCCTGGGCACCGCCAGCGGACTCGCTCTTCCCCCGGGCATGACCCCTCGTCACGTGCTCGGAGTTTCGATCTTGGCCGGAATCGGCTTCACCGTGGCACTCTTCGTCGCCGGCCTGGCCTTCGAGAACCCCGAGCATTTCGTCGATGCCCGCGTTGGCATCTTCGCGACCTCCGTTATCGCTGCACTGTTGGGTCTCGCGGTGCTGCGGTTCAATGGGTCGCGGGGAGCCGGGGTGTGACCGGTCGACTAACGGGACGACGCCGACCGGCCACACCAAACCCAGGCCGTGATGGACGTAGTCGTGGGACCGTTGACTTCGCCCCCTCGGTCCCTAGGTGCTCGGCTCTCTATGCCCTTCCGAGAACAATCATTTCGCGGCGAAAATGAAGGCATGGGCGATACCGGCTATTTCGGACCCGGTTCCATCACCTGGATCGTCAATCAGGAGATAACAGTTCTGTTTGGGGGGGCGAGGGCGTTGCTCATGCACGCCGCCCATCCCCTGGTGGCCGCCGGGGCGAGGCAAACGTCGTTCTATCAGAGAGACCCGTGGTCTCGCCTGATCCGGACCTTGCAGCTGCAGTCGACCATGACCTTCGGCACCAAGGCGGAAGCCAACGAAGCCGCCGAACGCATCAACCGCCTCCATGCCCGGATCAACGGGGTCGATTCGGTTACTGGCCAGTCCTACGACGCCCTCGATCCCGAGCTGCTCCTGTGGGTCCATGCTTGTCTCGAGGTCTCATCCGTGTACTTCTTCGAACGGACCGTTCGCCGCCTCACGACCGCAGAGCGGGACCGTTATCACCGTGAAAACCTGACGGCGGCCAAACTCATGCTTCTCTCCGAGGATCAGGTTCCCATCACCTACGCCGACTTGGAGAACTATGTAGCGTCGGTGATTGACTCCGGTCGCTTGATCCGAACCGATGTGTCCGACAACGTCGCCGTCATCATCAGAACCGGACCCGTCCCGCCAGCTCTCAAGCCGATCTGGGCATTTATTCGCTTTGCCGCCTTCGGAACTCTGCCTTCTCGGTTACGCGATCTCTACGGGGTGCGTTGGTCGCCGGGTAGAGAACGCTGGCTCGAGCTCAACCTCGCCATCCTCGGCCGCTTGCGGCCGCTCCTTCCCCGGCGCTACCGGCTCATCGGGCCGGCGCGCTGGGCCTACGAGAAAATCGAAGGAAGGCACGACCTCACCCTGGCGGAGGCGGCGAGCCGCCGAGATGCCTAGCAAAGAAATCTCCGATCCGGAGCCAGGTGTCTTCAGCGGCATCGCGTTGGTAACCAATCGCCAGCAGTCGCCGCCCGAGAGCGCTCAGGAGGGGATGCTCGTCGTGCTGGTTCATGAAACCATGCCCCGCTTCCCGATAGACCTTGACGTCGTGGGGAATTCCGCTCTCAGCGAGGGCATCCGCGACCGACGAAGCGTGCCGACGAAAGACCCGATCCCGCCCGCCGTAGGAAGCGACCACCGGACAGGACCCGGCGAGGGACTTGGGTGGCCGTCCGTAGTTGGGAGCAGTGGCATCGAGCTTTGCTGACAGTCCGAGCAGGTAGGCGAAACCGCCGCCAAGGCAAAAGCCGACCGCTCCGACCTTGCCGTTGCAATCCGCTCTTCTGGTCATCCAGTCGACCACTGCCTCCGCCGTCTCTACTCCCTCGCCGCGTCCCCGCACGAGGTCGCGAAATAGGCGAGCGATGCAGCGCCACCCCCTGCCCGCCACCAGATCGGGCGCGACCGCCAGATAGCCGAGTGAAGCGACCCGATCGGTCAAGCGACGTATGTCGTCATCGAGGCCGTGCGCCTGATGTAAAACGACCACCCCGGGGAAGGGTCCCGCGCCGTCAGGCGTGGCCAGATAGCCGGGGATGGGATCACCGACGATGTAGAGAGTGAGGTCACCACCCACCGTGACGCGACCGTACCGTGGCTCGGGCCAGAATGTCCCTCACGGGTGCAGAGAAGTTATGACGCGGTCGTAGTCGGTGCCGGACCCAACGGGTTGGCAGCGGCCGTCGCCCTGGCCCGGGCCGGTCGTTCCGTCAAGGTGCTGGAAGGAGCCGCCACGATTGGCGGCGGTTCCCGGACGATGGAGCTGACCCAGCCGGGATTTCGCCATGACGTCTGCTCCGCGGTGCACCCCCTCGGTCTCGGTTCGCCCTTCTTCCGTCAACTCCCCCTAGAAGAGCACGGCCTCCGATGGGTTCATCCCGTGACGCCGTTCGCACATCCCATCAGCCCGCGGGAAGCGGTGCTGGTGCACCGTTCGGTGGAAACCACCGCCGAGGAGTTGGGTGGCGCCGATGGCGAGGAGTATCGGGATCGGATTGCACCGCTCGTCGAGGCCTGGGACCAGATCGAATCTTCGATCCTCAGTCCACTCTTGCGGATACCCAGGCATCCTGTGGCCATGGCCCGCTTCGGTTGGGTGGGCATCCTCTCCGCCACCACACTCATCAATTCCTTTCGCCATGAGCCTGCAAAGGCACTCTTTGCCGGCACCTCGGCGCACTCTTTCCTGCCGCTCTCCAAGCGGTTCACTGCCGCGTACGGGCTGCTCTATCCGATCACCGCTCATCGCTGGGGGTGGCCATTTGCCGCCGGAGGCTCGCAGGCAATCGTCGATGCACTCGCCTCCTACCTCCTCTCTCTGGGCGGGGAGATCGAAACCGGTGTGTGGGTGGAAAGCCTCGCCAAGCTGCCGCCGAGCAGATCCGTCTTCCTCGACGTGACTCCCGATATCTTCCTCCGACTCGCCGGCGAGGGCCTTTCGGACTCCTACCGGCGCCGGCTCGGTCGCTTCCGCCGCGGACCCGGAGCCTTCAAGATCGACTACGCCCTCAGCAGTCCGGTTCCCTGGGCTAACCATCGACTTCTTGATGCGGGAACGATCCACATCGGATCGTCGGAGTCGATCATCGAGGCCGAAGCGAGGATCTGGAAAGGAAGGGAGCCTGACCGGCCCTTCATTCTCGCCGCCCAACCAAGTGTCTTCGATCCCAGCCGAGCACCCGACGGCCGGCACACCCTGTGGGTATATGCCCACGTCCCCCGCGGAACGACCGTCGACTTTCGGCCCAAGATCGAGCAGGAGATCGAGAACCTTGCGCCCGGCTTCCGCGAAACGATCATCGAGCGCTGCGTCTCCAGCCCGAGCGACCTCGAGCTTTACAACCCCAATCTCGCCGGCGGAGACATCACGGGCGGTGCCCACACCCTCAAGCAGGTGTTGTTTCGACCGATCCCGTCCCGGAATCCATATGGCACTCCGCTCGACAACGTCTTTCTCTGCTCTTCTTCGACGCCGCCCGGCGCCGGGGTGCATGGAATGTGCGGATACTGGGCGGCCCGATCCGCCCTGCGCTCCGTCCTGGCCTGACCTACTGCCAAAGATGAGGGCGAGTCCTGACGTCGTCAAAACCCAGCTCGTCGCAAAGCTCGAGGAAGGCGGCGCGGTCGACACCTTTCCACTCGAGATCTGAGAGGTCCTCCTTCAGTTCGGCATCCTTGCGCAAGGTGGTGAGGTCGCGATACAAGAACACGTCTTCCACCCGTTCGGTCAGGGTGGCGGCGAGTTTGGGGGCTCCCCGCACCGTGACTTCCCAGTCCTCTGCCCGGGTGGGAATTGCCTCGAGATGGCGCCACCGTCCGAGAACGGTCGCGGCCGATTTGGGACCCCAGCCCGGTAATCCGGGCACGCCGTCGGCGGTGTCGCCGACCAGCGCCAGATAGTCGGGAATCGACTCGGGGCCGACCCCGAACTTGGCCTTGACGCCATCCTCGTCGAGAACGACCTGCTCGCGACGATTGAGGGTCACCACCCGATCACCAATCACGCACTGGCACATGTCTTTGTCGGGCGTGCAAATCACGACCTGTTCGACATCCTCACACCATCTCCAGGCAGCGGTGGCGATGGCATCGTCGGCCTCATATTCGAGCATCCCCCAGCAGACCACCCCGATGGTGGTGAAGGCACGTTCGACCAACGGGAACTGCGCCATCAACAGCGGATCGACCCCGGCCCCGGTTTTGTAGCCGGCGAACATGTCGTTGCGGAAGGACTCGATCACGGTGTCGGTGGCAGAGGCCAGATGTGTCACTCCCGGCTCACGCAGCAACGAGAGCGTCGTCTCGATCACGCCCAGAGTCGCCCCGACCTCGCGACCATCGGGAGCCTGGCGCGCGGGACGGCCATAGAAAGCTCGAAACAGCTCGTAGGTACCATCGAGGAGATGGAGACGCACGACAACGATCCTATCGACGAAGCCAAGACCGACCCCTGGGACAAACTCGGCGAACAGTTCGCCTCCTTGCGCGAGAGGCTGAAGGACACCTATCGCCAACAACCGGGGCCTGACGGACCGACAGACGATGAGGTGCGGGACGCCTTCCACACCCTGGGTCGCGCTTGGGACCGGCTGACCGACGCGGTCGGCTCGGCCGTCCGGGATGAAGGAGTCCGCCAGCAGGCCAAACAGACGGCCACCGGATTCTTCGAAGCGGTCGGAGCGGCCTTCTCACAGCTCGGTAGTGAGCTCCGCCGCTCCCGCCCCGACGAAGCGGACCCCACGGATCCGGGGATGCCGCCCGCGTCCTAGGTCATGAAAGCTGGCCACATATGGATCGGCCTTGGAGTCGTCCTCATCCTGGTCGGTCTGGCCCAGAACCGGGGCTGGCTCTCATGGTTCGGCCGTCTTCCGGGCGATATTCGTAGCCCACGGGGAGGCTTCTTCTTTCCGGTGACGTCGTCGATCTTGATCAGCATCGCGCTGACGGTGGTGGTCAACGTCCTCATTCGAATCTTCCGCGACCGGGGATGAACGACCGTCGGGCGCGGGAGGCAATCGAAAGCTCCGACACCGACGATTTGCTGCGCATCGTCGATGACAGCTGCGCCGCAAAGGAGTGGGAAGAGCTCGGCAAGCTGCGATTGCTCCTCGAGGAAGCCGTTGCTCGGGGACGGCAGCTCTGGGGAGTCGATCAGCACATCCGTTATCGGATGGCGCTGGAAGGACCCGCGGCCGTGGCGGCCGCCGCGGTGGAGGAGGGTCCGGCCCGATTCGCTCTCGGACCTTTGACCGAGGTCGCTGCCAACCGCCACACCTTCGCCGAGCTGGCTCCGCACCTTCGAACCAACCTGGCGGCAGTGGCCTCTGAACGCGCCGTCTTCGGGGAGCAGGTGGCTGGGACCGGCCTGCCCGCCACCGAGCTGCCGCTCGACCTTTTGCCTTGGGAACCGGCGTACGCCCTGCCCGTCTATCACAAAGATCGGGTGGAATCGGATTCTCCGCCCCGGCCCCGCCTCGAGCCGGTCGAATTGCCTTCCGAGGCCCAGACGGTGGACGACCTCGCGTCGACTGAGGCCCTGCTGGCCTTGGTACTTCCCTGGTTGGAAGAGTCGAACGGGCGGGGGCAGGCGGTCTGTGTCGAGGGTCCGCCGGCCGCGGCGCTGCGGGCGCTGTCGGTCCCCAAGGCGGAAATGGCGCCGGTGCCGACCGCCGCCGCCATGGCGCAGATGGCCTGGGCAGCCGCCTCCGGCGGAGCGATGGGAAGGCGCCGGGGGGCGGCGTATGGTCGCTTCGCCACATGGTTCGCGCTCGCCGCCCTTGGCGGCTGGGAGTGGCCGGCCACAACCGAGGAGATGAAGGATGCCGCCACCCGCCTACGGTGGTTCGTCTGGAGCGATCTCGCGCCGGAGCTGGGGTGGTCGCTCCATCTCGCCGCTCATGATCCCGAGGAAGGCCTCTCGTGGGCTGTTGGTGCCCGCGATGCCCACTAGCCCGTAACGTCTCCCCATGACCAATCCGATACGCATCGCCCTCCAGATCCAGCCCCAACACGGTGAGTATCGAGCCATCAGGCACACGGTCGCCCGCGCCGAGGAGATGGGAGTAGACATCGTCTACAACTGGGATCACTTCTTCCCGCTCTCGGGCGATCCCGATGGGCTGCATTTCGAATGCTGGACGATGTTGGGCGCCTGGGCCGAACAGACCGAGCGGATTGAGATCGGGGCCTTGGTCACCTGCAACAGCTATCGCAACCCCGAGCTCCTGGCCGATATGGCCCGCACCGTCGACCACATTTCCGGCAGCCGCCTCATCTTCGGAATCGGGGCCGGGTGGTTCCGTCGGGACTACGCCGAGTACGGGTATGAATTCGGAACCGCCGGATACCGGCTGGCTGATCTCCGCCAGGCCTTGCCGCGGATTCGGTCACGTTGGGAAAAGCTCAACCCTCCGCCCACCCGCCCGCTTCCGATCCTCATCGGCGGCGGAGGGGAAAGAAAAACCTTGCGGATGGTGGCCGAGCACGCCGACGTCTGGCATAGCTTCGGCGACCTCGACACCTTCATCCGCAAGTCGGCGGTCCTCGATAAGTGGTGCGCGGACATCGGTCGCGATCCCAAGGACATACAAAGATCAATCGGTATCGGCATGGGAAGAATCGACCGGGCGGATGACTACGTCTCGGCCGGCGTCACCGAATTCACGCTGGGGACGAGCGGACCCGATTACGACCTGGCGGCGATCCCCGACTGGCTCGCTTGGCGCGACGACCGCAACCGCGATTAGGCATTGCGCGCGGTGTCCTCGATCAGATGGTCGACCACGGCCTTGAGTGCCTCCTCAGTCGATGCGCCCGCCTCCCGCGACTCTTGATACTTGGCGATCTGGCGCTCCGCCGACGTGCCTTCGGCAACGATGGTGCGGGCCCTTTCCACCTCGGGCCAGCATCCGAGCTCGTCGGCATCAGGAGCCACAACCTCGATCAATTCCTCGATCAATTCGGCGAAGGGGACCAGAACTCCCTTGCCAAAATCCATGAGCGTTCCCTCCACGCCGTAACGCTGCGCCCGCCAGATGTTCTCCGAGATCAGCATGGGGGCGTATTGGCGCCAGCGCTGGTTGGAGCCTTTGAGACGGAAGAGCATGTGGAGCAACGAGAGGTAGCAAGCGGCCACCGTCACCGCGTCTTCGACCCGGGTGCAGACGTCGGTGATTCGCATCTCCAACGTGGGGAAGCGGGCCGAAGGGCGAATATCCCACCAGATCTTGGTGGAGTCATCGATGATGCGCGCCCGTACCAGCACATCGACGTGGCGCTGATACTCGCTCCAGCTCGAGAACTCTTCAGGAAGTCCGGTGCGGGGCATGGTGCGGAAGGTGGAGATGCGATAACTCTTGAGCCCGGTGTTGCGCGAGCCCCAGAAGGGAGAGGAAGTCGAGATGGCAAGCAGGTGGGGCAGGAAGTAGCGAACCTGGTTCATGAGATCGATCCGGAGGTCAGGATCCTCGATCCCGGCGTGCACGTGCATCCCGCAGATCACCATTCGCCGCGCCACCATGCCCAGGTCCTCAGCCATCACCTTGTAGCGGTCCTTGTCGGTGGGCTGCTGTTCCCACCAGAGAGCGAACGGGTGGGTGGAAGCGGCCATCACCGCCGCCCCGTGCTCGGTCAAGGACTCGTTGAGGCTCCTGCGCATCTCGGTCAGTTCCGCGCCGGCAGAAGTGACGCTCGAGTGAATGCCGGTGGCCACCTCGAGTTGGGCGCGCAGAAACTCGGGCATTGCCTTCTCCCCCAGCGTCGCCACCGCCGCGGCCCACATGTCGGCGTTGGGATCACTGACGAGGTTGCGGGTCTCGCGATCGACGAGGAGGTACTCCTCCTCGATGCCGACGCTGAACGCCGGACGGGGGATCAGCTGCATGGCGGATTTCTAGCTATCCGTTTGCGGTGCTGCCGCTTCGAGCGCAGGCCACCAGGCGTCGAACCGCAGACCATCGGATCCCATCGCTCAGGAAGGCCGCACATGCCCGAACCTCTTTCATGTTGTCCCAGGGCCCAAATCCGCCTTCGAGATACAGCTGACAGGCCCGGGCGAGCACCGGCCGGAACCGTTCAGGCGCTCGCTCCAGCGCCCAATTCGCAGCCGTATCCTTCGATCGGATCTGGCCGCTCTCCAGAGTCATCCAGATACGGGCCAGGGTGAGCAGAACATTGCGGGTGTCGTCGATCAGGTCCCCTAGCAGCCGCGGTGCTTCGTCCACCATGGCCGCGATTAGATCGCGCTCTGGCACTGGATCCAGAAGCGAGGATGGGGAAGGACCCGCCAGCGGCCTTCCACTCTGCAAAACCATTTCGATCAACACCGTCAGATCTGGGTTGAACTCCTCCCAGGGCTCGAAGTTTTTCCGCAAGAACTGGGGGCGCAGCCATTCGCCGTATTGCAGTTCCCATCGCGGGGGGTACCGCCAGGGTCGAACCTCTGACTGGGCCACCACTGTCAGCTCGAGAGGGCGTCGAGACGGGGGTCTTGTCTTCTCGCCCGTTGCAAGTAGACCCGTAATCAGGCGTTCCTTGTCGTCCAAGCCCAGTCTCCGGGTCACCACAACCAGCAGGTCGACGTCGCTATCGGGGCGAAGACCCCCTACAACCGCCGACCCGTAAAGGTAGACACCACCGATCAGGTCAGCTGAAAGCACTCCTTCGACGACGGAGAGCGCTGCGTCGATCTGAAGGCCGGGCTCACCCCCCGATCCGAGCGCGTTTCCATCCGACAAGCTTCACTCTCCGATCGCGGCCAACAGGCCCAGCCGTTCCTTCTGGCAGGCGTCGCGGACATAGCAATCGGAGTAGTGGTCGTTGACGAGTCCCATCGACTGCATGAACGCATAGACGGTGGTTGGCCCGACAAACGTGAACCCAGCCTTCTTGAGGGCCCGGGCCAGCGCGGTCGACTGCTCGGTTGTGGCCGCAATCGCCGATGGGGGCTGATCGCTCGCGTCTGCCCAGTTCTTCCAGATCCATTGGCCGAAGTCGCCCTCCATCTCCTCCAAGGCGAGCAACTGCCGGGCGTTGTTGATAGCCGAGCGAATCTTTCCCTGATGGCGAACAATGCCGCGATTTTCGAGCAACCGATCGACGTCCTCCTGCTCGAAGGCCGCCACGGTCTCGGGTACGAAGTCGGCGAATGCCTCCCGAAAGCCGGCTCGCTTGCGGAGGATCGTCAGCCAGGACAGCCCGCTCTGAAACCCCTCCAGGCAAAGCTTCTCGAACAACCGGGACCGTTGAACCGAGGGCCGCCCCCACTCGAAATCGTGGTAGGCGACGTATTCGGGCAGCCCGGTTCCCCAGGCACAACGAACCAATCCGTCGTCGAGGATTTTTACGTAATCCATATTGAATCGGGACCAAAATGAGTTCCGGAACAGTTTTACCAAGTATGAGCAACCCCGCACACGCCCGCGCAGCCTTGGCGGGGACCGCCGCGGTGGGGATGGCTTTCGGTGCGTCCGAGCTGCTGGCAGCCTTCCTGGGCGCACCCTCCCTCGTCCAGGGAATAGCCGACCGGGTCGTCGAAAACGTTCCCACTCCGATCAAAGACTGGGCGATCTCGGTCTTTGGTACGGGCGACAAGCCGGCCCTGCTGGTCGGGATCGGGCTGGTGGGACTGGGGCTGGGAGCCCTGTTAGGGGTCCTCTCCCGACGGCGCCCACAACCGATCATCCTGGCCATCGCCGCCTTCGGAATCGGGGCCGCTTGGGCCACCACGCTTTCCGCCTCGGCCGGCCAAACCGTCCCCTGGCTCCTCGCCTTGGTCGCGATCGTGGCCGGCATCGGGACCTTCACCTGGCTCATGCGTCCCGATCCCGTCGTCGCCAGCCCGGCCCGCCGAGACCTCCTCAAGGCCACCGCCATCGGGGGCCTCGGACTCCTTCTCACCGGCGCGGGAAGACTGATTGCCTCGGCCGGTCGGGCAGCGGCCAGCGGGCGGGAAACGGTCGAAATTGGCGAAGCCGAGGTGCTGCCGCTGGCGGCGGGCAGCTCCTTCGATGTCGAAGGCCTCACCCCCATCGTCGTCCCCAACCGGGACTTTTATCGAATCGACACCGCCATCGTCGTGCCCCGGGTGGCGGTCGACACCTGGAAACTGTCGGTGACGGGACTCGTCGATAGCCCCTACGAACTCACCTTCGACGAATTGATGGAGATGGAGATGGTCGAGCGCTACGTGACGCTGTCCTGTGTCTCCAACGAGGTCGGCGGCAACCTGGTGGGGAATGCCCGCTGGCTCGGCGTCCCGCTCCGCCAGGTGGTCGACCTGGCTCGACCCCGAGCCGAGGCATCCCAACTCGTGGGGCGGGCGGTCGACCGATTCACCGTCGGGTTTCCCCTCTCCGCGGTATATGACGGGCGCGAGGCCCTAGTGGCGGTGGCGATGAACGGTGAGGCGCTTCCGCTCGAACATGGTTTTCCGGTCCGACTCGTCGTCTCCGGACTCTATGGATACGTCTCCGCCACCAAGTGGCTCTCTGAAATCGAACTCACCACTTGGGAGTCATTCGACGCCTACTGGGTTCCGCGCGGCTGGTCCAAGGAAGGTCCGATCAAGACCCAGTCGCGCATCGACGTCCCTTCTCGTAATGTTGCCGTCGGCCCGGTCACGATCGCCGGTGTCGCCTGGGCTCCGAATGTCGGGATTGAAAGGGTCGAAGTTCAGGTCGATAACGCCGACTGGACCGAGGCCGAACTCAGCGAATCGCTCACAGAGGACGCCTGGATCCAGTGGCAGCTCCAGCACGACTTTGGGCGCGGGAGCCATCGGATTCGGGTTCGGGCAACCGATCGAAGCGGATTCACCCAGACCGAAAATCCGGTGCCTCCCGCCCCCGATGGCGCCGAAGGATGGCACGCCGTCTCGGTGACCGCCCGTTAGGAGCGCAACAACTGCTGCAGCCGGCGCGACTCGGCCAGCACCAGCTGGAACAAGGCCCGGACATGGCCGGGATCAATGCCGGCGCGGGCGGCCTCCTCCTCGATGATGGTCAGCAGCTCGGACTCCCGATCCGGGATGTAGATGGGCAGGCCCTGCTCGGCCTTGGTGCGCCCGATCTCCATCGCCAGGTCCTGACGCCGAGATAACAAGCGCACGATCTGGCGATCGATCTGGTCGATGTTGGTCCGCAACCGGTGAATGCCGAGCGAAGTCATGAGACCGACGAAACCATCTAGATCCAGCTGTGGCCCCGTAGTGCGGGCCGCGGTCGGGTCCGGATGGACCTCGACAATCACACCGTCGGCGCCTACACCTTGGGCGGCCAGCGCGAGAGGCTGAACCCGCGCCACCGTTCCGGCAGCGTGCGAGGGATCGACTACTACGGGCAAGTGGGTCATCTCTTTCAGTTGGGGAACCGCCGTGATATCGAGCATGTCGGCGGACGCCCCACCAAATGTCCGCACCCCTCGCTCCACCAGAATCACGTTTTCGTTGCCCTCGGCGAGGATGTACTCCGCTGCCCAAAGCCACTCGTCAAGTGTGGCCGAGCCTCCTCGCCTCAGCATCACCGGCTTGCCCAGCTTCCCCACCACGCGCAACAACTCGAAGTCCTGCATGCTCCCCGAGCCGACCTCTACCGCATCAACCTGTTCGGCAGCGTCGATGGCGTCGGCGGCCTCCATCACCTGGGTGGCAACCGGTAGGCCAGCTCGAGCACCGGCGGCGGCAAGCAGCTTCACCCCATCTCGCCCCAGGCCCTTGAACCCATAGGGAGTGCTGCTGGTCTTGTAAGCCCCACCTCGGAGCATCGCTCCCCCTGCCTCCGCCACGGTCTCGGCGACCGCATTGATCTGCTGGTCCGATTCGATCGCGCAGGGGCCAGCGATCACCGGCAGAGGGTCGCGACCGAAGCGGGTACGACCTATTTCGACGATGGTCCTCCGCGAATCGCTGGTGGCTTTTCGTTCCATGGCTGTGCTCCTATGAAGCCTCAGGCAGACCGGATTCCAAATAAAGAAACCCGGAGCCTCCGGCTCCGGGTTGGTGGCTTGGCTGTTTTAGCGCGTCACTCTGTCCCGGGCCGGAGGCCGGTAAAGAAGAAATACGCAAAGCGGCTGGTCATTCCGATCGAGAGGCTAGCGGCTTCGACGGCGCCGTCCTTCGAATCAGCTTGTGATCTTCCTCCGGGCTCACAACTTGCTGGCGTTTGTCGAACCAGAAGAGCATGGCTATGGCAGCGGCCCCCAGCAGAAAACCGCTGAGCTGGTTCCAGGTCATGGAACCGACCTGGGCGTCGCCGCTTCCTACCCGCAAGGCGTCGAGGACGAAGCGCTGAATTCCGTACCAAGCGGCCCAAATCCAGAAGAGTTGTCCGTAGCGGAGCTTCCAGTGGCGGTATACCAGGAACAGAACCCCAAGGAGGATGGCCGCTCCGATCAGGTCGTAGGCGGCCACGTGGTGATAGATCCCGCATATCCCATCGGGGGCGGAAGCACACTCGAGGGCATCGTGCTGCGGTGCCACGTCGTATCCCGGTTTGATGGCATAGCCCCAGGGAGCGTTGGTGGCGCGGCCGAGGTGCTCGACGATCGCAAGGTCGCCGATGCGTCCCACGACCGTTCCCAGGGCGAGACCAAAAGAGGACATATCAAGCGTGGCCCACACCGGCAACCGCAGAGCCCTCATCCGCCAGACGCCGGCGATGATGCCTCCGGCGAATCCTCCGAGGATTGAGAAGTTGCCACTTATCGGGTTGAGCGCGTCGAGGGGTGGCACCCCCGCCAGCAGAGCCGCTGGAGCAGTCCCGTAGCGGGCCCCGATCAACGACCCGACCAAGCCCCAGGTGAGACAGGACTGGTAGGCGGCGGCGTCGAACCCCCGCTTTCGCAACTCCCGGGTGGCGATCCAGGCACCGGCCACAAAACCGAGGGCGGCGAAGACGCCGTGGAGCGAGAACCGAAACGAACCTATCTCCCAGATTGGGATAGGCGGATAGGAAATGAAAGCGAGGATCTCAGACGAGAACATCGAGCATCACCGCCAGGAAGAGGAATGACAGGTAGCGCGTCGACTGAGTAAAAAGGAGCATGGCGCGCTCGGGATGTAGGTGCACCTGCCACGCGTGCCACAGGAACCAGCCTCCCAACGCGATCGCCGAGAGCAAATAGATCCACCCCATCCCGGCCACCGGGACCAAAAGCACCGACGTGATG
>DATFFB010000022.1:0-5407 GCA_035250485.1 Acidimicrobiia bacterium
GTGGCACCGATCATCGACGCGGCTTACGTCCAGCCGGGATACAACGTGGCCTGGGGAACGGATGTGCCAGGCATGGCCACCCTTCGTGACGCCATGTTGGAATCGCGACCCGACCTTCGCCCCTCCGATGCCTTCGTGGTCGGTTGGATCGAAGCGCAGATCACCCATGAGGTCCTCCAGCGGGCGGCCGAGAGCGGCGACATGACCCGGGCGGGGATAAAGGCGGCGGCCCTGACCATCGAAGGTTTCAACTTCGATGGCCTGGCTCCTGACCAGAGTTACAGCCCGCCGGATGATCCCAACGCTTACGTGACCCGCAGCATTGCCATCTTCGATCCGAATCTGGCTGCCTACACCGAGGCCGGTGGCGCCGGGCAGACGATCGGAACGGCTCCCAACGGCGGGACCACAGGCTCGGACCTGGTCGAGGATTTCTTCGCCGGCGAACTGGCGAGTGCCTACGACTTCACCGGGGCCTGCTTCCGTCCGTGAACTGATGGTTGTGGTGGCGGGAGGTTGACCCTCTCGCCACCACGGCCGGGGGGTGGTGGCTTGTTATCGGTAAAGAACCTCGAGGTTGTCTACAACGACGTGATCCTGGTCTTGCGCGGGATCTCACTCGACGTCCCCAGCGGCAAGATCGTCGCTCTCCTGGGGGCGAACGGCGCCGGGAAGACCACCACGATGAGAGCCATAACCGGGCTGCTCGACATTCACGAGGGCGACATCACCAAGGGGAGGATCAGCCTCGAGGGAAAGGAAATCTCCGGGTCCGATCCCTCCGAGATCGTGCGCCGCGGTATCAGCCAGGTGATGGAGGGGCGCCGGATCTTTGCCGAGCTATCGGTGGACGAGAACCTGCGGGCCGGAGCCTTTATCAACTCCAACCGCAAACGCACTGACGAGGCCTACGACCGGGTTATGAATCTCTTCCCGGCCTTGTCGGAGCGCAGAAAGTCAGTGGCCGGATATATGTCGGGCGGCGAGCAGCAGATGCTCGCCATCGGTCGGGCCCTGATGCAGGATCCGAAGCTGCTGATCCTCGATGAGCCCTCGCTGGGATTGGCCCCGATGCTGGTCCAGCAGATACGCGACATCATTGTCGAGATCAACGAGCAGGGGACGGCGGTATTGCTGATCGAACAGAACGCCAACATGGCCCTCTCCATCGCCCACCACGGGTACATCATGGAGACCGGCAAGATGGTCATGGATGGCACCCCGCAAATGCTTTTGAAGGACGCCGACGTCCAGGAGTTCTATCTCGGGTTACGTGGGGAAGGCGAAAAGAAGAGCTTTCGTGACGTGAAGCACTACAAGCGCAGAAAGCGATGGCTCTCTTGAGACAAAAGACGAAAGACTAAAGATGCCAGATGAGGCGCCACTGTTAGAAGTAAGGGACGTTCACCTGTCCTTCAAAGGGGTACGGGCGATCGACGGCATCTCTTTCCAGGTCTTTCCCCGTCAACTCTTCGCGATCATCGGGCCGAATGGGGCGGGAAAGACCTCGATTTTCAACAGCATCAATCAGGTCTATCGGCCCCAGCGCGGTGACATTCTGTGGAAGGGCCGCTCGATTCTGGGGTTGAAGCCGAACAAGACCGCCGAGATGGGGATCGCCCGCACCTTCCAGAACATCGCTCTTTTCCCGCACATGACCGTGATCGACAACATCCTTACCGGGCGCCATGTCCGGATGGAGCGGGGTTGGCTGGCTGGTTCTTTCTGGGTGGGCCCTGCCAAGCGGGAGGAGATGGCCAACCGGGCCAAGGTCGAGGACATCATCGACTTCCTCGAGATCGAGCAGTGGCGGAAGTACCCGGTGGGCTTGTTGCCCTATGGCATCCAGAAGCGGGTTGAACTCGGGCGGGCATTGGCGATGGATCCCGAGCTGTTGATGCTCGACGAACCGGTGGCGGGGATGAACCTCGAGGAGACCGAGGACATGGCGCGCTTCGTTCTCGACATCCAGGACGAATTGGGAATCGCCATGATCCTCGTCGAGCACGACATGGGCCTCGTGATGGATATCGCCGACCGGGTGATGGTGGTTGATTTCGGGAAGAAGATCGCCGAGGGGGAGCCGGGCGAGGTGCAGCGCAACCCGGAGGTGGTCCGGGCTTATTTGGGCGAGGAGTTCCAGTCGGCGGCGCTGCAGGAAGCGGCCGCCGAAGCCTCTGAGGCGTCGGAGCCGGTCACCACCGCCGCCGACTCGGCTTAGGCGGAGTCGCCGCCCAGCCTCCAGGCCGCAGGCAGGATCAAGCCGGCGGCAAGGGCCTTGAGAACATCCCAGAAGACAAATGGCACCACCCCTTGGGCGATGGCGCTGCCGATCGACATGTCAAGGTTCACGATCAAACCGATGACCCCGAAGACGTAGATCACCAAGCTGCCGATGAGAAAAGCGGCAAAGCCCGATAGAACCTGCCGATCGTGGCGACCCTCGGCGAGTCGACCCGTGAAGTAGGCAGCGATGACAAAACCGATGAGATAGCCGCCGGTGGGTCCTCGCAGCACATCGACTCCCCCTCTGGTCTCGGCAAAGATGGGCAGGCCAAATGCTCCCACCGCGACATACAAGAGCTGACTGGCCATACCCAAGCGAGCACCGAGCACCCCGCCCGAGAGCAGAACCGCCGCCGTTTGCAGCGTGAAAGGAACCTCGATGGGTGGGATAAGAAAGCTGAACTGCGCCGCCAGCGCAGTAAGAGCGGCGAAGCCAACGACCCCGACTAGTGCCCAGGCTTTGGACCGGCTGACGAGCGGGGTGGCGAGAACGGGGGAAGCGGTAGTCATCCCGCTATCAAATCATTCTTGCGTAGATTTCGACCCATAAATGCGGCCATTTCTACGCCAGAATGATTGAATCGGCCAGGGGAGGCCGGCGCTGGCCCATCGTTATTGCCTGCCTGGCTCTGGTGATGGCGGGCCTGTTGATCGGGGCATGGAACGTCACTTTGCCGTACTACGCCTTCTCGCCGGGGCCGGTAGGCGACGCCTTGGATGCGGTCAGCGCCTCCGAAGTCGAGGTCTACCTGGCCAATGAAGAACTCTTGATGCTCACGGTCTCGAGCCAGGAAGTGAATCCAATCGAGGCGTTCCTCGCCGGCATCGATCCCACGGTCGATCTCGTGGCGCGGGAGGCAGTGAGGCGCCCCGATGAAACCGATGAAGAGTTCGTCACCCGCAATCAGGCGTCGATGGATCTATCGAAGGAGACCGCCATCACCCTCGCCCTTCGCCGCCTGGGCTACGAAGTCGAGACCATTTCGGAAGGAGTGTTGATAGCGGACGTCGATGAGACGGCACCGGCCGTCGATGTCCTCCGGCCCGACGACGTCATCACCGCAGTCGATGGAGTGACGGTCTCCTTTCCGGAAGACATCGGCGCCGCCCTCGGCGACAACGAGCCCGGGGACGTGATCACTCTCGAACTCACCCGCGCTGAGGAAAGCCTCACCACTGAAGTCGAGCTGATCGCTCGCGAGGACGACCCCGGCGCCCCCCTGATCGGCATCAGCGTCGCGGCACTCGACCCCCGCTTCGAATTTCCGTTTCCCATCGATATCGATGCGGGCCTCATCGGGGGGCCCTCGGCGGGGATGATGTACACGCTGGCCGTGATGGAATTGCTCGGCCCCGAAAGCCTCTCCTCCGGCCATGTCATCGCCGGCACCGGGACCATCGACGTTGATGGAAACGTCGGCGGGATCGGTGGCGTTCGCCAGAAAGTGGTGGCGGCCGAGGCGGCCGGCGCCGAGGTCATGCTGGTCCCGGCCTCCAATTACGACGAAGCCCTCACCGCTCCCCGGGATGGGATCGAGTTGATCCCGGTGGCGACACTTGACGAGGTGCTCGACGCCCTCGCCAGTCTCTGACGGTTTTATCAATTGCGCCTGACATCAAGCGGGATTTGGCGCGGAGAACGGAGTCAAACCCATACGGTTATCTTGACCCCTGATGGAACAGCTGACGCCGGAGCAAATCACCGGCCGGAGCTTTCGCACCGCTTTTCGGGGCCTTGATCCCGGCGAGGTCAAGGACTTTCTTGCCGCGATCGCTCAGCAGGTGGCCGATCTCGTCGCCCAGCGCGATCGTTTGGCGGGCCGCTTGGGGGAGTTCGCCGAGCGTGATCTCAGATCGGAGTTCGCCGCGGTTGGCATCGAGGTGACTTCGGTCCTGGAGGCGGCCCGTGACGCCGCTGAAGGGATGCGTGACCGCGCTACCGCCGACGCCGCCAGATGGCGCTCGGAGGCCTTGGCCGAGGCCGAGGGTGAGCGGCGCTCGGCTCGAGAGGACGCCGAACGCCTTCGGTCCGACGCTTGGCTCACTTCCGAGGACTTGCTGAAACAGGCCCAAGCCGAAGCCCGGCGGCTGGCCGAGACGGCTGAGCGAGACTCGCTCAGCGTGCTCGGCGAGGCGGAGCGAGAGGCACATCGCTTGACCGCCTCGGCTCGTCGCGAATCGGAGGATCTCACCCGGGTAGCGCGGATGGAGGCGGAGCGGGTTCACGCCGAAGCGCTCGCCCGCCACGATGAGATCGTCGAGTCGGCCCGCCGTCAGGCGGATGCATCCCAGGAACGGGCCCGGGCTTTGGAGCAACGTCGGCAGGAGCTTCTCGCCGAACTCGAAACCCTCCGCTCGTCTTTGTCCCGGATGGAGGGCGAGCTTGATGAGCGGCGCACCCGGCTCGGTCTCTCCGTTCCCGAGGAACAGCCCGCCGAGCAGATCCTGCGGGTGGTCACCCCCGGCACCGACAAAGCGGACTGGGAGCCGGGCGAGACCGTGCGGGTAGTAGCGAGGCGCAGAGAGAAACAAGCCGTTGCCCCTTCAAGCGAGCTCGATGAAGTGGTCGAGGATGTCAAGCGCATCCGGTCGAATGAATCAGCCAAAGCCGTCGAACCAAAGCCCGAGGAAGAGCCTGCAATCGAAGCCGCAACCGCTCCGGAGGAAGCACCGGTCGCCGAGTCCACGACGGTCGACGAGCTGGGTGCCATCTTCTCGAGGTTGCGGGGCGCTCCCGGAACGGATCAGCCGGCCGTCGGACCGTCGGAGGAGATCAAGACCAAGGAAGCCCCCGCTCCCGCTGCCCCCAAGCGAGCGCAATCGGAAACCGATCCCTTCGAGCTGCAACGCCGTCTGGTCCTCCCGGTCTCGAATCGGGCCCTCCGCAATCTCAAGCGCCAGCTCACAGAGATGCAGAACCAAGCCCTGGAAGGGATCAGGGTCTCGGAGGGCTCGTGGCGTCCCACCGTCGACGATGCCTCCCAATATCTCCGACCCGAGCTGGTGGTGCTCCTTGCCGAGAGCTTTTCGATGGGGCATTCGGCGGCCGAGGAACTGGCCGGCCGCACCTTCGCCCGCCCGCACACTCCGGCGCGTGATGAGGCCAGCGGCATGGCCGGCG
>DATFFB010000023.1:0-6789 GCA_035250485.1 Acidimicrobiia bacterium
TTGCTCTACGAGGACTGTGTCGAGCTCTCGATCCAGCCCGAGGAGGGGATGTGGGCCGCCACCACCGAGCTCTCCGCCCTCCTCCACCTCTCGGGGCGGGCCGCCGAGCTGGAGCTCGGGCGGGCCCTCTCCCTCCTCCGCCTCCCCCGAGTCCTCTCCGCCCTCCGCAAGGGAGCCTTGGACCTCTACCGGGCCGAGACCATCGTCGCCCACACCTGCCATCTCCGAGAAGAAGACGCCCGCTGGGTCTCAGACCAGGTACTGGTGGAGGCTCCCGGTCTCACCGCCTCCCAGATCCGGGTCCAGACCCAGCGGCTCTGTTATCTCGCCTCCCCCGAGGGGGCCCGACTCCGCTATGGGGAGGCGGTCAAGAATCGTCATGTCGAGGTAAGGGGAAACGAGTTCGGCACCGCCAGCCTGGAAGGGAGGGACCTCCCCCCCGACCGGGCCGAGGCCGCCTATAAGCGGCTGACCCGCCTCGCCCGCAAGCTCAAGCGCCAGGGAGAGGAGCGGACCATGGACCAGCTCCGGGCCGATCTCTTGTTGGAGCTGTTGTTGGGAGAGGCAGGGAATCAGGGAAAGCAGGGCAACGGGGGCTCGGTCGAGCTCCGGGTCGACTTGGAGACCCTGGCCGGTCTCAGCGAGGCTCCGGGAGAACTTGCGGGCTTTGGTCCGGTGATCTCCGATATCGCCCGCCAGGTGGCGAGGGAGCAGGCTCATTGCCCGTGGAGCTTTGCCGTCACCGATCCCGAGACGGGGATGCCGATCCATACCGGGGTGACCCGGAGAAGACCGCGCCGGGAGACGAGAAGGCTGGTCGAGGCCCGTAACCCCAACTGCATCTTCCCTGGTTGTCGCAGGCCTTCCCGGGACTGTGACTTGGACCACCGGCTCCCCTGGTCGGAAAGAGGTCCCACTTGTGACTGCAACCTGGTCCCCCTCTGTCGTCGTCACCACCTTTGCCGGCATCGGCTTGGTTGGAGACACCAACCCCTCCCCCGGGGTGATCATCTCTGGATCTCACCGCTCGGACATCGCTATACGACCAGCGGCAGGGCGCCTCCTAGGCGCTGAGCACTTCCCCTACCCTCCCCGACATGCCGGTGACTGTCGTCAATCACCCCCTTGCCCAGCACTATCTCACCATCCTTCGCGATCGCTCGACAGGTACTCCCATCTTTCGAGAAACAGCCCGCCGGCTTGCCTATCTACTGGTCGCCGAGGCCACGGCTGACCTCGCTCTCCACGAAAAACCGATCGAGACCCCGCTTGAGTCGACCGTGGGCACGACGCTCGGAAAACCGATCGTGGTGGTGGCCGTCTTTCGCGCCGGGCTTGGGCTGGTGGATGCCGCCATCGATCTCCTGCCAAATGCCCGGATCGGATACGCCGGCGTCCAGCGCAATGAGGAGACCGCCGAGCCGATGGAGTACTACACCAAGTTCCCGCCGATGGCAGACGCGCGGGTGCTCATCCTCGAGCCCATGCTCGCCACCGGCGGCTCCCTGGCTTGGGCATGCGAACAGGTGAAGGCAAAAGGGGCGGTGGACATAACCGCGGTTTGCGTGGTCTCGGCTCCGGACGGAATCAAGGTCATGGAGGAACGTCATCCCGAAGTCCGCATCGTGACCGCCGCCGTCGATCGCGGATTGAACGAGCGCTTTTACATCGAACCCGGCCTCGGCGACATGGGTGATCGGTTGTTCGGGACGGCGTGAGCCAAACCGACTTCGAAAAGGCTGTGCTGGAGGTGCTTCGATCCCTCAAGTCCGGCGAGGTAGTGACTTACGGGGAAGTCGCCGAGCTGGCTGGTTATCCCGGAAGGGCCCGGGGAGTGGGTCGGATCCTGGCCATCACCCCGGAGGACCTGCCCTGGTGGCGAGTGGTCGGGGCGGGAGGGAAGATTCGCTCCCCCAATCCGGAGCTTCAGGAGCACCTGCTGGATATGGAGAGCCAGGCTAAGTAGACGAACTCTGCTTGCCATACTCGGCCGGTGCAAAGAGCGGTAATCATCATGATCGATTCGTGTGGGGTCGGGGCAGCTCCCGACGCCGCCGACTATGGGGACGAGGGATCGGACACGATCGGACACACCGCCGAGGCGGTGGGTGGGCTGTCGCTTCCCAACTTCGAGAAGGCCGGCCTCGGCAACCTCCACGGCGATCTGTCCGGTGTGCCCCCGACTTCCGAGGCGACCATGGCCTTCGGGCGCATGGCCGAGGCGTCGGCCGGGAAAGACTCGACCACAGGACACTGGGAGATTGCCGGTCTCATCACCGACCAGCCCCAGGCCACCTTTACTGACACCGGCTTTCCCGATGACCTCGTCAAGCCGATCGAAACCGAGTCGGGGTATGAGTTCATCGGCAACCACGCGGCTTCGGGAACCACCATCATCGACGAGCTGGGGGCCGAGCACGTCCGCACCGGCAAGCCCATTCTCTATACCTCCGCCGACTCTGTTTTCCAGATCGCCGCTCACACCGACGTCATCGCGCTGGGGGATCTCTACAAGCTCTGCGAAGTCGCCCGACGCCACTGCGATCGGTATCGAATCGGGCGGGTCATTGCCCGTCCCTTCGTCGGTGAGCCCGGCAATTTTCATCGCACCTACGACCGGCGCGATTTCGCACTGGCCCCCGGGGGCCCGACGCTGCTCGACCATGCCAAGGACGCCGGACTGGGGGTACTAGGGATAGGCAAGATCGAGGACCTCTTCGCCGGTCAGGGACTGACCGAGTCCATCCACACCGAGGGAGACCACGACGGACTCGATCGAACCGTCTCGGCCCTAGAGGAGCGGACGGGTCCCGGCATCATCTTCACGAATCTCGTCGACCTCGACATGGTCTATGGCCACCGTGAGAATCCGGAGGGCTATGCCGCCGGGTTGAAGTTGATCGATTCCTATCTGCCGGCACTGGTCGGTGGCCTCGGAGCCGAAGACCTCCTGTTCCTCTCCGCCGATCATGGCAATGACCCCACCGACGGCTCCACAGATCACACTCGGGAGTTCGTGCCCCTGCTCGTCGCCGGAATGAAGTCGGCCGGAATCAACCTCGGAACCCGGGAGCAGTACTGCGACGTCGCCGCCACCATCGCTCAAGGGTTCGGTCTGACGGCACCCGCTCGCGGCCGTTCGTTTCTCGACGAGATCAGCTGAGGATGAACGCAGTCGAGCTGATCCAGCGCAAGCGCGATCGGCTGCTCTTGACCGAAGATGAAATTGCATGGCTGATTCGCTCTTACACCGATGGCACCGTCACCGACTACCAGATGTCCGCGCTGGCCATGGCGGTGTTTCTCAATGGCCTCAGCCCAAGCGAGCTAACGGCCTGGACCGGGGCGATGCTCCATTCGGGAGAGGTGCTCAACTTCTCTGACATCCCCCAGCCCAAGGTCGACAAACATTCGACGGGGGGCGTGGGCGACAAGGTCTCGATCCCGCTGGCACCGATGGTGGCGGCTTGCGGAGTGGCCATCCCGATGATGTCCGGACGGGGCCTAGGACACACCGGAGGCACTCTCGACAAGCTGGAATCAATTCCCGGCTTTACCACCGCCCTCGATCCGGACCGCTTTCGGGAGGTGCTGTCCGAGTGCGGTCTGGTCCTGGCCGGACAATCCGAGACCCTCGTCCCCGCCGATCGCAAGCTCTATGCGCTGCGAGATGCCACCGGCACGGTCGAGTCGATCCCGCTCATCGCCTCCTCGATCATGTCGAAGAAGCTGGCCGAGGATCTCGACGGATTGGTGCTGGACGTGAAGGTCGGGGCAGGTGCATTCATGAAGCAAGCGGCTCAGGCCCGCGAGCTTGCCCGGACGATGGTCGCGATAGGCGACTCTTATGACGTCGAGACCGTTGCGCTGCTGACCGCCATGGATCAGCCATTGGGCAACGAAGTCGGCAATGCCAACGAGATCGCCGAGTCCATTTCTCTCCTCAGGGGAGAAGGTCCCCCAGACCTGCTCGAGGTCACCATGGCTTTGGGAACCGAAATGCTGACCGTGGCCGGGCTCGAAACCGATCCGGAAAAGGCGCGGCTCCTCTTGCAGAAGACGATCGACGATGGCGAGGCCTTGGAGCTGTTGGGCCGGGTGGTAGCCGCCCAGGGCGGGGACCGGAACGTGATCGACGATCCCACCGGAGTTCTGCCCCGGGCGCCGCATCAATCCGAGGTCACGGCTGAACGGAAGGGCTTTTTGACCACCCTCGATGCCCTCCGGGTGGGGGTCACTGCCATGCGGCTCGGCGCCGGTCGCGAACGGAAGGAGGACACGATCGATCCCTCGGTCGGGATCAGGATTCATCACAAGGTGGGCGATGAGGTCGAGGAGGGCCAACCGTTGCTGACTCTCTTCTATCGCCACCCCGCCCGACTCGACGAGGCGCTCTCGGTGCTCGAGGGAGCGATCGAAATCGGGGACGCGAGACCCGAAGCCTCTCCATTGGTTCTGGAGCGGATCGAGAGTTAGCGCGCCAATAGGACTACAGCCGCCATGGCCAAACCGAGTCCAACCCTCTGTCTGCCGGCGATGGGTTCTTTCAATATGAGGACAGCGAGCAGAACGGTGATTGCCGGGTACAGCGACGCAAGGACCGCCACCAGGGTGAGGAGACCCGAGCGAAAAGCCAGTAGGAGGAACACGTTGGCGACGATGTCGCCGATGCCCACCAGAACCAACAACAACCTCGTCCCCGGCTGTGGGAGCGGGACCCGCCGCACCAGCAACCAGGTTGCCATGAGCGTCACGGAAGCGACGCGGGCTCCGACCAGCGGCCACAAACCGGCCCCGTCCCCGGTCTGAGCGATGGCGACGAAGAAGAAACCGAAACCGAACCCCGCCAGGATTCCGTAGCCGACCCCTCCGTTGGAATCCTCGCTCTCGCTCACGCCGGAGGCGACCAGCCAGACCGCCGGGAGCGCCAACATGACTCCGACCCACTCCAGAAGGATCGGGCGCTCGCCGATCGCGAGACCAAATCCCAACGGGATGAGGGCCGAAAGCAAAGCCGCCAGCGGTGAGACCACGCTCATCCGGCCCTTGGCCAGTCCCTGATAAAGAGCGTAAATCCCGCCCGTGCCCACCACCCCGCCGATCGCCCCCCAAATCAGATCGGAGACCCGGAAAGAAGTAGCGGGATATAGGAGCGACAACCCCATGCCCAATACGAGTCCCACCAGTTGGGTCCAGAACACGACGGCGCTCGCCGCCATCCGGCGTCCGGCCACGCCTCCGTAGAAATCGGCGGCGCCGTAGATCAGAGATGCGAGCAGCGCGAAGACAGCGGACATGAGAGCGGCACACTCTCGTTACGATCGAACGTCGAGGACAAATCCGCTTGCCGAGGAGGCTCGATGCGCATCGTCGTCTGCGCCAAACAGATCCCCGATCCCGCCACGCCGTACAAACTCGAAGCCGACACTCACTGGCTGGTGCGCCCCGCCGAGCAGGTACTCGACGACACCGACCGGTACGGAGTGGAGATGGGGCTGCAGCTGGCGCAGAACTCCGAGGGCGGGGTGACGATCGTCTCCATGGGTCCCGCAGGATCGATGCAGGGATTGCGCCAGGCTCTGGCGATGGGTGCCGGGAAGGCCGTGATCATCGACGACCCGACGCTGCGGGGATCGGACGCGTTGGCCACCGCCCGCGTGCTGGCGGCAGCTATCGCCAGGGAAGGATTCGACCTCGTGATCGCAGGCACGGAGTCGACCGACGGGTATTCAGGGGTGGTGCCGCAAATGGTGGCCGAGATACTCGATGTCCCGGCCCTTACCTACGCCACCGAGGTCAAGGCGGCAGAGGGGAAAATCACCATTCACCGCCAAACCTCGACCGGGTACGAGGTGGTGGAGGGATCGCTTCCGGCATTGGTGACCGTTACCGCGGGGGTAGTCGAACCTCGATACCCGACGTTCAAGGGAATTATGGAAGCCAAGAAGAAGCCGGTCGACAATCTCACCCTCGCCGATCTGTCGGTCGAGGCAACCACCGATCAGAAAGTTACATCGATCAGCGATGCTCCCGCTCGAAGCGGCGGGGCCAAGATCGAAGACGATGGCACCGCCCACGAGAAGATCATCGAACTGCTCGCCCAGAAGAAGGTGATTTGATGCCCGAGGTTTGGGTCTTCGTCCGCGAGTTCGATGGGGCACCCACTCCGCTCGCCTTGGAATTGCTCACCAAGGCTCGTCAGATGGGAGACACGACGGCCGTTTATGTGGGAACTGGCTCCGAGGAAGCCTTCGCCCGCCTTGGTGAATATGGCGCCAAGAATGTTCTTCTTATCGATCCGAAGGACAGCCTGGTGGGCGCTCCGGTTGCCCGCGCCATGGCCGAACGGCTCGAGACGGACCAGCCCGACCTCATCCTCTTCGGGCAGGCCTACGACGATCGAGACGTGGCCGGGCGGCTGGCAGCCCGTATCGGGCGTCCGATCCTCTCCAATGCCACCGATGTCACCCTCGATGGTTCGACTAGCCACGAGATCTTCGGAGGCACCCAGATAGCCGAGGCCGAGATCACCGCGGCGGGACCAAAGCTCGTCCTGATACGTCCCAAGTCTTTTGCCGCCGAGCCCATGGCGGGCGGGGCACCACAGGTTTCCGTTCTCGACCTACCCGACGTGGGGGGAGCGGGAGCGAAAGTGACCGGGACGCACGTCGAAGAGCGAGAGGGTCCCAAGCTCGAAGACGCAGTGGTCATCGTGTCCGGGGGCCGGGGCCTGGGCTCAGCCGAGAATTACGAGCTGATCGAAAAACTGGGAAAGCTGCTCGGGGCCGC
>DATFFB010000024.1:0-10158 GCA_035250485.1 Acidimicrobiia bacterium
CAGCTGAGATCGGTCGTGTGCGTGCCTCTCGGCTCTCCTGGCGCCGCTCTCGGAACCATGACCTTGGTGCGAACCGAGTCTGAACCGCAATTTGACAGTGACGACCTGGCCTTGGTCGATGCCATCGCCGATCGAGTGGGAGTGGCATTGAGCAATTCGAGGGCTTACCAGCACGAGCACGAGACAGCCGAAGCCCTCCGCCGAGGTCTTGTTCCCTCCTCGCTCCCCGATATTCCCGGACTCGAGATCGCAGCCCGCTATGAGCCACTGGCTCGAATCGGGCGGGTGGGAGGGGACTTTTTCGACTTTGTCGTTGTCGACGACCGTCGCTATGGCGTCGTCGTCGGAGATATCGAAGGAAAGGGCGTTGCCGCGGCCGCAGCCGTGGCAGTGGCGCGGTCGGCACTGCGCACGTCAATCCTGCTCGAACCGAAGCCTTCCGTCGTGTTCGGTCAGCTCAATCAGACGATGCTCGCCGAGCGAGAGCCTCGAATGTGCACTGTCGCTTACGTCTTGCTCGATCGACATGACGATCGATTTAGCGCCACAGTGAGCCTCGCCGGACACCCTCCGCCGTTGTTGTATCGCGCCAACGGCAGTATGACTTTCCTGGGTACCCCATGTCCCCCGGCCGGAGTGCTCGAAACCCTCGATCCCCAGCCTGCCTCTGTGGAGCTTTATCCGGGCGATGTTCTCGTCCTTTACACCGATGGCATCTCCCGGCGCGAGCTGCCTCCTCCCGAGACGGTTATGTCGCTGGGTCCGTGCCGGAGCGACGAGCCTCTCGAGACCTACGTTGATCGGGCGCTCGCCGAGTTTCGCTCCGCGGTGCCAGCCGTCCGCGACGACATCATCTTGATCGCCATTCGGATCGTGGGCACCGAGCCCACGGCCGAGGCCATCGATCAGGAGTTTGAATCCCTCTCAGATCAGGTATTTAGCCGTAGCATGGCTTTTGTATCCGAATAAATGCCTAAAAGCGCGCCCCTAGACAGGAACCTGCCTGGAAGCATCGAGCGTCGATTTCCGCCCGAGTCTCGATCCGCCTCGGCTGCCCGCGCTTTCGTTCTCGCTGCGGGCTGGAGCGACGACGCCGACACCAATCTCCGGTTGGCGACAGTGGTTTCGGAGTTGGTGACAAACGCCATCTTGCACGCCCGGACCGCGTTTCGGGTGAGCGTGATCCTCAAGGGCGAAACCATCCGCGTTGCGGTGCGCGACAACAGCGCAGCCCTCCCCGTCCGACGTGACTACCAAGACCTCCAGCCCACTGGCCGTGGCCTCCATATCGTCGAAGCGCTGGCCGACCGCTGGGGAGTGGCGGAGGAACCGGAGGGGAAAACCGTCTGGTTTGAGCTGGAACGGGAGAACGTCGCGTGAACGAGTACGAGCACATGGTCGAGGTGCGCTTGTTGGAATTGCCGATCGACCTTTGGCGCCGGGCCTCGGCCCACCACGAGGCGATCCAGCGCGAGCTCGACATCGTGAGGGCCGACCTGCCGAGAGGCTCGGTGCCCCATCAGCTCTCGGAGCTTCTGGAAGAGCTCGATCTCAGGTTCGCCGGGGTCGGTGATCCCACCCGCCAGGAGCTTCTTGCCGCATCCGAGCGGGGCGAACGTCAAATCGATGTCGTGTACCGGGTGCCGCTCGAAGCGGCCGCCGCCGCCAAACGACTGGACGAGATGCTCGACGCCGTAGACGAGTTTTGTCGGGCAGGAGAGGGACTCCTCACATTGGCGACTCCTCCCGAGCTGGTTTCGTTCCGGAAATGGTCCCTTGGCGAGTTCACTCGCCAGGGCGACAACGGACAAAGGCCGATGCCCTGGAGTGGCTTCCGTCCGGAACCAGAGTCCTCGGCATCGGCCGAAACGCCGACGTCGCCGGGGGAGGGGGAGGGCGAGGAGCTGATTCGATTCGAAGGCGATCTCGACCTGGCTTCCTCGGGCGCTCTGCGCAACAGGATCCTGGGAGCACGTCGGGGCCGGGCCTCGCAGATGACTCTCGATCTCAGCCGTGTGGAGATGGTGGACTCAGTCGGAATCAGCCTTCTCATCACCGCTCATGCCCGCCTCCAGGAAGACGGAGTGGCGATGCGACTCATACTCCCGACCAGCCTCCGCCGTTTGTTCGAGATCAGCGGCATCATCGAGTTACTCGCTCCCGAATTCGTCGAGGATCCGCGGGAACCGGCGCTCTCCGAAGGATCCTGACCTCCCGGCGTCAGCGCCAGACCGAGAGGATGATCGCCGCCAAAATGATCCCGGCGGCGGCATATCCGCCAGAAATGACAAACCAGGTCATGGGCTCGGGCTTCGTAGGCTCGAACTTGGCGGTGGTAAAGAAGATCGACCCGGCAAACAGGACCCCCAGGACGAGTCCCAGAACCAAACCTTCGGCGAAGGTATCGGTACCGGTGGCGACCGTCAGCATGGCGATGGAGACCACGATCAGCAAGTACCCGAAGAAGGGCAGGATGTAGAAGGCGGCCGAAGCTGGGGGCGTCGCCTCCGCCGCGTTCCACCCGATCGATTTCGCCCAGCGGTCGCCGAAAACACCTCGGGAATACCAAAGGGCGCCGAGCCCGTAATAAACGATGGTGGAAACGATGACGGCGAGCCAGTTGAGCTCTCCCAAGGTGGCGAAGGTCATAACCCAGACGATACGCCGCCAGACCCCTGGCACGACGTGAGTTTTGGTCAACTCGACGCAATACTCAACGAGTTCGGACGTGAGGAGCATCGATGGAACACACCGCTGGAAGTCGGCTCGAGTGGAGCCCCGGATCGACGGCGACCTTCACGGGCAACGTGTGGTCCACTCCCATGTCCCGCGATTCCGATCGCCCGGTGACGGTCATTGGGGTCCTCTTCGAGCCAGGTGCCCGCACTTTCTGGCATTCGCATCCTGAGGGTCAGGTGCTCTACGTCGCCATGGGCGTCGGGCGGGTGGGTAACGCCGATGGCCGAATCGCGGAGATCGCAGCCGGAGATGTGGTCCATACGCCGGCCGGCGAGAGCCATTGGCACGGCGCCAGCCCAACCTCGCCGATGATGCATCTCTCGATTACCAGTGGAGGAGCAACCGTATGGGACACCCGAAATGTCTCCGACCAGGAGTATGCCGGGACCTCTGAGGCTCAACGAGAGCCCGATAGCCCCTAGAGGACGGGCAGAAGCTGATCGAAGAGGGCACGGATTCGATCGGCGGCGGCGTTGGCGACCTCGATAACCTCGTCGGCACTCAACCGGCTCGCTGACAATCCCGCCGCCCGATTCGTGCACAAAGAGAGTCCCAGCACCTCTGCTCCCATGTGCCGAGCGGCGGTTGCTTCGGGAACGGTTGACATACCAACCAACCCGGCGCCGAGCATCCGGGCCATACGAACCTCGGCCGGGGTTTCAAACATGGGGCCGTGCCACCAGAAATAGATCGCCTCCTTCAATTTCTGACCTACCGCGGCCGCGGCTGCGTGGGCTTTGGCCCGCAGTTCGGGCGTGTAGACGTCGGTCATATCCGGAAAGCGCGGACCGAGGCGCTCGTCGTTTGCACCGAGCAACGGGCTGATACCACTCATGTTGAGGTGGTCGGTCATCAGGACGAGGTCGCCGGGTGAGATGTCGTCGCCGCAGCCGCCGGCGGCATTGGTCAGCACCACCTGCCGGGCGCCGGCGAGGATCGCCGCCCTTATCGGAAAGGTCACTGCTTCCATCCCCAACCCCTCGTAGGCGTGAACTCGGCCGGCCAAGAGCAAAACTTGGTGGTCGCCGAATTGCGCCGAGTAGGCAGTACCTCCATGTCCGATTGCCTGCGGAATTGGAAAGCCGAGCTCGGCATATGGCAAGGCCTGGCTTCTCTCGAGGGTCCGCCCGTAGTCGCCAAGACCCGAGCCGAGAACAACCACCGCGTCGTGGGCTTCCACGCCGGTCCGGCGGCGAATACCTGCGGCCGCTTCCTGGAGCCTGGCGTAAAGGTCGCCCACGCCCGTCAGCGAAGACTGAAGGGGGGATAACGATCGGTGATGAGGAGAAAGGCGTAAGCGCTCACCCTCAGGCTCCACCGACCGACGCCCACGACGAAGTCGAACAGTGATCGCGGGTAGCGCCCGGTGAAGAGGATGGCGAACCAGGCGACAACGACGGCCAGGACGGCGAGGACCACCAACACTATGAGCACGAGGTAGTGCGGAATGGCCAGAATCCACTTCACCAGTGGCATCCAGCGGTTCAGGTCACGTTCGACATTCGGATAGTCCAGCTCAAGATGGACAGCTTGTTCATCGGTGGTCGACGGATACCTGTCCGTGAGCAATGCGACGTAAGCACCCACTCGGGTCGAGAACCGGTTCAACTCCAAGGCGAAGTCGAACCACCAACGCGGGTACTTCAGCCGAAAGAGGATCATCAGCAGTGTGGCGACGAACAACCCCCCGGTGATTCCGCCACCACTCCTGCTGATCTGTCGCCCGGTTTCGTCGGTTATCACCTCGCTGCCGTTTGCCGTCAGCACACCGAGGACGATCAGGATGGGGATGACCCAGATGAGACGGAAGGCAGTGCTGAGGCGGTCGAGACGGTCTGGATAATCGACCAGCAGACGGGCCGGATACGTGTCCGCTGTCATGGCGTTCATATGGTGAGACAACCTTTCCTTCTCTTAAGTTGCATGGCGCTGCGATTAACGTAGCCACGCGCCCCCACGATCAGTCAACTGATCTTCACTTACTCGAGAACCGCCGGTTCGAATTTGGACCCGACTTCAATCTCGAGGGGGCTGAAACGTCACAGATCGGGAGACAGCCACCATGCCTGAGCCGTCCATTCAGGGGTCGCTCTTCTCGGCGCCCGCCGAAGAAGGCGAATTCGACCGATCATTCTCCGGCCTCGAGCGCATCGAGCTGGGTCAGGGCGCCTGGCTCGATCGCCAGCCTGGCTGGGCTTACCAGCCCGATGAACTTTTCGTCAGAGTGCTCGAGGGACTCGACTGGCGCGGGGGCGTCGAACGGATAAGGGGCGTCGAGGTCCCCCGCCCCCGGTTGGTGGCCTCCTTCGGTGGTGCGGATACCCCGAGCGGGCTGGAAGTGATCGGGGACATGTCCTCGGTCCTGAGCGAGCGTTACGGCGTCGGTCTCGAGCGGATCACCTGCAACCTCTACCGAGATGGACGCGACAGCGTCGCCTGGCATGGCGATCGCGTCGCTCGCAACCTCCCGGAAGCCACAGTGGCCATTCTTTCCCTCGGCGCTCCCCGCACGTTCCGCGTCCGACCCAAAGGGGGCGGTCCGAGCATTGGCTGGCCAGCGGGACACGGGGATCTCATCGTGATGGGCGGCTCATGTCAGCGCACCCACGACCACAGCATCCCCAAGGTCAGCAAGGCCGGGCAGCGGATCGCGGTGATGTTCCGACACCACTACGACTGACACTCCAGGGAACCCCGGCCAAGTTTGTCCGCCAGTGAACCTGGGTATCTCGGCCCTGCGTCGAAGGAACCTTGAATGGAGAAGGCACTGAACCAATCCCGCCCCGAGGTTGATCCCGCCGAGCGCGGGAGTAGGAAACCGAACGGGGGATGGCTTCACGATCACCTTCTGAGCGTGATCCTCTTGGCCCTCTTCTTCTTGTCCTTGATCGGCCAGTTCTATTTCCAGTATCGGCGTGAAGTGGATCAAGCGATGGTTCATGGCGAGCCCGCGCCGCCGATCGGCTCAGCCCAATTCCTCGACTCGTTCTTTGCCAGCGTCTTTGAAAACTGGCAGAGCGAGTTCCTCCAGGTCTTCGCGTTCGTAGTGCTAACCGCCTATTTCATTCATCGAGGCTCACACGAAAGCCCGGACGGAAACGATGAGATGGCCGCCGATATCAAGGCCATCAAGGAGAAGGTAGGCGCGTAGCAGTCGGGGCGCGAAGCCCAATCCGCTCAGCGCTCCACTCCCGTCGCGGACTAGCCCGTTTGTGCACGGTCAATGGTCCTCGTGGCTTTGGCCGTCCAGGACCGATAAATTCTTCGTGTCCACGAGTGAGGATCTCAACGGCGGTGGTCGCAAGCGCTTGCTCGCGGTCAGCCTGGGGTTGGCATTCACCACGGCGGCCATCGGCTTGGCCTTGGCCTTTACGACCGCCAGCGGCACTCGCCAGGTAGCCGACAACGCCCGCCAGCTGCATTGGACGAACGCCGCCATTGGCAGTTCGGCCTTGGTGCGAGCCGCTAACGCGCAAGCGGTCTTCTTCGCAGTGGATCGCGCTGCCGGTGTTGCCAGCGCCGATTCCCTCCAGCGGGCAGCCGCCGAAGCCACCAGGGCAATGGATGCGTTTCACCAAATCATCGAAACAGCGCCTTCAATCAGCTCCGAGCTCAGAACGAGCCTGGACCTGTACTACGCCCGGGCCGGGAAAGTTGTCGAGCTAGCTACCACCGGCGAGGTGGACGAGGCCCTCGCCCTCAACGAGACCAACGAAGGCGTGTTCTCCCTTGTGGAGACGAACCTGAGGTCGCAACAACGCTTGATACAGGATCGCATCGCGGCGACGGAGAGCTTTGCCTCGCGATTGGCGAGTCTCACCCAGTTCGCCGTCACCCTCCTGATTCCGGGTGGGGCTTTGGTCGCCTATCGATTCATCGTTCGTCGGCAGCTGCGCGAACGCCGCATCTCGTTCGAAGCCCGGCTTAAGGCCGAGCAAGACCTAAATCGGGCCAAGGACGAGTTCATTGCCGGCCTCTCGCATGAGTTTCGCACTCCCCTCACCTCTATATACGGTTTTTCTGAGGTGTTGCTCGAGGGCGGCTTCATCGACCCCGATTCCAGTCGCGAGCTGATCGGTCTTATCAACACCGAGTCGGCCGAACTCTCCCGGATGGTGGAAGACCTGCTCGTCGCCGCCCGCCTCGAGGCAGAGGCGCTCTCCATTCAGCCGGGGGCCACGGATATCCGTCATGAGATCGAAGCCGTGGTGGCGCCGTGGGCGCGGACTGGCCGAAACATCCAGGTGGATGTGCAAGAGGCTCTGGTGTGGGCCGATCCCCTGCGCCTCCGCCAGGTGATCCGGAACCTCCTCTCCAATGCGCTCAAGCACGGCGGCCAGCAGGTCGGGGTTTGGGCCCGTATCGAGCGGGATCAACTCGTCTGCTCGATCGTTGACAATGGCCTGGGTGTGCCCAATGACATCGCCGGGAAGCTGTTCGAGAGATTCGTTCACGATGGACGCCGAGCCCTGCTCGCCGGCAGTGTGGGTCTGGGGCTGAACATCGCTCGTTCACTCATGCTCGAGATGGAGGGCGATCTGGTATACGAGCGCATCCGCGGGACCACCTGGTTCACCTTCCGCCTGCCCTTGGCCCAGGCGACATCGACGGCTCCGCTGGCGGCCCCCTTGTGACGACGGTGCTCACCCTTCGGCCCCGTCGATGGCGGCGGGCACTTGCGGTCGGGTCGATCGTGACGGTGTGGGTCGGTTTTTTGTTCCCAGCCGTCGGGGTGGCCGCAGCCGGGGTCACCTACAACGATAAGTTTCAATCGATTTCCTTTTCCGGATCCGACGGCACCGCCGCCTGGTCAGGACCTTGGTTGGAATCCGGCGAGAGCGACGGCCCCTCGCGTGGAGCCGTGCAGGTCAAAAGCGACTCCCACTGCGCAAGCGGGAACTGCATGCAGATTGGTGCGGAAGATCCAGACAATGCCGGAGCCCAGCGAGCTTTCGATGCAAACGGCGCCACATCCGTGGCTCTAAGCCTCGACTACGTACGACACGTGTCCTCTTCCGGCTCGGGTTCGGGCGGAGCCGGCGTCGTCAAGCTGTTTGCCAGTTCGGACTCTTCGACTTGGACGTTGGTCGACACTTATCCCATGAACGTCGACGATGGGTCGGTGAACCCGGTCACCTACGACCTGACCGCGTTTGCCGGTCCGACGAGTGCCATCAAATTCGAACTGGTCGGAGGTATCGATGACGGCCACATCAACATCGACAACGTCGCCATTGCGGTCGTCGGTGGAGCCACAACGACGACTTCGTCAACCACCTCGAGCACAACCTCAGCCACTACCTCTACCCTCGCCGCGACAACGACGCTCCCCCCCACCACAACGATTCCCCCCACAACTACCACGGTGTCCCCCACCACCACCAAGCCCCCTTCGCCCCCAACCACCACGACGATCGCTTCCACCACCACTTCGACGACGGCACCTCCGAGAACCACGACCACCACTGCAGTCGCTGTGGCTCCCATCCCCCGGGCCACCACGACCACAACCGACGCCCCGAGCAATCCGAGTCCCACCCCGGTGCCATCGGAGGCAGCTGGTCCGTCGACCACGGTTCGGTTGACGCCTGTGACCACAGCGCCAGTGAGGCCTGCCACGACCGTGCCGGCCTTCACACCGGACCAGGCGATGGAAGCCAAGGAGAATCTCGTGGTCGCCGTTGCCGCCGTCGGCGAAGCGATCAGCGACGGAGGGTCCGAATCGGCTACCTACCGGCTTGATCCCCGGGAGGGCCTGGCGGTGTCGTTCACCTCGGCGGTCGAGACCCTGAAGGGCAACCTCCTCAACTCCATCCTGCTTGGGGTCACGATCTCGATCCTGTTGCTGCTCGGCATCGACAAGCGGGAAGAGGGCTCCATCCGGACTTCGCCCGCCTAATTCAGGGTCTGGCGGCCTCCCAGCAAGTGACACCACTAGGTCCCACCGTCGCCGCATGGTCAGTGTGGGGCGGCAGGTCCAGGCGACCCCCGGCTCGAATTTCTCGATCCTCGCCTCGAAGGTGGAAGGTGATCGACCCGGCTGCGCATACCAATACCTTGTGGTAGTCGTGCTCGTGCCAGCCGTATTCATAGCCCGCCCGATTCGACCACACGTGAGGCACTAGGCCCTCGGCGGCGAAAAGGGCAGCTGCTTCGTCGTCGTTCATTGGGAATGCGAGACTACGCGGGCCCTCGCGGCTACGTTCGCACGCGATGAAGCTCTTCGACGCCGGACTGGAAGCGCACGGTTTCATCGCCCTGGGCCAATTCGCCACCGGGGTGTTTGCCTTTGGCCAAATCGCTACCGGAGTGGTGGCAGTCGGCCAGCTCGCCCGGGGAGTGATCACAGTCGGTCAGATTTCGATAGGTGTGTTCGCAATCGGCCAGCTGGCTTTCGGGCTCGCCTACAGCGCCGGCATGGTCAGCATTGGGTCGATCACCGGAGGTCTCATGACGGTGCCCGCCTTTGCCCGCCTGCGTTGGAGAGACGCGCTCGGAGATCGCGACGAGTTCGAGGTCGTTCCCCGCCATCCCGGGCGCATTCTGCTTCTGATCGCGTTGGCTCTATTGGTTGCAGTCGTGGCTCTGGCGCCGATCAGGGATTTCCTCGACGACGCCGACAAGGTCCCGCGGCGTTAGGTCCCGGGGTGAACCGACGATCCATGGTCGTGAGTCGTTTCTGCCAGATCGATCGTGGAGGGGGCGTGAGCATGAGGGGCAAGCATGGCGGGCAAGGTGACAAAGACGACAAAGCCCACCGCCGCGATTTTCATCTTGTCAGCTATGGCTGATGGGATCCCCACCGGGTGATCCCGGCGGTAAACCGCCAGACCGAGGAACGCGGCGCCGACCACGACGATCGAAAGAATGTTTGCCGCGAGATCGGCGACTCCCACCGTCGCCGGCTGGCTGGCGCCATCGACGTATGGAAGACCGATCGTGCGGGAAGCGATCCAGAGCGATGCGATGCCGGCATGTAGCACGCCACCGAGCCCCAGCATTTTGCGGGAAGGGCGAGCGATGATTTGCCAGGCAAAGGCCCATTGCATCGTGCCCATGAAGGCAAAGCCGGCAGCAATCACTGCGAAGTCGGCGTGATCGCCGATCACCTTGAAATGGATTAGTCCGCCACAGAAAGCGGAGAGAGCGGCGACGAAGGAGAAAACCTGGACAAGGGCGGTTTCTTTCGTCGAGAGTTTCGTTGTCGTCATATGAGATGCTCCATATGCATGAGTGGTGCCCGGTCGCCAGTGGCGACCGGGCACCAGAGTGGCTCTAGAACCGGTCGGGGAACTGGGAGATGATGCCTGCAGAGAGGGTGTCAGCCATCTCCAGGATGTGGGTGACGATGTGGTCGTATTCGGCCACGCTCTGGGCGTAGTCGCCGGTCAACTGAGCGGTGGCCTCGGCCAGGGTCTG
>DATFFB010000025.1:0-2394 GCA_035250485.1 Acidimicrobiia bacterium
CCGAGTGCCCCCGGGAGGATTCGAACCCCCGACCAAGAGCTTAGAAGGCTCCTGCTCTGTCCTCTGAGCTACGGGGGCGCCGTGGTCCGGTCAATTCTAAAGCAGAGGTCACCCGGCCTCGATGCGAACCCCCACTGCCAAACTGCTTAGAGATCTTCTGCTCTGTCCTCTGAGCTACGGGGGCGCCGTGGTCCTCTTAATTGTACTTCTGGTGGCCTCGATCACGAGTCGATGGGAACGGTGGTGGATGGGACTCGGACCCAACCGGACGACGTTGGCCACGTGGACATCGTTTGGATATCCAAAGTGCTTGTCGAATCCGTACCCGGGATAGCTGCGCGCGTATTCGGTCATCAAACCCCGCCGGAACACGTCAATGACGATCGAAGCCGCGGCGATGGTCAGGCTCGGTGTTCCGCCGAGCGGGTGCTTGGGCACCCTGCGGACGGGCTGCTCGAGCAGCGAGTTGGAGGAGAGACCATCGAGCAATACGACGTCGGGGGAGGCAAGCTCGTCGACTGCTCGAGCCGTCGCCAGCTCCACGGCTGAGGCGTGACTCCCGATGGAGTCAATCTCGCCAGCATCAACCACGCCGATTCCGACCGCAGCAACCTCGCGGATTCTCACGTCGAGAGCCGAACGGAAACGGCGAGGGGTGTGACCGCTGTCTTTGACGCCTTCCAGGATGCGGGTCAGCCGTTCCAGATCCGCTTCCGGCCCGGAGAGAGGCAGCACCACGCACCCGGCGACAATTGGCCCGGCCATGGCTCCTACGCCTACCTCGTCGACTCCCCCGATGGTACGGAAGCCCTCCAAAAGCAGCCGCCGTTCCGTGTCGAGGGTCGGGGGCGGCTTGACCAAATTGGGCGACATTGGTTCCTCGAAGGAGAGCGGGTGAAGGGAATCGAACCCTCACCACCAGCTTGGAAGGCTGGAGCTCTACCATTGAGCTACACCCGCGATCGAGCCTATTTTACAAGCGGGTGTCAGTCGAGAGATTCGGCGATCTCGAGCGATTCGTTCAGTCCCAAGCCGGACTCGATCCGATAGGTCACCCCATCTGACATCCAGACCAGGACATTTCCCGTAAGACGGAGTTGATCGTCCGTGATCAATCCCTCTGGGCTTTCGAAGAACACGGTATGAGGTGCCTCTGAGAGGAAGTAACCGAGCTCACCGTTCACACGCACAGGTTGGATCCGCGTCGACTCTGGAGCCTGCTTTACGAGAAGCTCCTGTTCGACCCGCGCCTCGAATTGGACGAGGAGCAAGCCGATTCCGGTCTCGAAGACCTCTGGCAGCTCGTCGGACTCGCTCCAGATCATGGCCACCTGTTGGCCGCCGCCCCACCGTAGAAGCTGGACCGAATCTGGGGTCCCCAGCGCCCGCGGCATTCTGAGGTCGAATCCCACCGCGTTCTGGGCGTCGGCCAGTGATGTGTCGATCCCCCCGATCAACGTAGTTGGCGGATTGGCGGGACCCGGCGATTCAGTCAACTCGACTCGAATTCCCGCTACCTGTAGCAGCCAGGCGACCGCTTCTCGGCCGGGGGTGCTGTAGAGGAAAAGCACAGCTACCAGCACCGCCGTCCCCAGCGCCCACCAGCGGCGCGCGAACGATGGCCTCGGCCCGACTTGACCAACCACTCGCGACGTGAGGTCGGGACCCTGGGGCCAGTCGATCTCGGTGGCAAGCGAGCTCAGTGCTGCCTGAAGGCGCTCGTCGGTCCAGCCGGTCATCGATCGATCTCCGCCATGCTCACCCGCAACCGCTCCATCGCCCGGCTAGTCCGCGACTTCACGGTCCCAGCTGGAATTCGTAGCAAGCTCGCTGTCGTTGCTTCGGAGAGGCCGAGCAAAAACCGACACTCGACAACACTTCGTAGGCTGTTGGGAAGCTCCTCGAGGGCCGCCAGCAATTCCTCACGTCCTTCCGCTTCTACGACCATCGCTTCGGGAGATGGGGCCGCACCTCCCGAAGCGTTGGCGACCTTGAGAGCAAGGCGATCACGGCGGCCGCTGCTCCGCGCCTGGTTGAGAGCCTCGTTCCGCACAATTCGCAGGATCCAGGGACGAAACTCCGATCCCGGGCGAAAACGATTGAGAGCACGGAACGCCTTCACGAAGGCCACTTGCACCACGTCGTCGACGTCGTTGTGATGGCGCAGGACCAAATAGGCAACCCGACGGGCGACGTCCTGATGGGCGCGCACGAGCTCCCCATATGCCGCCTGGTCTCCTTTCTGTGCCGACTCGATCAACAGGCTCTCAGCCAGTGGACGGCCCTCCACTTGCTCGCTCACCTGTCCATTACACCGCTCCCGGGGGAATCGTTCCGTTGGGAACCGCATCGGGGTCGTCGGTGTAACCACATCGCTGAGCCGATGAAGGGAGC
>DATFFB010000026.1:0-4054 GCA_035250485.1 Acidimicrobiia bacterium
GGTGAACTCGCCTTCCACAATCGTGTCGGCCGTGGCGAAAGCGGCCTCCAGATCACCCCGCTCGACCCGGCCCCGGATCAAGACGTTCTGCTCACGGCTGGGATGAAGGAGAGGAGCGCCATCGGACAACGCCTCCGCGGGTGACATCAGGGGCACCAACTCCCGCCAGGTGATCGGGAAATCTGCCAGGTCGAGAGCCTCCATTGCCTCCGGCTCTCCCACGACCATTGCCACGGACTCGCCCCGGTAGCGAGTTTCTCTCTCGGCGAATACCGGTTGGTCGGCGAGGGGGGCGATAACCCCGAACCAGTTCCGGCCCGGGATGTCTTTGGCGGTGAAGACCGCCACCAGTCCTGCATGCGATTCGACGAAGGCATCGAGCTTGCCAAATTCGAAAGCCGCCCGGGGATAGGGGGAACGAATGACTCGTGCCACAAGTGCGTCCGCGGGAGAGCCGTCGGCTCCGAAGATGTCGGTGCCCTTCACCTTGGGGATGCCGTCGACCCGCGGCACCCGTTGGCCCACCGCCTTTCCCTCCGGGGCTCGGACCGGCTCCTCGTCGAAGGTGGGAGCGGCCACGACGGCATCGATGATCTTGCGATAGCCGGTGCAACGGCACAGCACCCCTCCGAGCCCGTCCTTCACCGCTCGCTCATCCGGCATCGGGTTGGTAGCCAAAAGGCCAGCCGCCGCCATCAGCATTCCCGGTGTGCAGATGCCGCACTGGGCGGCCCCGTGATGGAGGAACGATCGCTGCAGGCGCTCGATTTGACCGGAGGCGTCGAGCCCTTCCAGAGTCATCACTTCGTGACCGGTGAGGCGACCGACCGGGACCGTGCAAGCGTTGACCACCTCGTTGTCGAGGAGGATCGAGCAGGCGCCGCAGTCACCCGCCTCACAACCCACCTTGGTGGCGGTCAAACCGAGATCGTCCCGCAGGACATCGGTGAGACGGCGGAGCGGGGGGCCGTCGACTTCGACCGGCTGGCCGTTGACCAACAACTTGACGAGGGTCATGCGGACTCCGCGAACTGGCGGAGCGAGCGACGGATCAACGCCAACGTCGCCTCGAGGCGGTAGTCGGCCGTGGCCCGCACGTCATCGATCGGAGCCAGCCGATCGAGGTGATGCCTGGTCGGCAGGTGCTGCAAAGTCCGGTCGTTCCTGTGCTTGCCTCTCAGCTCCGACTCGAGTTCGGTCAGCCGCTGGGCCACCGGCGAACACGCTCCCACCGCGATTCGGGCGTCGCCGATGGTGCCATCGGTTTCGAACGCAATCACTGTCGCCACCATCACGATCGAGATGACGAGATAGCTCCGCGATCCGAGCTTCTGAAAGTCGGAGAAAGCCTCCTCGACGGGGCGGGGAACGATGACCGCGGTTACCAGCTCACCGGGTTGGAGATCGATCTGGCGGTATCCGGTCAGAAATGAAGACAACGGCACGACTCGTTCTCCACCTTGAGAGGCGAGCTCGACCGAGGCGTCGAGGGTCAAGAGAGGCGGGATGCCGTCGGCCGCCGGAGAGGCATTGCAGAGATTGCCGGCGATCGTGCCCGCGTTCTGCACTTGAATACCGCCGACTTCCGAGGCGGCGCGGCGGAGCCCGTCGAAGGCGGGCGGGAGATCAGCCGCCTTGATGTCGGCCCACCGGGTGAGGGCGCCCATCCGACAGGCGTCGTCGGTCACGCTGATTCCCCGCAATTCGTCGAGTCCGGAGATGTCGAGCACCGGCTCGGTTAGCGGACGCCCCACCCGGGCCGGGTAGAAATCGGTCCCTCCCGCCAGAACCGTCCAGTTCCCCTCGGCGAACGCGGACAGGGCCGAGACGAGGTTCGTCGGCGCCAAGTAATCCACAAACCTCATTCTTGCGTAGATCTCCGCCGCCTATCCCGGAGGCTTACGCAAGAATGAGGTAGATGACCGAGCTGGCTCGCTCTGACCTCAAAGACGACTTTCATCGCTATTTGCGGGCGGCGCGTGAAGCCCTTTTGTGGAAGCTGGAAGGTACGTCGGAGTATGACGCCCGGAGGCCACTGACCGGGACCGGGACCAACCTCTTGGGGCTGGTCAAACATGTCGGCACTGTCGCCTCCGAGTACTTCGGATCGGTGTTTGGACGTCCATTCGAAGAATCCCTGCCCTGGGCCGAGGAGGGGGCGGAGGACAACTCCGACATGTGGGCGACCGCCGACGAGTCGCGCGACCACATCGTCGATTTGTACCGACGGATTTGGGAACACGCCGATGCCACCATCTCCGATCTCCCCCTCGACGCCCCCGGACGGGTGCCATGGTGGGGCGAGCGTGGCGAGGTGACGCTGCATCGGATCCTCATCCACATGCTCGCCGAGATCTGTCGGCATGCCGGGCACGCCGACATCGTCCGCGAGATGATCGACGGCTCTGCCGGATTCCAGGAGGGCAACGACAACTTGCCCTCTGTCGACGAAGCTTGGTGGACGACCTACCGAAACCGGCTCGAACAGGTCGCCCGGGAGGTGGGCACTCCGCCAGGCTGAACCCCCATTACTTGCGCAAGAATGAAAGTATGGAGATTCGAAAGCTGGTCACCGTGGTCGATGAGGTCCGCTTGGAGGCGGGACGGCCCGTCGACCCCCCCATCCGGCGAGTGATCGCAGCCGCGGTCCTCCACAACCCTCATGCCGGCCGATACGTGGAGGACCTCGAGGACTTGGTCGAAGCATCGGTCGAGCTCTCCGATCTTCTCTCTCGTTCGGCGGTGGCTCACCTCGATGGCAAGCCGGTTCACAGCTACGGAAAAGGCGCCATCGTTGGCAGCCGCGGTGAGTTGGAGCATGCCGCCGCCTTGCTCCATCCCAAGTTCGGCAATCCGCTCCGGGAGGCAAGCGGCGGGGGGAAGGCGATCATCCCCTCTGCCAAGAAACGCGGCGGGCCGGGCACGCCACTCGACATCCCCCTCCACTACAAGGACGCCGCCTTCGTCCGCAGTCACTTCGATGCCATCGAGTTGCGAATCGTCGACGCCCCCACAGACGACGAAATCGTGCTGGCGGTGGCGGTGACCGACGGGGGACGCCCCCACCCCCGAGTAGGCGGTCTCAAGGTGGAAGAGATTGTGGGGGAGGACGGGCTTCGTTGAGCGATCTCCTCATCCGCAACATTGGCACCATCGTCAGCGGCGAGATCGATCATCCACTGGCCAGCGGAGATGCCATCGTGGTCCGCGACGGAAAAATCGTTTACGTCGGAGCCGATCCCGAATCGACCACCGACGGAATCGAGAAGGTGATCGACGCCGCTGGCGCCACCGTCATCCCCGGTTTGTGCGACAACCATGTCCACCCGGTGGTGGGCGACTACACCCCCCGCCAGCGCCAGGTCGACTTCATCGACTCCTGTCTCCATGGTGGGGTGACGACGATGATCTCGGCGGGCGAGCCTCACACCCCCGGCCGACCCACCGATCCAACGGGGGTAAAGGCGCTCACCATTTTCGCCCACAAGTCCTTCGCCAAGCTCCGTCCCGCCGGGGTCAAGGTCCACGCCGGTGCCGTGATGCTCGAAGAGGGCTTGACCGAGGCCGACTTCGAGGAGATGGCCGCTGCCGGCGTCCGCCTCGTGGCCGAGATCGGGATTTCGGGGGTGAAGGATCCCGAGGTTGCCGCCACGATGACCCGGTGGGCCCAGGCCCGGGGAATGAAGGTCATGGTCCACACCGGCGGTGCCTCCATTCCCGGCAGCGGGGTCATCGGGGCCGACTTCGTCGTCGCCGTGCAACCCGACGTGGCCGGTCATGCCAACGGCGGGCCCACCGCTTTGCCTCTGGCCGATGTCGAGCGAATCCTGGAAGAAACTTCGGCCCGGGTGGAACTGGTCCACAACGGAAACGTCAAAGCGGCCGTCGAAGTCGCACGCCTGGTGTCGGGGCGAGGTGAGTTGGGAAGGCTTGTGATCGGGACGGACAGTCCCGCCGGCTCCGGGGTGCAGCCCCTCGGGATCCTGCGGGTCATGTCGTGGATCGCCTCGCTGGCCGAGATTGCACCGGAAGAAGTGGTGGCCATGGCCACGGG
>DATFFB010000027.1:0-8702 GCA_035250485.1 Acidimicrobiia bacterium
AACAAACACAAGTGCCGAAGACAACTTCGCACTGGCTGCCTAACTAACGCAGCCCGTCCGTCCGGGGGGCGCCTGCCTCGCCGGAACAGGGCGTCGCAATGCAGGATGCGTCCTCCGGGGTCCGGGACCGGAGGGCAAAGATCGATTCCGGATAGGTGAGCGGGAAGCCTGCCGTTGGGGTCCCACTCGCCGAAAGCTCGCCGACGGCTGCGCTCGGAGATGCCGGCGCCAACGATTCAAGGGACGCGGGTTCGACCCCCGCCACCTCCAAGAGCTTTTCAGCGCGGGCTGGAAGGCTGTTGGAGCTCCGTGGTCTCGTACCGTTCAAGAATTGTTCGTGCCCAGGCGATGCCGTCCCCCACTCGGATCCCGCTCGGCTGTGGCCTAATCCATAACTCGAGGTTTTCGATTCGGTTGTCGTCTCTGACACCGTTCTTGTGATGGACCGTCTGGTCAGGATGGAGATAGCGTCTTAGCACCCCCTCCATTACCAAAATATGTTCGAAGACGTACTTACCGTCACCGGCTCGCGGATGGTTAGCGACTCGACGCATTAGGTATCCCTTCTTATGTTTCGTAAAGCCTCCTTTCCAATTCGGGTTGAGTTCTCCTAGATCCGACCGACAGCCCGCGCAGGTCGACGACTTGGCCTGTTTCGCATCTCCGCAATCGCAGAGATCCTTGGACCGACAGGCAGGACATCGAAGATGACGGCTAGAGGGACGAAACGTTCTCCCGCATTCACGACAAGTCTTCATGCGGATCCACAGATAGCACTAGTTGACCGTCCTGCTGCGATCTCCTCGGCACCGAACGGGAGCGTGGTAGTCGCGGTGGGTACAAGCTTTCATACCTCCCGACGAGATGAGGACTGTCGGCCGCCAACCACTCCATGAAGTGGGGCCGCACGCCACGCAGATGGAGCTTGACCTCGTTGACCCACTCCGCCCCTGACTCCTTTGCCGCCCTCTTCAGGGCAGCAACTTCCTCTGGTCCATCGGAGATCCCGGGGAGGAGAGGAGCGGCCATCACCCCTCCCGGGATGCCAGCGGCTCGGAGACGGGCCAAAGCATCGAGCCGCTTGCGCGGGTGGGGAGCGCCGGGCTCGGTGCGGCGCCAGACATCCTCGTCGAGGGTCGCCACGGAAAATGAAACCGAGACCTTGCTCGTTCGGGAGGCATCGGCAATCAGGTCGATGTCTCGCAATACCAACGGTGATTTGGTGAGGATCGAGAAGTCGTTCGCGCGCTCGGTCAGAACCTCGATGATCCCCTTGGTCAGCTTGTACTTGCCCTCGGCCGCCTGGTAGGGATCGGTGTTCGTGCCCATGGCGATCATGTCGCCTCTCCACCGAGCGGGCTCAGTCTCGGCTCGCACCAACTCGACTGCATTGGTCTTGACGACGATCTGGTTGTCGAAGTCGTTGCCCATGTTGAAGCCGAGGTATTCATGTGTCGGTCGTGCAAAGCAAAAACCGCACGCATGCGAACATCCCCTATAGGCATTGATCGAGTAGCCGAACCAGGGGGTGCTGGCTGGAGCCTTGCTGATGATCGAGCGGGCTTCGATCTCATGGAACGTCAGCCCCTCGTACGCACCCCGACCTACGACGCGGCGCGACAACTCGAAGAGCCCGTCCTGGGACGACGCCAATTGGCTCCACCGAAACTCCGCCATCGCCCTCTATCTTAACCGAACAAACGTTCTAGTACCAGAGCCTCGGCGCCTATGTTTCAATCCTGTCGATGACCATCTACGACACGGAGGATCTGGAGGCGATCCGACAACAAACTCGCCGCTTCGTCGAGGAGAAGGTTGTCCCGCAGGCCGATGAGTGGGAAAAGGCGGGACGGATCCCACCCGAGATTCTCAAAGAGATGGGGGCGATCGGTTTTTTTGGTTTGCGAGTGCCGGAGGAGTACGGCGGGGTCGGCCTCGGAGCGCTCGCGTCGGTGGTCTTCGCCGAAGAGCTGGGCCGTTCCACGTACGGAGGCTTCTCAATCACCGCCTTGGTCCATTCCGATCTGGCGATGCCCTATCTCGTCAACTTTGGTTCGCCGGGGCAGAAGGCGCAATGGTTGCCGTCGATGGTGGCCGGAGAGACCATCACCGCCATCGCCGTCACCGAACCGGATGCGGGCTCAGACGTGGCGGCGATCCGGACCCGGGCCACCCGCGATGGAGACGGCTGGCGGATCAACGGTTCGAAGATGTTCATTACCAACGGAGGCATAGCCGATCTCGTCTTCGTGGCGGTGAGGACCAACCCCGAGGTCAAAGGCTCCCGTGGTCTTTCGATCATCGCCGTGCCTCGCGAGGCAGAAGGGTTCACAGTCAGCCGGGCGCTGCCCAAGATGGGGTGGCACAGCTCGGACACCGCCGAGCTCTCGTTCTCCGATTGCTGGGTTCCCGACGACAACCTCATCGGTAATGCGAACCGCGGCTTCTATTACATCATGGAGAACTTCCAGAACGAGCGACTGGTTATCGCCGCCCAGGCAATTGGGGAGAGCACCCGGGCGGTCGAGCTAACCCTCGGGCATGTGCGAGATCGAAAGGCGTTCGGCAAGCCCCTGTTCGAAAAGCAGGTGATTCGGCAGCGACTGGCCATGGCCTCGGCGCGGCTGGAGGCGGCCCGCCAGCTCGTCTATCACACGGCCTGGCTCATGGAGCAGGGAACGGAGGCGGTTAAAGAAGTCTCGATGGTCAAAGCCCTGGTCGGCGAGCTGGCCAACGATGTTCTCTACGACTGCGTGCAGTTTCACGGCGGGATGGGATTCGTCTCCGAGACCGCGGTGGAAAGGCTTTATCGCGACGTTCGCATCCATTCGATCGGCGGCGGTGCCACCGAGGTCATGCTCGACGAGATTGCAAAGCGTCTCTAACCGTTGACCGAGGCGGCTCGAGCCCGTCCCGCCGCGATCTCACGCTCTTCCAGGGGATGGACATACAAGTCATAGGCCATCCACAGCGTTCGCGCGTACGGATAGCCAATCGAGGGGACTATCACGCTTACCGCCACCGTGGCCACCGTGAGCGCAGTCCAGGGGACATCGGGCCAGCTCGCCGCTAGAAAGATCGCCATCGTGGCAAAAATGGCCGCAATGGCGAGGGCCGTGTTGAAGATCACCGCCCCCACCCAGTAGCCCGGCTCGCGCTCAAATTTATGGCCGCAGGTCGGGCAGTGGTCGCGCATCTTCCACCAACCGGTGAAGACCGCTCCTTCGCCGCAGTGTGGACAGCGCCGCCGGAGCGCCCGGCCGATGTGGATCCTCAGCGGCTGTCTGGAAGAAGGAGCCATATCGGCGACGATAGGGTGACGCCGGTGACGGTCGACCGGTTCGGCGCCCTGCGAACTCAATATGTCAACGCCCCCCTCGAACGCAGCTCGCTCGCGGCGGATCCGGCTCAACAGTTTTCGGCCTGGCTCGATGATGCCGTCGGTGCCAACCTCGAGGAACCGAATGCGTTTGTCCTCTCGACTGTCGGCCAGGACGGGGCGCCCTCGGCGCGCACATTGCTCCTGAAGGGCCTCCAGCCGGAGGGACTCGTCTTTTACACCAACTACCGGAGTCGCAAGGCCCGAGAGATGGGCACCGAACCCCGTGTGAGCGCACTCTTCTTGTGGCTCCCACTCCATCGTCAGGTCCGGATCGAAGGACGCGTCACCAAGGTGGACCCGGAAACCTCGGATCAATATTTCGCAAGTCGACCGGTTGACTCCCGTTTCGCCTCGGCGGCCTCACCCCAGAGCGATGTCGTCGATGAGGGTCAGCTCGAGCAACTGCTCGAAGAGCTCAAAGCCCGGTACCCCGACGGCAACGTTCCCCGTCCCGCTCATTGGGGCGGCTATCGCCTTGAACCCAGCACTTACGAGTTCTGGCAGGGACGAGAGGCGCGCTTTCACGATCGCTTTCGTTACTTGAAATCCGGCAGCGGCTGGCGGATCGATCGGCTGGCGCCTTGAAGCTCTCGGTCATGGGCGCCTCGGGTACATATCCGGTTCTAGGACACCCGTCCTCCGGATACCTCATCGAGCAAGCTTCGACGAGGATTTGGTGCGACGCCGGGCCTGGCACCTTTGTCACCCTGCCGGTGGATCCAGATCTAGTCGATGCGATTGTGATCTCGCACCAGCATCCCGATCACTGCCTCGACCTGATCACTGCATTTCACGCCTTTCGGTATCGGCCCGATCCCAGAGGATCAATTCCCGTTTACTGCCCGGCCGCGGTAATTGAGCGTTTGAGCTCGTTCGCCGACAATCCCGGATTGTCGGAAACCTTCGACTTTCATGCGATGAGTGGCGGCGACGCGGTGGTGATCGGCGAAATCCGATTGACCTTTGCCTGGACTGATCACTCGGTTCCCACCCTGGCATCACGATGGGAGGCCAATGGCCGCGTTTTGGCCTACAGCGCTGACACCGGACCGGAGGGAGACTGGCAGACCATCGCGCAAGGCGCTGATCTATTTGTGTGCGAGGCGAGTTATCAAGGTGACCTCGGCAGCTACCCCTACAAGCACCATCTGACCGCGGCCCTGGCGGGGGGCATCGCCCGAGCTCAGAATGCGAAACGACTGATGCTGACCCACATACCTCCCTACCTGGACAAGACCATCTCGGTCGCCGAGGCAGAACTGTCCTTTGATCGCCCAGTCGAGTTGGCCGTTCCCGGGACCAGTAGGAAGATCTAGATGACGCGCTCTCGACCAGGCGACGAAATCCGCCCCCTTCGCATGCATTTGGGTTTCACCGAGATGACGCCGGGGTCGGTCATGATCGAAATGGGTCGCACCCGGGTCCTGTGCACCGTCGTGATTGAACCCGACGTTCCCCGGTGGATGCGAGACACCGGCAAGGGCTGGGTAACCGCCGAGTACGGAATGCTGCCGGGCTCGTCGGCCGAGCGGATCGGACGCGACCAATATCAGCGGGGTCGGGCCCTTGAGATCTCGCGCCTGATCGGAAGATCCCTGCGCTCAGTGGTCGACCCGGTGGCGATGGGAGAGATGATGGTTCGGGTCGACTGCGATGTCCTTCAAGCCGATGGAGGTACTCGAACCGCGGCCATCACCGGCGCCTGGGTGGCTCTCCATCAGGCATTCTCCGAATCGCTCGCGAAAGGTCTGTTGGCCCGTCATCCGATTCTCGATCATGTGGCTGCCATCTCGGTGGGAATTGTGGACGGTGAGCTGTTGCTTGATCTCGAATACGAGGACGACGTGCGCGCAGAAGTCGACTTCAACGTCGTCATGTCGGGTCGGGGATTGCTAGTCGAGGTGCAGGGGAGCGCCGAGAAGGCGCCGTTCTCGAGACAAGAACTCGATCAGATTCTCGACCTCGCCGCTGGCGGAATTGAGGTTCTCGTGGATGCCCAAAAGCAGGCCGTTGCCGAGTGAGGATCGAGCGCCTGGTCGTGGCCTCGAAGAACCCGGACAAAATCGCTGAGATCACAAAAGTACTCGGCGAGAGCGGATTGAACAGCGTCTTGGTCGGCGATCTTGATTGGCCCGACGTCGAGGAAACGGGAGCAACGCTCGAAGAGAACGCCCTGAAAAAGGCCCGTGAGGTATTCGAGGCGACCGGAGTGCCTTCCATCGCCGATGACACAGGGCTCTTTGTCGACGCATTGGGTGGCCTGCCTGGGGTCAATACCGCCCGTTTTGCCGGCCCCGAGGCGACGTATGCCGAAAATGTGGCCCGGCTCCTTGAAGAGCTAAATGGAATCGATAATCGAGGCGCGTCGTTTCGAACCGTGATTGCGCTGGTGACGCACGCAGAGGAGCGGGTCGCAGAAGGCGTCCTCCAGGGTCGAATCGCCCATGCACCACGCGGCCATGGGGGATTCGGATACGACCCGGTCTTCGAGGTGGCCAGCGGCCGAACGCTGGCGGAGCTGGATCAGGACGAGAAGAACGACGTCTCGCATCGGGCGACGGCGTTGCGAAAACTGTTTGCAGAACTGGGCTGAGGGGTTCTTAAGGGCGGGCGGTGGGACTCGAACCCAGTTTGTGCGCCACGAGACCTTCGGGGCGCGGGCGGTACCGTTCGCAGATGGATGAGTCGAAAGGCGATTTGCCAACCGGCACCGTGACCTTCCTCTTCACCGATATCGAAGGATCGACGAGGCTCGTCCATGAGCTCGATCCGGCAACCTACGGCGACGTCCTCGACCACCACAATCGTCTCTTACGGGCTGTTTTCCGTGACCGAGGCGGGATGGAGCGTGGCACTCAAGGTGATTCGTTCCTCGTCATTTTCGACGATGCGCCCTCTGCGGTTGCGGCCGCCGCTGATGCTCAGCGAGCGCTCAACGGGGCGAGTTGGCCTCGAGGAGCCGAGGTCCGGGTGCGCATGGGGCTGCATAGTGGCGCCGGAATACTCGGCGGCGATGACTACGTCGGAGTTGATATAAACCTTGCCGCCCGCATTGCCGCTGCTGCTCATGGCGGCCAAGTCCTGATCTCTGACTCGACAAGAGCGCTATCGCACCGAGCGCTTCCCGAAGGCCTCGAGTTGCGTGACGTTGGTGAGCACCGATTGAAAGGATTCGACCTGCCGGAAAAGCTCTATCAGCTTCTCATCGACGGTCTCCGTAAGGACTTCCCGCCGCTTCACACCGTGGGAGCCGGGTCAGCCCACGTGCCGATGAGGATGACCAGCTTCGTCGGGCGAAGAGACGAGCTAGCCACACTACGAAGTCTGCTGACGAACAATCGTCTTGTCACGCTCGTCGGCCCCGGAGGAACAGGCAAGACCAGCATCGCCATCGAATTGGCGCGCGAGATCGCCGTGGACTTCGTGGATGGAGCTTGGTTTGTCGATCTCGCACCGCTGAGCGATCCCGCCCTAGTTCCTTCGACGGTGGCTCGAAGTCTGGGTCTCAGCGAGGGGGCAGAGCAAACAGCACTAGAAATCCTTGACGACTTTCTTGAATCGAAGGACATCCTTTTGATTCTCGACAACTTCGAGCATTTGCTAGCCGCCAGTGAAATGGTTGTTGCCCTCCTGGCGAGGTCGCCCGGTCTCAGGGTCCTGGTCACGAGCCGAACGGTCCTCGGTCTTTACGGCGAGCAAGAATTCCCGGTTTCACCACTCGCCATGCCAGTGATTGGTACGGCGCCCCGCTTAGACCAGCTGGCGAACTTCGAGGCCGTGATGTTGTTCGTCGAGAGGGCTCGGGGAGCAAGGCCCACGTTCTCTCTAACGAATGAGAATGCGCTAGCAATTGCCCAGATCTGCGCACGACTTGACGGGCTGCCGCTCGCTATCGAGTTGGCCGCCAGCAGCATTCGCCTGCTCGATCCCCAAGAGATTCTGAACCGACTCGAACAAAGACTTCCTCTACTCACGGGCGGGCCGAGCAATTTGCCCGCGCGGCAACAGACCCTGAACGGTGCCATCGACTGGAGCTACGAGCTACTCAGTCCGAGAGAACGGGATCTGTTCTTGCGCCTTACCATCTTTCTTGGCGGTTGCACGCTCGAGGAGGCCGACTCCATATGTAATCCAGGCGGCGAACTCGGCCTCGATACGTTTCATGGAGTCGCATCGCTCGTCGACCAGAGTCTGGTACGGAAGCAGAGTGACGGTCGGGAGTCTCGCTTCACCATGCTGGAGACCATTCGTGAATTCGGCCTAGGCCGGCTGAAGACAGGAGGTGAGCTCAACGAACTCGCTAAGCGCCACTTGGTGTACTTCCGCGATCTTGCCGAGCTGGCTGAACCCAACCTGCTGAACAAGTCCGATTGGCTTGACCGCTTCGAACGCGAATTAGGGAACGTCCGAGGTGCCCTGCGGCATGCTCTTCAAATCCAAGACGCCGCGAACGGCCTGCGCCTGGCCGCCGCATTATGGCGATTCTGGTTCCAACGTGGATACTTGCGCGAGGGTCGTACATGGTTGGAGAGCCTGCTGGCATTAGAGCCCAATCGTGATTCGGCCGCTCGCGCGAAGGCATACGTCGCCTTGGGCGGCCTGGCGTACTGGCTCTCCGATATCGAGGCGACGGAAGATGCATACCAGACGGCCATGGACCTCTACAGCCAAATCGGAGATCGAGATGGCGAAGCTGAGGCCGCCTACAACCTGTCCTTCGTTCCGGGCTTGCGGAACGACCCTGAAGAGAGTCGCCGGCGATTCGAAGCCAGTCTGGCGCTTGCACGGGAAATCGGAAACCCGCATTTGGTGGCCCGAAACCAGCTCTCACTCGCCACTGCTGCTTTGGCTGCCGAAGACGCCCAACAGGGGCTCGCATTTGCTCGGGAGGCATTGAGCTTCTTTCGCCAGCTTGGCGATGCCTTTCATCTGAACTGGGCCCTGGGCCTTGAAGCAGCGGCACACCTGCTCCAGAACCAACCCCAGAAAGCGCGGGAGGCTTACCTGGAAGCCCTCCAAGGCGTCATCGGGATCAAAGATCTGCCCCTGATCGGGGCGACTTTGGAGGAGATTTGCGCTCTTGAGTCCTCAGTTGGACACCACGTCGAAGCTATGCATCTTCTGGGAGCCGCTCTAGAGATCAAGGAGTCGACGGGAGCGTCTCTTCCTGGGCCACGCCGTGCTCGCTGGAACATGGAGGAGGTTGCGCGCCAAACAATCGGCGCCGAAGCAGTCGATAACGCTCTAGCCAAAGGACGGCTCTTTACCCTCGAAGAGGCAGTCGAGTACGCCACGCAGCTTCTCACCACCTGATCAGGAA
>DATFFB010000028.1:0-7948 GCA_035250485.1 Acidimicrobiia bacterium
ATTTCGCCTTGGTCGGCCTCTGCCTCGACTGCGCTTCGGTATAATTGCAACCTGGTTGCAATAAGGTCGGAGACGTATGCACATACCTGATGGTTTCATCAATGTCGCCACTGCCGCCGGCGCTGGCGTAGTCGCCGCCTCTGGCTTGGGAGCTTCTCTGCGTCGGACCGGGCGGGACCTATCCGAGCGTCAGATTCCGTTTGCCGGGCTGACCGCCGCCTTCATCTTTGCGGTCCAGATGCTCAACTTCCCGGTGGCCGCCGGGACCAGCGGCCATCTCCTGGGGGGATCGCTGGCGGCGATTCTTCTCGGCCCCTGGTTGGGAGCGCTCGCCGTCTCCGTCGTGGTTTTCGTCCAGGCGCTTATGTTTGCCGACGGAGGGATCGTCGCTCTCGGCCTCAACGTCCTCAACATGGCTCTCGTCACTGCCCTGGTCGGTTGGGGAGTCTTTCGCTCGGTGATGAGGGTGCTGCCGAGAAGATCTTCCGCCGTGATGATCGCTTCCATGGTGGCGGGAGCCGCATCGGTGGTGGCGTCCTCTTTGAGTTTTGTTCTTCAATATGCGATCGGGGGTGAAGGCGGAGCACCTTTGCGGTCCGTTTTTCAGGCGATGGTCGGAGTGCACTCCCTGATTGGGATTGGGGAAGGAGTCATTACCGCCCTAGCGGTCGGTGCCGTGCTCGCCGTTCGGCCGGATCTGGTTAAAGGGGTGTCCGATCTTCAGTTGCCCCGCCTGGCCACGGCCCCGAGTCGGAAGAGCGTTCTCGCTTTCGTCACCGGAGGACTGGTAATCGCTCTCGCCCTGGTATTCCTAGTAGCGCCGCTCGCCTCTGGCGATCCCGACGGTTTGGAGCGGGTGGCGATCGACAACGGGTTCATCGAGTCCGCCCAGGAACATCCCCTCGGCGGACCGCTAACCGACTACGGCGTCAGTGGCATCGAGAATGAGCAAACGGGAACGGTTCTCGCCGGTGCGATCGGGGTCGGTGCGACCTTCGTCGCCGGGCTGATCGCGGCCACGATTCTCCGTCGACGCCGCTCCGCGTGAGCGGCGGCCACGCCCACGCCCTTCATTTCCACGGCCATAGCCCCCTCCATCGACTGCAGGCCGCAGTAAAACTCGTTGGGCTGCTTGCCTTCGTGGTGGCGGTGGTGGCGACACCGGCGCGGGCGGTGTGGGCCTTCAGCGGCTACACGATGATTCTGATGGTCCTCCTGGTCGTCTCCGAGGTCCCGGCTCGCTTTTTCCTCACCCGGCTGGCGATCGACTTGCCGTTCATTGCCTTCGCCTTGCTGCTCCCCTTCGTTGGCGAAGGACCGCGAGTCGACCTGGGACCGCTTGCGGTCTCGGCTCCCGGGCTGCTGGGGGCATGGAATCTGATCGCCAAGGCGACCCTCAGCGCCGGCGCCTCGGTGCTGCTCGCGGCCACCACCGAGGTCGCCGACATCCTCGCCGGTCTCTCACGTCTGCGGGTGCCGGCCGTCCTGGTGGCGATCGCTTCTTTCATGATTCGCTATCTGGAGGTGGTGGCAGGGGAGTTCCGTCGGACCCGGATCGCCATGGCGGCCCGCGGATATAAACCGCGCTCCGCGCTTGATTGGAAACCGGTGGCGGTGTCGGCCGGAGCTCTCTTCATCAGGTCATTCGAGAGAGGAGAACGGGTCTACCAGGCCATGCTGGCGAGGGGATACGACGGCAACTGGCGCACCGGAGCGCATGAGCCCATCGCCCGCTCGCAATGGCTCGCCGGGCTGCTTCCCGGAATCGTCGCCGCCACGATCATGGTGGCTTCGCGCCTCTTGTGACGCAGCTGTCCGTCTCCGATCTCTCCTTCTCCTACCCCGACGGCACCGAGGTGCTGAAGGAAGTAAGCCTCGCCATCTCCCCGGGGGAGAGAGTCGGCCTGTTGGGCCCAAATGGCGCCGGCAAGACCACCTTCGTCCTGCACCTCAATGGGATACTGAGAGCGTCGAGTGGAACCATCAGCCTGGGCGGCATGACGCTCTCGGATCAGACCCTCCGGGAAATCAGACGCCGGGTCGGTCTCGTATTTCAAGACCCCGATGACCAGCTCTTCATGCCGACCGTGTACGCCGACGTCGCCTTCGGTCCGGCCAACTTTGGTTTCCCCCCAGAACAGGTCGAACACAGGGTCAAGGGTGCCTTGGAGTCGGTCGGGGAATGGAACCTGGCCGATCGCGCTCCCCATCACCTGTCGGGGGGAGAGCGGCGGAAGGTGGCGATCGCCACGGTTCTTGCTACCGATTCCGAGCTCCTGGTCCTCGACGAGCCGACCTCCAATCTCGATCCAGCTGGTCGTCGGGAGCTGGTGGCGTTGTTGTCTTTGCTCCCCACGACCCAGCTCATCGTGACCCACGACCTCCCGTTCGTGTTCGAGCTCTGCCCGCGCTCGATCATCATGGACGGAGGCCGGGTGGTCGCCGACGGCCCCACCGGAGAATTGCTTTCCAATCGCCAGCTCTTGGCGGCTCACCGCCTCGAACTGCCATTCGGCTTCGATCCGACCAACATCGCTCCTCGTTGAGAGCCCTGGAGTTAGCACTAGCTGGATTTTGCGCGGCGGCGGTGGCATGGCCGGCCATCTTCGGAGTTCGTTCCCGACGGGGTCTGGTGCTCGCGGCGTCGCTAGGCATCGTCGTTGCCCAGCTGTTGCTCGAAGGCTTTCGCTGGCAACTGGTTCCCCTTTACTTGGTGGCCCTGGCGCTTGGCTTTGGCGATCTGCTGTCAATGGAGCGAAAGCTGCCCTGGTGGAGGCGGGTGTCGAGGCCCGCGCTGGGCCTGATTGGGGTGGGCATGATGTCGCTTCCCCCGGCTTCTCTACCGGTACCGAGCCTCCCCGCCCCCAGCGGTGATCTGGCCGTGGGAACTGCGACCTTCGAACTGACCTTCGCCGAGAGGCTCGATCCTTATGGCCCGGAAGCCGGCACGATCCCCCGACGACTCGCCGTCCAGGTGTGGTACCCGGCGTTGTCGGATGGGCGCGAGCCGGGCCCGTGGACCCCCGACCTAGATCTCATCGGGCCTCGTCTCTCGAGTCGCCTCGGGTTTCCCGGCTTCTTTCTCTCGCACACCGTCTACACGCTTGGCCACGGGCGTTCTCTTGCCAGCCCTCTGCCCGGGTCTTTTCCGGTGATTCTCTACTCCCACGATTTGGCCGATTTTCGAACCGTGGCGCTCAATCAGCTGGAGGCACTGGCGAGCCGTGGCTATTTCGTCGTGGCCGCCGATCATGCCTATCTGTCCCTGGTTTCGCGCCTGCCCGATGGATCCGTGTTGGACTTCGATCCCACCGCCCTTGCCCCCGACCTCGACGAGGCCGCCCGCCTCGAGCGAGGACGGGATGCGGAAGAGGTGATGAAGGACGATCTGGTCGGCATCCTCGACGCTCTCGTCGCCGAGCCAAGCCCGTTTGGAGGGCTGGCGGCTCATGCCGATGTCGGGCGGGTGGGTGCTTATGGTCGTGGGCTCGGGGGCGGAGTGGCGGTTTGGCTCTGCCTCACTGATTCGCGCTGCCGGGGGGCTGCCGGTTTCAATCCCTGGGTGGAGCCGCTTCCCGATCGGGTGGCGGCAGCACCGACTTCCTTGTCGACGATGTTCTTGCGTTCTTCGGAGGCGCTGGGAACAGCCAACGACGGTCGGTTGCGGGGCCTGGCCGAGCGAAGCGAGGGCACTGCCTATTGGATCGGAGTTGCTGGCACGCAGAGCAACGACTTCGTGATGGCTCCACTTTTCTCACCGGTGGCCGAGCGGCTGGGCATGAAGGGCCCGATCGCGGCCGAGCGCATTATCCCCATCATCGACCGCTTCCTGGCCGGGTTCTTCGACCACACACTGCTCGACGCCGGCGCCGCCGCCATCGAACGCAACCCCTTCCCCGAGGTCAGCCTTGAGATCATCGGTTAAAGGGCGAACCCAGACACCCCATGGCCGTAACTGTCAAGCGGCAATGTTTTCGGTCCCCGTTTGGCGATGGCCCCAGGCAATGTCCTCGTCGTAAAGGCTCCGTGTGCGGAGGCAGCCATCGAGGATGCCGACCAATCGATTAGCCAGGGCGCGGAGGGCCTGGAAGTGGGTGTCTCCTTTCTCTCGGCGTTGGTCGTAGAAGGCCCGGCAGCCGGGACTGCGGCTGAGGGAGGCGAAGGCCGACCAGGTGAGGGCGTCGGCCAGCCGGTGGTTGCGGACATGGCGGGCGATGACGGATTTACCCTTGCCGGAGGCAATGGTGAGCGGGGAAGTGCCGGCGTAGTTGCGCCGGGACTTGGCTCCGGAATAACGCAACGGGTCGTCACCCAGCTCACCCAACACCCGGGCGCCGGTCACCCCACCGATTCCCGGCAAGGACAGGTAGATGGCGGCGTCCGGGTGTTGCTCAAAATGCTCGCTCAGGGCTTGTTCGAGGTGCTCGATCTGGCGGTTGGTCTCGGCGATGATCGCCACCAGGGCCGAGGTGGTGGCAGAAAAGGCCGCCACCACCGGGGAGGGGGCTCCTAGGTGAGTGGTTCTCAACCCGGCCTGGATCTGGGCCGCCCGCTCCTCGAGGTTCCGTTGCCGGCCGGCGGCTTTGAGGGCCGAGCGGATCTGGGCTCGAGACAGTCGAGCCCCGGTCCCGGGGTCGGGGGCCTTGGCCAAGACCGCCACCGCCTCCCGCTCGGTCAGCGCGTCGAAAGCCTCCAAGGCGGCCGGGTAATACTCCCGGAGCGAGGAACGGAGCCGGTTGCCGTGTCGCTTCCGTTCCCAGATCAGGTTCTGATGGGTCCGGGCCAGGACCTTGATCGCCTCCACCTCGGGGGAGTCTCCGGCCAGGGGACGGTGGTTGTGGCGGTCGGTGCGGACCAGATCGGCCAAGAGCTTGGCGTCGGAACGGTCCGACTTCCCCCCTCCCGGTCGGTGCCGATCCCGATAGGCGGCCACCGACTTGGGGTTGAGTCCATAGACCTCATAGCCGGCGGCGAGGAGGGCTCCCACCCACAACCCCCGGTCGGTCTCAATCCCCACCACCACCTGGGCGGGGTCGGAGGCATGAGCGGCGAGGAGCTCGTGGAAGGCGGCGATCCCCTTCATCCCCTCGGGGAGGCGAACGGAAGCCAAGCCCTTGCCGGCTTGATCCATCACACAGATCTGATGGCTGTCCTCGGCCCAGTCGTCACCAACAAAAATCATCCGGGGCTCCTCTCACCTCGACGACATCCACTCGAGCCGAGGAAGCCACCGGGCACGGCCTAATGGATCAGTGCTCGCGGCACGACACCCCATCGGTGCTCAGGCAGCCACCAACCGACCGGGGCACGGTCTGGGTTCAGCGATCAAGTCGCTGGGTTACTAAGTGCTCACCGGCCGGCCGGCTCGTCATCAACCACCCAAGGGTGGCAGATACACCCCCATTAGGGTTGTTAGTCCGATAAAACCCTGGATTGTGGCCCACAGAACAACGCGGCGCTTCATCATGGCCCGTCGAAGGTCTCGCCCAAGACTTGCTGGCCGGGCTCCTCACCCCTGAGCACCGCATCGATAGTGGAGCCCAGGACGAGGGCGTCGGTAGCTCCCACCGCCTTGCCCACAACCACCCCCTCCTGGTCGACAAAAAACGTCTCGGGGATGCCGAAGACGCCGTAGGCGATGGCGGCCCGGCCGGCCGGGTCGGTTAGGTAAATGGCTTGGTTTGAGAACTCCGTCTCCTCGAGGAAATCAGCGGCCGCTTCCGTCGTGTCCTGGTAGACGATCTCCACCACCGTCACCTCGCTATCGGCGAAGGCTTCGGCGGCAGCGCTGAGATCGTCTTGCTCTTCGCGACAGGGAAGGCACCAGGAGGCAAAGAAGTTCACCACCACCACCTGGCCGCGCAACGAGGCCAGATCGAAGTCACCGGAGCCGTCCAACCGCGGGAGCGTCGGGGTCGGAGCGGGCTGGCCGAGGAGTGGCGAGGGAACCAGGCTTGGATCCCTACCGAAACGGGTGGAGAAGATCACCGCCAACCCCACCGAAACCGCGACCAAGCCCAACGCGGCCCAACGGACGGTTCTCAACAGGATTGGCCTGATTCCGCCCGCTCGAGGTCGGCGGTGACCTGGGTGCGGACGTCGGGATCAAGATCGGGGGTCGTCAAAACGCGATCGAATAGCTCCACCGCGGCTTCGGGGTCGGCTTTGCCGCACCAGGTAACGCGTCCCTTGAGATAGAGGGCGAACGCATCCCCCGGCATCAGGGCCAGGGCGCGGTCGATCAGCTCCAAACCAAGATTGGTTTCGCCGTTGCCGTCGTAGACCATCCACCCGAGCCGGGTATAGGCGGCGGCAGCTTCGGCGGCGGCGGGTTCAGAGTCGAGCACCGCCTGATAGTGGCCAAAGGCCTTTTGGTAGTCGCCCTCTTCGAAGTATCGGTTGGCCAACGCCAGCCGCATCCCACCGATCGAGGGATTTTCGAGATTGGCGGCGATCACTGCCTCCATCGTCTCGTTAGAAACCGCATCGGGGTCGAATCCCTCTCCGGCGACGCCGGCCAGGCTCTGGTCGTCGGGCCGCGCCTGGCGGAATTGGCCGACGGTAGTGATGGCGATTGCCCCGGCCAGGACCAGAACCCCGCTTCCCAGTATCCAACGGCCGCGCATCGACGAAGGCGTACCGATCGGCGCAGACGGACGCGCTGGCGAGGCCCGCCCTTCGAACCGCCGCCAGATCATGACCAGCCCTGCCAGCAGCGCGGCGACGGGTGCCAACCACAGCCAGAGGGTGGCACCTGCCGCCGGAGGATCGAGGAGCAGCGCCCCCGTGTATGAGGAGAGCAGTTCGGAGATGATCTCGTCATCGGTCCGCCCCTCGTCGATCCGAGCGCGAACCAGTTCCATCATGTTGCGGGCGGATTCCGAAGGGGAGTTGGCGATCGAGTCCCCCTGGCAAACCGGACACCTGATCCGTGAGCCGATCGCCCAAGCGCGGTCCTCGGCCGGGGTCGGCCCCATCAGCACCGCCGCGATCAAACCGGCGAAAAGGACCGCCAACCCCACCCAGGACGCAAACCGCACAGAGAACCTAGGCAACGCTGACCGGCTCCCGAGAGCGTCTCTTCGCCGCCAGGGATATCGCTCCTCCCGCCGCCGTCGTCATCCCTCCCAGCCACAGAAGCCAGATTCCCGGGGAAGTATTGAGTCGGAGGAGGATGCCGCTTGGATCGAGATTGAGCAGGGTCAAATAGAGGTCGCCGCGCCATGTGCTGTGGACGGCAGGGGTGGTGATGCCTGAGGTGTCGTTCCCGAAGTAATTGGCTCGCGGAGATAGTTCGGTCACTGGCTGGCCGTCCCTGGTGACCTCGACCAGCGCCCCTTGCACACGTCGATTGGGCTCCGTGTAAAGGAAGGGCGAACGGTAGATGACCTCATAGCCGGCAAAGGACACCGAATCGCCCGGCGCCAAGTTGGTTTCGGTCTGGAGGCCGAGGTTGGAGGCGAGGGCCATCCCGACCACGATCAAGGCGACGCCGCTGTGCGAGAGCTGTCCCGCCCAGAACGAGGGGTCACTCTTGAGCTGGCGGGCGATCGCAGCCAGCGTGGGCTGGTCGCGAATGGCGGCGCTGCGGGCGGAGCGCTCGAGCAGCAGACTGACGTTCGCGACGAGAACGAATGTCCCGAGCACGACGGCAACCACGACATAGCCGAGACGGCTGGTGGTGACGGCTGTTACGAGCCCCGCGATGAGAGATACGGCCATCGGCACCCGGAGTCGATCGGAGACCTGCAGAGGCTCGGCTCGTCGCCAAGGAAGCATCGGGCCCACCCCCATTGCCAGCAGGAGGCCAAACGCCAGGGGGACCGCCATCCGGTTGAAGAAAGGCTCGCCGACCGAAACCCGGGCTCCCGAGGTTGCTTCCACCAGGATCGGGTAGAGCGTCCCGGTCAAAACCACAAAGGCATACACGGTCAGCAGCAAGTTGTTG
>DATFFB010000029.1:0-9259 GCA_035250485.1 Acidimicrobiia bacterium
AGTGGCCGGCCGGCGACGAAGACCCAATCCACGTTGGAGGTGTCCATTCCCCAGACCACAGCGCCGATGGGATCGTTGATCGGAGCGATGTTGGGTCGATCCGCTCGAAGGACGATCAAGTCGGCCTGCTTTCCGGCCTCAATTGAGCCGGTGACGCTCCCGAGACCAATCGCTCGGGCGCCGTCCAGGGTTCCGTACCTGATTACCTCCCGCGTGGTCATCAGATGCGGCAGGCCGGCCTTGCCGGCCAATTTCAAGTCGAAGACTGTTGCGTGCTGTAGCGAGATCACGGATCTCATCTGAGCGAAGAGATCGCCGGGTGCAGCCTCGGCACTGTCCACACCGAGTCCGGGCCGAAGTCCGCGACCGATGATGCGCTGGATCAGTGGCATTACCGCTTCCCCGCTCATCTCGGTGGCGGGAGTCAGCACCACCGAGGCCTTGGCGGCGAGGACCGCGTCGAGGTCCGCATCGCTCGCATGGGAACAGTGGATCAGAGTGACGTCGGGACCGAGTTGACCCTCCTCCTTCCAGCGAGCGATGGTTCCTCCGGATCGGGCATGGGCGTGGATTGCCAGCCCGGCCTCCCGGGCTTCCGCCCAGGTACTGGAATCGTCGGATCCGTGGACAATGGTGGGTGCCATAGCCCCGCTCGGCCCTTCGGGCTTCTCCCCCCAATGTTCGCTGCGCTCGCTGGGGGGAGAAACGGCGAGCGCGGTTCGCAAGCCGCTATCCCGGTGCGCTTCCAGGGCAGCCTCCGGGAAGCGATGATCCGCCCAATCGACCACGGTCGTAATCCCCGCCTCGGCGGCTCCGAGGAGGCCGACGAAGGTGGCGGCATACACATCGTCGGGCTGGAGGTCGACTTCGGAGCTCACGACTTCTGAGTTGCGAAAGAGCGTCTTCCACGCGTGGCGATGAGCATCGACGAATCCCGGCATGACAATGGTGTCGCGGGCGTCGACCTGCTCGGCATCGCGAGCCCGGAGCCCGGGTCCCACTTCGGCGATGCGGTCGCCGTCAACGAGGACGTCAGCCTCTCCGAAGTTTGGGGTTCTCGTTCCCAGGGTGAGAACGCAGCCCCCTTTGAGAAGGAACTTGGTGCTCATCTGGCGTCAAATGATTTGACGATGGTCTCGTAGATACGATCGACCGAGGGCAGCGCCATATCTTCGAGCGCAGCCGCCGCCGGAAGCGGAATATGGGGAGTCGTGATGCGGATCACAGGACCATCGAGAGCCCAGAAGGATTCCTCGGAGACAATGGAGGCCAGTTCCGCGCCCCACCCACATAGGCGAGGGTTTTCTTCCACTGTGAAAAAACGACCGGTCTTCTGCACCGACTCGAGCAAGGTGTTGGTGTCGAGCGGAACCAGTGACCTGAGATCGATCACCTCTGCCGAGATGCCGTCGGCCTCGAGTGCTGCCGCGGCTTCGAGCGCCCGAGGGACCATGAGGGCGAGGGCAGCGATAGTCACGTCACTGCCGCCGCGAACAATTCGCGCTCGGCCCAGTTGATCGATGATCTCCCCTTCGGGAATCTCCGCTTTGGTTGCCATCAACGACTTGTGCTCGAAGAAGACCACAGGGTCGGGATCCCGAATCGAGGCGGCCATGAGTCCGATGACATCGGTCGGGGTGGAAGGAGCGACCACCTTGAGCCCAGGAATCATCATCGCCCAGTTCTCCACGCTCTGGCTGTGCTGGGCGCCGAAGCGGACCCCGCCTCCGTTGGCCGTGCGAATCACGAGCGGAAAGTTCACCTGGCCGTCGGTCATGTACCGGCTTTTGGCGATCTCGTTAGCGATCATGTCCCAGCACACGGCGAGAAAGTCAGAGAACATGATCTCGGCGATGACTGGAATGCCTGTCATCGCTGCGCCCATGGCGGCGCCGATGATCGCCTGCTCCGAGATGGGAGTGTCTCGCACCCGGTCGGGACCGAACTCATCGAGGAGGCCGACCGTGGTTTTGAATACACCGCCAGCGGCGGCAATGTCCTCGCCCAACATCACCAGATTGGGATCGCGACGCATTTCCTGGGCGATTCCCCAGGCCACCGCCTCGCGGTAGGTCAATTCCGCCATTTCGAACCCCCGTCGGCGTACACCTCGGTATGAAGAGACCCCTCTCCCGGCTCCCGGCCCGCCTTGGCAAACTCCGTCGCCGTATCAACGGCGTCGGCCACCTGCCGCTCGATCGAGCTCAACCGGGCCTCGGGGGTGCCCAGGCCGAGGAGGCGTTGGTGATACATGGGAATCGGGTCGCGTCCCGCCCACGCCGACACCTCGCTCTCTGGTCGGTATTTGCCGGGATCGGCGCGGGAATGACCACCGGAGCGATAGGTCACGGCCTCGATCAGGCTGGGGCCATCGCCGGCTCTGGCCCTGGCCAGCGCAGCCCGGGCGGTCAGAAATACGGCGTCGGGGTCGTTGCCATCGACCAGCACCGGCTCCAGGCCGTAGGCGGGTGCCCGCCCCGCCGCCGGATTCGCCACCGCCGTCACCACGTCTATCGGGGTGTACTCCATATAGAGGTTGTTCTCACAGACGAAGACCACGGGAAGCTTCCAGATGGCAGCCAGGTTGAGGGCCTCGTGAAAGGCGCCGATGTTGGTAGTGCCGTCGCCGAAGAAAGCGACCGCCACCTGGCCCGATTTCCTCATCTGGGCCGACCAAGCGGCGCCGTTGGCGACGCAGAGGTGGGCGCCGATGATGGCATAAGAGCCCATCATTCCCTTCGAGACGTCGGTCAGGTGCATCGAGCCGCCCTTGCCCCCGAGGACACCATTCTCCCGCCCGAGGAGTTCGGCCATCGCCCGGCCCATGTCCATGCCCCGGGCCAGGGCATGGGCATGACCGCGATAGGTGGCGAAGGTGTAGTCGTCGGCCCGCATCGCCGCGCCGAAGCCGGTGGCGATTGCCTCCATGCCGAGGGAAAGGTGGCTTGTGCCCTTCACCAGGTTCTGGAGAAAGAGGTCATAGGCACGCTTCTCAAACTGCCGCAGCTCATGGAGCCGCTGGTACATCCCGAGCCTGGTGTCGAGATCAATCGCGGCTCCGGCGAGCGTTGTGTCGACCGGTGGGGGAAGACGCGGCTCGCGCAAGGCATAGTCGTAGCGGCCGTCAGTAGGCATTCGCCACCATCAACTCCTCGCAGGGGAACAGGGTGATCACCTTGCAGCCGTCGGGGGTGACGACGACTTCCTCCTCGATGCGCGAAGCCGAGCGCCCGTCGGCGGCAGGAGCGTAGGTCTCGAGGGCGAAGAGCATCCCTTCCTTGATCTCCACCGGCGTTTCGAGGGAATTGAGGCGGCTGATGATCGGCCGCTCATGGAGGCCCACCCCCACACCGTGCCCGAACTGGAGCCCGAAAGCGTCCATCTCATCCTCGAAGCCGAATTCCTCCGCCCGGGGCCAGACCTTGGCGATTTGATCTGTGGTCGCCCCGGGCTTGACCAGCTCGATGGCGGCGTCCATCCATTCCCGCGATTGCTTGAAGGCATCTCGCTGGGCCTGGGTCGCCCGTCCCACGACAAATGTGCGGTAGTAGCAGGTGCGGTAGCCGTTGAACGAGTGGATGATGTCGAAGTACGCCTGGTCGCCTGGCCTGATGATTCGATCGCTGAAGACGTGGGGATGAGGGCTGCAACGCTCGCCGGCGATCGAGTTGATCGCCTCCACGAATTCCGATCCCATCTCAAAGAGACGCGCATGCGCGACGCCGACTACGTCTGATTCGCGGATGCCGGGCTTGAGCATCTCGAAGATGTCCTGGTAAACCCCGTCCACCATGGCGCAGGCCTGGGTGAGAAGGACAATCTCGTCTGGGCTCTTGATCTCCCGGGCGCGCATCATCGCCTGCTGGCCATCGACCACTCTCAACCCCGCACTCTGCAGGGCGAGGAAGACCGCCGTTTCCGCCAGATCGACACCAAGGTTTTCCATCGCCACGCCGGCGCCATCGAGGGCCTCCTTTATCTCCCTTACGGCGCGGGAATGGAGGCCGGTTTCAGGGCCGATGGCTCCTTGCAGTCCGGTGTTGCCACCCACCGAGTTTTCGGTGTCGTACATATGGGGGAGTTGCAGGCGATGGGCCTTGGCGGCCGAACCGAAGTCCCAGATCTTGGGACGCCCCTCACGAGTGACCAGAGCCCAGCGCTCTCCCTTGTTGAAAGCCCAATAGCCGATCTGAGTGGCGGTCGCATAGCGGATGTTCGAGGTTTCGAAAAGCAGTAGGGCTCCAAGGTCGAACTCCTCGAGCATGCTTCGTACCCGGGCAAGCCGGTGTTGGCGAAGGCGCTCGTAGTCGACTCGGATCTCCCAATCCACGCCCATGACACCCGGAGCGGGACTAGTGGCGACAGGGAATTCCATTCAATGCTCCTTTATCTCTCAACCTGCTGGCCGGCGAGGGCAGTCTCGAGGTACGACCAGTCCCTTGCAAAGCGATAGGAATGCCGCGGTGGTGGCTGTGGTGCTTGAGTCTCCAGCCACCGGACGACGCCGGTGCCCACGTTGCGGAAGGCATGAACGCAACCGACCCCGGCCCAAGCGACATCGCCAGGTCCCAACTCATATCGAGCATCGTCGAAAGTGGCCTCAACCGATCCGTCAAGGATCAAATACGCCTCCTCCAAAGGGTGGTCATGGGCGCCGGCGAATCCGCCCTGTTCGTATTGGACCATGAACATCGTCGACAAGTCGGCCCCGAGATCGGAGTCGATCATCATCTTCACCGTGATCCCGCTGTAGAGCAGCAAGGCGGTGCGCATGCTTGCGCTCACCGCCAGCCGATCTTGTGTTTGGAGGGCCGGGTCCATCGAGGCGGCGGAGATGTGACCAAAGGCCCGGGTTCGAGGATCCCGGACATCGATCGCCTTCGGATCGCCTGTCACCATCGGCCGGGGAAACATCGTGTCGAATCCGAATCGCCGCCGGGGGAGGGGCGCCTTCATCTCGGCAAAAACCGCCACCTCGTCGCCGAGATTGCGAAACCCGTGAGTGGTGGCGACGGGAAAAAGTCCATAGTCGCCTTCTGACATTTCGACGCTCCCCTCGGCGGTGTCGGCGACGAGGGTTCCCTCGATGACGTAAATCGACTCTTCGAATGAGTGGAGGTGACTTGCCACGACTCCTCGTGGTGCCAGCCGACCAAGGCGAAAGCCCATCTGGACCCCGCCGGCGGGTTCGTCAACGACGGAAGCAGCCGCATAGCCCTCGCTCTGTCCGCGGAACTCTTCGGGGGTGTCGAATTGGAGGTCCATCTGGCCTTTCACCACGTGCGCGGCCATCAAGCCGGTCCTTCGCGCAGGAGCACTGCGATCGCGCTCAGATCCATGGGGCCCATGCCGGCCGCAAGCGCCCGCCGGACGATCTCGAGTCCAACCCGGGCCTGGTCCATCGGGACATCGATCCTGCTGGCGAGGTCCGTGATCAATTCGAGATCTTTGGCCACGAGATCAAGGCTGAAGGCAACCGGAGTCGTCTCCGGGTTCTCATAGGCCTGGCGCTTGTATTTGACAAACGGGGCGCCGCCGGCGCCGCTGACAAAGACTTCGTAGGCGGTCTCCCTTTCTACCCCGGCCTTCTCGGCGAGCACCAAGGCTTCGGAGAGGGCGATGTTGAGTCCATGGACGAGACCGTTGACGGCCAGCTTGCATGCCGCCCCGGCACCCCGCGGCCCGACATGGATGATCCGCGAGGCAATCGCGGCGAGCACCGGCTCAGCTTCCTTGACCAGCAGTTCGTCGCCGCCGGCCATAACTGTGAGCCCTCCTGCCTCGACGGTGGAGACGCTCCCCGACACCGGGCAGTCGATGAAACCGGCACCGGTGTGGTCGATGGCCTCGCCGACGCGGAGAATCGTGGCTGGGTCGACTGTGCTCGTGTCGAGGGCGATCGTCCCCTCCCCGACGCCTTCGATGACACCCTCCGCCCCCAGGTAGACGTTTGTCACTGCTTGATCGTCGGCGAGACTGGAGAGGACGAAGGCGCTGCTGGCGGCCGCCTCGGCCGGAGTTGCGGCGACGGTGGCGCCGGTCTCCTCCGAGATCAGCTCGGCCTTGGTCCGATCACGATTCCAGACGACCACGTCGGCTCCGGTTCCCAGGATCCGGCGAGCCATTGCCGCACCCATTCGGCCCAGGCCTAGAACCGCCACTTTGCCAGTCACTGCTCAGTGACACTACTCAAAAGCGCCGAACTGTGACCTCTGGATGCGAGGGGTGGTGAGCCAGGCTGCACATCGGCGGACGAAATTGGATAACCTCGCTGGTCGGTCCCGAGAGAGGAATGGCATGGCCGATGGTTCAGTCGTAATCGTGGGCGGCACCGGCGGCCTCGGTCGGGAGATTGCCCGCCACTATGCCGAGCGCGGTGCCCAGGTGGTGATCACGGGACGCGATCCAGACCGATCGGCTCAGGTTGCCTCTGACATCGGGGGGAATACCACTGGACTCGGTTTTGACCTCGCCGCGCCGGAAACGATCGCCGGGGCACTCCAGGACCTGGGGCCTGTATCGCGGCTCGTGCTCGCGGGCATCGCCCGGGATAACAACCCGATCAAGGAGTATCGGATCGCGGACGCGGTCAACCTGACGACGATGAAGTTGGTCGGCTATACGGAGACGATCCACACCCTGATTCCCCGTTTCTCCGCCGACGCCTCGGTCGTCTTGTTCGGTGGCCGAGCCAAGGATCGTCCCTATCCGGGCTCGACCACCGTCACCACGGTCAACGGTGGCATCAGCAGCCTGATCAACACGCTGGCGATCGAGCTCGCCCCCATCCGGTTCAACGCTATCCATCCAGGGATCGTCGGTGACAGCCCATTCTGGAAAGACAAGCCGCTCGAAGGGGTGCGAAGCCGGACACCAACCGGCCAGCTATGCACGATGGAGGACATCGTCGGCGCCACCGTTTTTCTCCTCGAGAACCGAGCGGTCAACGGCGTCAACCTCTATGTCGACGGCGGCTGGATGTTGATGTGACCGAAACTCAAAAGGCTGCTGACCTCTACGAGAAGCTCGAAGGGATCGGAGATCGACTGCGCGAAGAGCGGACCAAAGCCGGAATCAGCCAGCGGGAACTTGCTCGCCGCACCCGCTTGTCGGCCAGTCTGATCTCCCAGCTGGAGAGTGGGCAGTCCAAGCCCTCGGTCGGGACCTTGTATGCGATCGTCACCGAGCTGAACGTCTCGCTCGATCGGGTCATCAGGGGACATGACTACGACCAGGTCCCGCGGGTGGCGACTGATAGAAACGGCGAGGCCAGCCCTCTCGTCCACCCCGGCGGTCGACAATCGATCGAACTCGACTCCGGGGTGCGTTGGGAAGAGCTTTCGGCGACTTCGGAGCACGGGGTTGATTTTCTCCTCGCCATCTATGAGGTCGGCGGCGCCTCTACCCCCGACGAATCGCTCATGCGCCACCACGGCCGCGAGTACGGGTACGTCATCTCGGGAACGCTCGGCATCCGGATCGGCTTTCAGGAGTACGAGCTTCAGCCGGGAGATTCGATCGCCTTCGATTCCACTCAGCCTCATCGCCTCTACAACAAGGGCGAGGTGCCGGTGCAGGCCATCTGGTTTGTAGTCGGAAGAGACGGCGAGGGTCCCGCTCGTCCGGTCTAGCGCTCAGCGGGAGTCGTGCCAGGCCTGAATTTGGCGCTGGACGGCCGAGGCATCGAACCAGGCGTTTTCGTAACTGATCAGTCCGTCACGGACTTCGAAGATGTGGAGAATCCGCACCCGGACCGGCGCCCCGCCTCCAGACATACCCGACCATTCGCCCTCGACATGGCCAGAAAGGATCGACTCATCGACGACGTACTTGCCGTCCTCGGCCGAGAACCGCCTCACCGACTCGAGGCGCACATCGGGGATGGCATCGATGATCGAGGAGTAGACGGCGCCCACCTGCTCCTTGCCCCGGAAAGGCGCCTCGGGGTGAGTCACATCGTCCCAGACGATGTCGTCGGTGTAGGTCGCGAGCGTGCCCTCGACGTCGTGGGCGTTCTCGGCCGCGAAGTGCCGGTCAATGATGTCCACCACCCCGAACCTAGTGCTGCGCCCGGTTCTCTCGGCAATCGTGGTTGCTATGCCGCTAGCCGAACCGAAGGTTTGCGGGGGTTAGCGGCTGCGGAGCTTGGGATCGAGGGCGTCGCGGATCCCGTCGCCGATGAAGTTGACGCTCATCACGGTCAGCATGATCAACACTCCGGGGGCCAGCACCCAGGCCGCGTTGAGCTGGAGATAGTTGCGGCCATCGAAGACCAGGCGACCCCAGGTGGGAAAGCTGGCGGGAAATCCCAACCCCAGGAACGATAAGGCTGATTCGGTTATGATCGCTGCCGCCACTCCCAAGGCCGCCGAGACCATCACCGGGCTCAGGGTGTTGGGGAGGATGTGGCGCATGATGATGTTCCGCTTGCGGGTACCGATGCTCCGAGCGGCGAGGACGAACTCCTCCTCCTTGATTGACAGCACATCACCGCGGACAACTCGAGCAGTCTGCATCCAGCTGGTCGCCCCGATGATGAACACGACCAGTATGAAGATGCCGACGTTCTCTCCGAAGGCGTTCTTCAGGCTCTCGCGGAACAGCACGATGACTACCAGCAAGAGCGGGAGGATGGGCAGCGCCAGGAAGAGGTCGGTGAGCCTCATCAGCGGTCCGTCGAGACGCTTGAAGAACCCGGCGACGATGCCGATGCCGGTGCCGAGGAACAGTCCGAAAAGCATCGCCGCGAAGCCGACCGCCAAAGAGATCCGACCACCGACTAGTACCCGCGCCAGCACGTCGCGGCCGAGATTGTCGGTTCCCAAGAGGTGCTGGGCGGAGGGGGCCTGATTGGCGGAGACGGTGTCGATTTCGTACGGGTCGTACCCGTACACGAAGGGGCCAACGACGCTGGCGAGAACGATCAGGACCAGGAGCACCAGACCGACGATGGCGCCCTTGTGGCGCTTGAACTGCCGCCAAACGTCCTGCTTTAGCGACCGATGCCTCTCTCCCGGCTGCTGGGGCTTTAGCTCGGGCTGAGATTCAACTCGCTCCTGGGTGGTGGCTATGAGTGACTCCTAATTTCTCAATCGTATCTAATTCGTGGATCCAGGACGCCATAGGTGATATCCGCCAGGAGATTGAAGACGACGATCAGAACCGCAAAGATGAAGGTCAAGGTCTGCACCATCGGCACGTCGGACTGTCCAATGGCCGTGATCAGCAGGGCCCCGATCCCGTTGATGCGGAAGATCTG
>DATFFB010000030.1:0-29064 GCA_035250485.1 Acidimicrobiia bacterium
CGAAGAGCAAGGCGTCCCCGAAGTGCTCTGTGTGTCGGATGCGGGTGGCTATCCGATTGCCCTGCGACGGCTCGACGGCGGCAAGGTCACCAGTGTGGAAATCGCCATCAACAAGGCGTTTACCGCCGCCGGCCATCGCAAACCCACCCACTTCTATAAGAACGCGGTTCCAGGGGAGGAAGCCTTCGGGATCATGACCCAGCATCTGGGAAAGTTCACGATTTTCGTGGGTGGCTGGCCGATCGAAGTGGACGGAGAGGTGGTCGGCGGGATTGCGGCCAGCGGCGGCAATGGTGAGCAGGACATCGCCTGTTGCAAAGCCGGGATTGATGCCCTGATGAACTATCTCGGCAAGACGCCCAACTACTCGAAGTGGGAGACGTGACCACAGCGATCGCCGCTCCGGTATCGGTTCGCAACCGCATCGGGGGAAAACTTCTTCCCTCTGCGACGGGAGCAACTTTTGAAGTGCGCAACCCGGCGGCAGCCAAGAACGTCATTGCGATTGCTCCCGATTCCGAGCCGGCCGACGTCGAGGCCGCGGTGGCCGCGGCCGAGGAGGCGCGGGCGGGGTGGGGAGCGACCGCGGCCCCCGCTCGGGCAGCATTCCTGAACAAGGCCGCAGCCATCCTCGACCAAGAAGTGGATGCCATCGCCCGGGAAATGGTGGCTGAGATGGGAAAGCCGCTCGGGGATGCCCGTAACGAGGTCAAGCGTACGGCCGACAACTTCAGACTTTATGCCGGCGAGGCGCTGCGGTTGCAGGGGACCACCTTCGCCACCGACGACCCCACGGTTTCGGTGCTGACCATGATTGATCCCATCGGAGTAGTGGGGGTTATCACCCCGTGGAATTTTCCCTTGAGCTTGGCCTCGCGCAAGATTGGACCGGCGCTGGCCGCCGGCAATACGGTCGTCTTCAAGCCTTCTTCGATGACGCCACTGATGGGGGAGAGGCTGGCCGGAGCGCTCGAGAATGCCGGCCTTCCTGGTGGGGTTGTGAACGTCGTCCATGGGTTCGGGGCTGGAAGCCTGGTGGTGGCCGACGAGCGAGTGAGGGCAATCACGTTCACGGGCTCGACTGCGGTCGGCAGGAAGATCCATGCCGCCCTGGGGCTAGGCAGACGCGCCCAGCTCGAGCTCGGTGGAAACAATCCCGTCGTCGTCCTCAACGATGCCGTTCCCGAGAGGGCGGCCTCGGTAATCGTGCGATCCGCCTTCGCCCTCAGTGGTCAGGCATGCACTGGGGCCGGAAGAGTGATCATCGAGGATGGCATCCACGACGCGGTCCTCGAGCTCGTCAGCGAGACCGCCGGCAAGCTCCGAGTCGGGCCGGGACTGGACGACGGCGTCGAGATGGGGCCATTGATCGATGAGCGGGCCGTCGACAGCATGGCAGCGGTGGTTGAGAGCGCGGTTGCGGGCGGGGCTCGCCTTGTCTCCGGCGGCCGCAGACTGGTGGGAGAGCCTTTCGACGATGGCTGGTTTTTCCCGCCCACCATCCTGGCGGACGTCACCCCGGACATGGACATCTCCTGCACCGAAGTTTTCGGCCCGGTGATCGGGTTTGAGCGGGTCACCAGCATCGACGAGGCCATTGCCCGGGCGAACGACACCGAGTACGGATTGACCGCTGCCATCTGCACCACCGACCTGGCGAGCGCCCAGCGCTTCGCTCGCGACTCCCAGGCCGGCGTGGTTCGTGTCAATCGTCCGACGATCGGAACCTCGCTCTCGGCCCCCTTCGGAGGAATCAAGATGTCGGGGACCGGGACCCACAAGGAACAGCTGGGACCGACCGTGATGGATTTTTATACCCAGCAGCGAACCGTGTTCATGGGCTCGTAGAAGGAGGCCTCGAGTTGGTTGACATCGACCTTTGGGCGCAGCAGCTCACGCATTATTTGCAGGAGCACATGGACACAGAACGGGAGGCGCTCCGCTCCTACGCGCACTTGGCGGAGGAGACGAAGAGCGACCGAGTCCGGTTTCTTATCCAGATGGTGATCGACGATGAAGTTCGCCATCACCGGCTCTTTCAGGACATGATCCACTGGATGCGGTCCGAGCATTCGGGACGTGAGGACATCGAAAGCCGGATCGGCAAGGACGTCGCGGCCGGAGTCGGGGATGAGCGAGAGCATCTCATCGAGATGACCGAGGGCCTGCTCGAAATGGAACGAGACGACGAACGCGAGCTCAAGGAGCTCGAGAGAATCGTGACCGAGGTAGCCGACACCGCCTGGTGGTCGACTCTGGTGGAGGCGATGCGGCTCGATACTCGTAAGCACATCATGCTGATGGAAGCCATCAAGGAGCTTGCCTCCGAATAGCGCGGGGCCCGAGGCTGTCTGTCAAAGGGCGACGGCTTAGACAGCCACGGCCGCCCCACCGGTACGGGGATCGACGCCCCCCACCACGACCCCGCCGGCGGGTGGCCGGGCGATGACCTGTTGGGCACATCTCAGGTGGAACGCCGGCACGACCGTCGTGTTAGTTGCGCGGGAGCGAAGTTCTTCGATCCCGTCTGGGTCGAACCCTTCCTCGATCGCCACCCCTCCGTCGCTGAGCATCTCCCACCGGGGCGCCACCACCAGAGCTCCTGGGTCCCTTTCGCCCGCGATGATTTGACTCACCGCCTGGGCGTTCCAAGGCATCTGATTCTCCCCGCCCGGGGTTCCGCCCAGGAATTGAGGGATGCTTCTGTCGTTGCTGATCGCCCAGGCATGGAGCGTCGTGGCCGGCCGTTTTCCGGGCGCTGGGAAGTTGGGATGTCCCGGGTTGGTGGAGAAGCCGCGCCCGGGCCGGTTGTTGAGAATCAGATCGAACTCATCGACCACCAGTCCGCTCCCGAAACGTGGGAAGGAATTGGAGTGGATCACCACGACCACGTTGCCGGCGGCATCGGCGGCGCTCACCATTGATGTCCCGGACGGGTCACCCAGCAAATCGCTTCGACTGGCAATGACCTTGGTGACCCGATCCCAGATCGCGCCAGCACCGTCTCCGGGCCGGGCATCGGCCAGCGCCTCGAGCAGCGACGGACCATGGGTCGGGGCCGGCGTTGCCCACAGCCGCCGATCACCCACCATCCTCGTTGCCGCCGGTTCCCATTGCGCCCTCACCGATCGAAAGTCAGACGCCTCGATCACTCCGCCGCGGCGGATCACCGAGCCGGCAACGACATCCCCGACGGCTCCCCAGAAGAGCTCCGCTCCCCGTCTCACCCACTCTTCGAGCAGGGCGGCCATTCCCGGCAAGCGGACGACCGCGCCGGGAGCGATGGGGGCTCCGTCCGGAAAGTAAACCGTCCCTTCGGGGTTGTGGCGCTCCACCAAGTCAGTCGCTTCCATCGCCAGCGCGGTGCAGATCTGCGCCCAGGGGAATCCTCTCCGGGCGATTCGGATCGCGGGGGCGGCCAGCCGGCTTCGCCCGAGCACTCCCGCGGTCGCCAGGAGGTCGTATCCGGCCGGTGCCCCGGGAACCCCGACCGAAGCAGGACCGGTGACTTGCAATTCCCCTCTTTCCGCGATCTTGGCCAAACGATGCGGGGCGCCGCCGATAGCCAACAAGGCATCTGGTTGCGCTTGTTCCGATTGCAGCCGCAAGGCCACGAGGTCACCGGCCAGACCACACTTGGGCGGAAGCAATACTGTTTCCGCCAGAGCTGCGGTAACGACGGCGTCAAAGGCGTTCCCGCCTTGGCGGAGAGCCTCTGCTCCGAGCGCAGCTGCCATCGGGGCCGCCGCGAGGACGACACCCTCAATGCCGCGGCCGGTGGACTGTTCGGCCATGATCGCCGTCGATCCCGATATCAACCCACCCACGGCTAGTCCTTGAGCATCGTGCCGACCGACCTGGCAGCGGCTTCACGGTAAACGGCGTCGGCGACAGCTACATCTTCCAGACCGATGCCGAGCGATTTGTACAGCGAGACTCCTTCGGGTCGGGCGGGAGCATGACCCGAAACTACGGCACTGAGTTCTACGACCTTCTCCCATACGCGGCCCTCATCGGCCAGCAGAAGATCTCCGGCCTCGACTCGAGCCTGCTTGATCGACTCGACCACGATTGTCTCGGCTCGAGCAATGGTTTCGTTATCGAGTTCGCGGCTCTCGGGAGTCGTGGCTCCGACCGCTGAGATGTGACAGCGCCGGGGAAGCTGTGCACCGTCGAAGAGGGCCTCGATCGATCGTGTGGCCGTGACTATCAGGTCGACATCTTCGAGGGCAGCCTGACGGCTGTTCACTTGCACGGTGGAAACGCCGGTGGCTTGCTCGATCCTTTTGGCGAAATCATCGGCAGGCCGACGATTGATCAGCCTGATCTCAGAAAGCTCGAATTGGGCAGCGAAAGCCACGGCATGGGAGGAAGCCTGGCGGCCGGAGCCGAACAAAAGGAGCACCTGAGGATGGGGCGGTGCCAGATAGCGAGCTGCTACGACCGAGGTGGCCGCGGTCCGAATCTCAGTCAGGGCCGAGCCCTTCATGATCGCCAGGGGCTCACCCGTCGAGAGCTTGAAGAGGAGAACTACGAACCCAAACTGACCGTCCTTGGTGGTGGGGTAGACCTTGGCCCCGGCCCGGTCTTCGTCCATCATCACCCCTCCGACCATGCTCAATTTTCCCGCCCGGGTGATCGTCCTCACCCGTTCCTGCACAGCCGAGGAGCCCTCGGCTAGTGAGCGAAAGGCATTCTCTATCGCATCGGCGGCCATTGCCGGAGTGAGGACGGCGGCGACTTCGGCGTCGGTGAGATAAAGCATTACGTGACCGCCAACGGCTTTTGCAAGGGAATCAGAAGCACGGCCGGTATCAGCACACAGACCGCGAGGACCGCCCGCAGACCCTGGCTCTCAGCCAGGATTCCGATCAGGAAGGCGGCGAGCGACCCGACTGCGATTTGCGCAGAGCGATATGTCCCCAGCATCGATCCCTGGCCTCCAAAACGCTCAAAGGCAACGAGGTTGGCGATGGGGAAGAGGGCGCTGACCGTTGCCGCAAAGATCACCGCCGCCACGGTCGTTAGAGCCGAAGGCGGAAAAAGCGACCAGCCAACTCCGGTTACGAGCAAAAGCAGAACCACTGTCCGCAAGGTGACGCGGCTCCCCACGCGATCGGCTACGGAACCAACCACAATTTTTCCCGGAGCCGAAAGAACGCGGCTTACGGCGAGCATCGTCGCCGCTTGCGCCGGTCCAAACCCCCAGTTGGTCACGGCAAAAAGAGCGAGAAACCCGACCGTGCCGTATTGAGAAACCGTGCCCACAGTTCCCACCATCACCGGCAGAGGCATTGCACTCAGCCCACCGCGCTTGCGGCTCACCTCCGGGGCGTCGGGGAGCTTGATGATCAGCAAAACAAGGAGGCCGATCGCGCAAGCCCAGCTGGCAACTACAAAGGCGTCCCGCCACTCGGCGGGAGCCACGCGAGCGGCCAGGAACGCAGCCGCGGCGAGCCCGGCCGAAAATGCGACACCGAAGATTCCCATGGCCAGGCCCCGGCGGCTACTGCCTCCCGCCAAACCAGCGGCCTTTAGGCCGGGAGCGAAGAACATTCCGACTCCAAGTCCTATGGCCCCCTGCGACACGAGGAGAAGACGAAACGTTCCTGACACCGACGCGAAAGCGCAGCCGGCAGAAGCGATGCCGAGGCTGAGCACCGCTACCGCTCTGAGGGGCAGGACACCGAGAAGCCAGCCGCCTGCCAGGTTCCCGAGGGCAATGCTGGCAGTCAGTATGCCGAATGTCAGCCCGGCTGAGGAAACACCGAGATCCATCGCCTGGGCAATCGAAGGAAACAACGGTGCGAGTATCGACTCAGCCACACTGATGGACAGGTAGGTCGCCACCACTGCTGCCAACCCCAGCCATGAGGTTCGCTCCGTTTCCTTTGGCGTCAGGGGTTTGGGCCTACCCGCCGTCATGGCCTGCCATCGCAGCCAGGTAGGCAGCTTCGGCCCGATTGATGTGATCGAGGGCAAGATGTGCCGCCAGGGTGGCGTCTCGGCTCTTGATGGCTTCGAACAGTTCGGTGTGCTCCTTCCACGAGTCGACGGCGCGCTCGCGAAGAGCGCGGGCATATACCCATTGAATGGTGTCGCGCACCGTTTCGTTCAGCGCGACCAATCGTGAATTACCCGCGGCTCGGGCGACCGCATTGTGAAAGGCGGTGTTCAAGCCGGGCAGCTTGTCCAGCTCTTGGTGGTTGGCTGCGCGCTGTCCCTCCACCACTAGTTCAGCCAACGCCGCCGCCAGATCCGGGGTAATGCGGTCGGCAGCCAGGCGCGCCATCACAGCTTCCAACGCCGAGCGCACTTCAAAGAGCTCTCGAACCGACTGGACTCCGAGAGTGGCCACCGAGGCGCCGTGGCGAGGAACGACCTCGACGAACCCGGCCACGCTCAATTGGCGCAAAGCTTCGCGCACCGGATTGCGGGAGACACCGAATTCGGTCGCCAACACCTCTTCCATCAGGCGTTCGCCTGGTCGAAACCGCCCCGCCAGGATCGCCGCCCTGATTTCGTCGGCGATCTGTTCGCTTAGTGGGAGGTGGGCCCGACCCAGGGGTACCAGCGCAGTCGCCGGCTTCTGCTCGCCGTCACCGGAAAGAGGGCCAGTTCCGGTTGACGTGGCCATACTGTCCACAGTATACAGTAGCCCCACGGCTGTTGCGGCCGTTCGAAAAAGGAGCCTTTGGATATGCGATCGAAACGAGAGGCCCTGGCCCTGATTGTGGGTCTATTGCTAGTGGCGTGTAGCACTGGCACCGTAACTACGACGGGGGACGGCGGTACAGCGACAACTAGCGGCGGCGGAGGCACCCAGGCCACTTCGCCGCCGGCGGAGTCGGCCGAAATCACGATCATCTTGGCGGGTGAGCCAACCACGCTCGATCCCCAAATCAGAGACGACGGGAACGAGCGGGCGGTGAGCGACAACATCTACGAGACCCTGATGGCAAGGACTCCCGAAGGAGAACTGGTTCCGGGCCTGGCCGCGGGCGAGCCAACTCAGGTCGACGAGACCACGTGGCAGTTCACTCTCCGGGAAGGGATCACCTTCCACAACGGAGAGCCGTTCAACGCCGAGAGTGTGGTGGCCAGCGTCGATCGAATCATCGACCCCGATTTCGCTTCGGAGCAGGTCTCGTTCTTCGCGACGATCTCCGGCGCGGAGGCGGTCGACGACACGACAGTCAACATTCTCACCACCGAGCCCGACCCGATTCTTCCCGCCCGCATGTACTGGATGAAGATGGTCCCGGCGACTGCTTCGGGTGATGCCGCCTTCGCCGAGAACCCTTCGGGAACCGGCCCCTACCAATTCGTCGAGTGGGTGCGGGGGGATCACGTGACTCTCGAGGCGAACCCGGACTACTGGGGCGACACGAGCAATGTGGCCAGAGTCACTTTTCGATTCGTACCGGAGGCGGGGACTCGTCTTTCCGCTCTCATCGCCGGCGACGCCGATGTAATCACCAACCTCCAGCCTGAGGACGTGGGATCAGCCCCGCAGTCCGCTTCGGTCACCGGGCTCGAGCATCCAATGCTGATCATCAACACCACCGAGGGAGCCACGGCCGATGTGCGGGTGCGGCAGGCAATGAACCTGGCCGTGGACAAGCAAGCCATGGCCGATGAATTGTTCGGCGGCAACGCCACGGTCGACCAATGTCAGATTCTCAGCGAGACGTTCTTCGGTTACAACCCCGACCTGGAGGCCTACGGCTACGACCCCGACGCCGCCCGGGCCCTGATCGCCGAGGCCGGCGCCGAAGGAGCCACGGTCGAGCTGATCGGGACCTCAGGACGGTGGCTGAAGGACCGGGAAGTGGTGGAAGTGGTGGGCAACTTCCTTACCGAGGTCGGACTCGTACCCGAGGTTCAGATCTTCGAGTTCGATGAGTATCTCAACCGGCTCTTCGGCGACATTCGTCCGCCGGTGATCTACGTCACCAGCTCCAATGAGCTGCTGGACGCCGATCGCCAGCTCTCGGCCTACTACCACCTGGACGGGATCGGAGCCTCCAACGATGACGCGGAATTGGCGGGCTGGATTGACGACGCCCGTTCGGAGACCGACGTTGCCGCCCGCGAGGCCCTGTATCACCAGGCAGTGCAAAAGGCGTGTGACGAGGCCTACTTCCTCTTCATGCTCAATATCAACGATGTCTACGGAATGAGTGAGCGGCTCCAGTGGCAGCCGCGGGTCGATGCGAAGATCCTTGTCAAGGAAATGACGGTAAGCGCCTAAGCACGTGGTGAATCTCCCCCGGGCCCCGGGGGAGATTCACACGACGAAGAAGGAGACCATCAATGGGGCGGTTCCTGCTCAAGCGGATCCTCCAGGGAGCGATTGTGGTGATCGGGGTCACCGTGGTGGTTTTCGTGGTCACCCGTCTCATCGGCGACCCGGTCCGGGTCATGCTTCCGCTCGAGGCAACCGCGGAGCAGAGGGCCGCCTTCGCTGCTCAGCTGGGTTTCGACCGCCCCCTCCACGTCCAGTTCTTCGACTTCATCGGCTCGGCACTGCGGTTCGATTTTGGCAACTCCTTATGGCAGGACCGTCCGGCGCTGGAGATTGTGCTCGAAGCCCTGCCTCGCACGCTCCTGCTGGTAGGGGCATCGATGGTGCTGGCGGTGATCATTGCGATCCCACTCGGGATCCTCACCTCGCTCAAGCCGGGTGGCTTTCTTGATCGGCTCCTGGTCACCCTGAGCCTTACCGGGCTTTCGATGCCCAACTTCTGGCTTGGGTTGTTGCTCATCGTGATCTTCGGGGTGCAACTCCAGATTTTTCCCATCTTCGGGTCGGGCACTTTGATGCACGCGGTGCTGCCCACGATCACGTTCGCTCTCCCTTCGGCCGCGCGGCTCGTGATGCTGACGAGGTCGGCGATGATCGACGAGCTCAACAAGAGCTATGTGGCGTTGGTTAAAGCTAAGAACGTGCCCTTCCGTCGCTTGATCGGAGCTCATGCCTTCCGCAACGCCGCGGTGCCCGTCATGACGATGACAGGGTGGGAGATAATCCGGGCCCTAGCGGGATACTCGGTAGTGGTAGAAACGGTCTTCGCCTGGCCCGGTCTCGGTTTCCTGGCGATCCAGTCCATCACCCGTCAGGACCTGATACTCCTCCAGGCCATCGTCTTCGTGGTCGCCCTGATGATCATCACCATCAACATCCTCATGGACGTCGCCTACAAGTACATCGACCCTCGGATCAAGCTCACCTAGGAGGCATGATGGCTCAGACCGTAGCTGCTCCTGGTATCGGCACTCCCGGCATCACCCGTCGATTCGCCGGGGTAGTAGGTGAGCTCTGGAAGGACAAGGCGGGCTTCTTCGGGCTGCTGGTGATGTCGTCGCTCATTGTGGTGGCAATTGCAGCTCCACTACTTGCCCCCCACGACCCCGCCGCCCAGTCCCTGTCTGCCAGGCTCGATCCACCTTTCTGGCTCGAGGGAGGGTCGTTGGAACATCCCCTCGGCACCGACAACCTCGGCCGGGATGTTCTCTCGCGGATCATCTTCGGCTCGCGGGTGTCGCTGATTGTCGGCCTCGGGGTGGTGGCTATCGCCGGGACCGTCGGCACTGTTCTGGGGCTACTAGCGGGCTACAACGGCGGCCGGGTCGACAGCGTGATCATGCGCTGGCTCGACACCCAGCTCGCCTTCCCGGGATTGCTGTTGTACCTGGTCATCCTCTCAGTCGTTCGGCCGAGCCTTCTGGTGTTGATCGTCATCCTTCCTATCAACGCCTGGATGGTTTATGCGCTGCTGGTGCGAGGTGTGGTCCTCTCGGCCAAAGAAACTCCCTACGTGGAAGCAGCTGAGATCGTGGGAGCGCGGCCGAAGCGAATCATCTTCCGCCACATCTTGCCCAACCTGGCGGCGCCACTTTTGACACTAGCGGTACTGGAGTTCGCGAGCGCCATCCTGGCTGAGGCGGCGCTCTCCTTTCTCGGTCTGGGCATTCAGCCTCCCGCCATGTCGTGGGGCCTCGATGTGGCGATCGGACGGGAGTATGTCTTCAATGCTTGGTGGCTGGTGACGTTTCCTGGCATCGCCATCGCCCTCACCGTGCTTGGTGCCAATCTCTTCGCCAGCTGGCTGCGAATCGTGGCCGATCCCCACGAGCGCGAGAAGCGTTTTGCGGCCGGAGTGGGAACCATGGGTGGCCGGGGTGCCTGACCTGGAAACGCCGCTCGACGTCCCCCTCCTCGCCGTCGACGACTTGCAGGTCTCATTCTTTACCCGGAGGGGCGTGGTCCAGGCGGTCCGGGGCGCCAGTTTCACCCTCGATCGTGGTCAAACCATCGGCCTGGTGGGGGAATCGGGCTCGGGAAAGAGCGTCACTTCCCGGGCGGTGATGGGGCTTATCGAACTGCCAGGCAGGATTGTCGCAGGTGACATCCGCTGGAAGGGAAAGTCTCTTTTGGGTAAGGACGGCCAGGCCTATTCCGATCGCATCCGGGGCAAAGAGATTTCGATCATCTTTCAGGACCCGATGACCTCGCTGAACCCATTGATGAAGATCGGAGACCAGATCGGCGAGGTACTAGGGCATCACTTGGGAATGGACCGATCCTCCGCCGAGAAGCGGGCCGTCGAATTGCTTGATCTGGTCGGTATCTCCTTCCCTCGGCAGCGGGTGAAGCAGTTCCCTTACGAATTTTCCGGCGGGATGAATCAGCGGGTGGCGATCGCCATGGCGCTGGCCTCCGAGCCGGAGCTGCTTATTGCCGACGAGCCAACCACCGCCCTCGACGTCACCATCCAGGCTCAGATCCTCGAGCTCATTCAGCAACTGCAGACCGACCTTGGTCTGGCGGTGCTCCTCATCACCCACGACCTCGGGGTGGTGGCTGGCCTTTGCCAGCGCCTGGCAGTCATGTACGCGGGCCGGATCGTGGAGACCGGCAAAGCCGAGGAGATCTATTCCGACCCCGGCCATCCTTATGCGTGGGGCCTGATCGGCTCGACCCCCCGGCTCGATGTCGTAGTGCAGAAACTAGTGAGCATCGCCGGGGCTCCGCCCGATCTGATTCGGCCGCCGGTCGGTTGCGCCTACGCTCCTCGCTGTCCGCTGGCAGTCGAATTGTGCGTGCAGGTTTCGCCCGAGCTGATTGAACATCTCCCCAATAGGAAGGTTGCGTGTCACCGTGCATTCGATATCAGAACCGTCGGTGCGCCCGTCGCTGCCGGAAACTGACACCGAGCCCCTCCTCAGAGTCGAGGGCCTGACCGTCCACTTTCCGGTCGGACGGGCGGGTTTCTGGGGCCGCCAGAAGCAGGTGCTGCACGCGGTTGACGGTGTCACCTTCGACATCAAGAGGGGCGAGACTCTGGGACTGGTGGGCGAATCCGGATCTGGCAAATCGACCACCGGCCGGGCAATCCTGCGCAAGGTTCCCATCACCGCCGGAAGCATCGTCTTCAAAGGCCAGGACATCACCGGTGTCAAGGGCGAGGAGCTGCGCCAGTTACGTCGTCATATGCAGTTGGTTTTCCAAGACCCTTATGGATCGCTCAACCCCCGGATGCGAGTCCTCGACATCGTTTCCGAACCGCTGATCGTGCACGGTTTGGAGCCGAACACCGAGGCCTGCTCGGAGCGAGTCTTAGAGCTGTTGGAAATCGTCGGTCTCCCGAAAGATGCGGCCGATAGATATCCCCACTCCTTCAGCGGCGGCCAGCGGCAAAGGGTGGTGATCGCCCGTGCCCTCGCCCTCCGTCCTGATCTGATCATCGCCGACGAGCCGGTGTCGGCGCTTGACGTCTCCATCCAGGCGCAAATCGTCAACCTGCTGGCCGACCTTCAGGACGAGTTCGGACTCACATATCTGTTCATTGCCCATGACCTCTCGGTGGTCCGTCACCTCTCCGACCGAATCGCCGTCATGTACTCCGGAAAGTTGGTCGAGCTTTCTGACCGGGATGCGATTTACGACCGGCCCACTCACCCCTACACCGAGGCCTTGCTGTCGTCGGTGCCGATACCCGATCCGGTTCTACAACGCGAGCGGCGGCGGGTTCCCTTGACTGGAGAGATTCCGAACCCGATCAGCCCTCCACCGGGGTGCCGGTTCCATACCAGATGCCCCATCGTCCAGGATCGCTGCCGGTCCGAAGAGCCTCCCTTGGAGGACAAGGGCGCCGGCAATATTGCCGCCTGTTGGTTCCGCTGAGCCCGGGACGAAGGGCATGACGGTCGATGGGTGATGGCGCCCCCCTCGCGGGAGTCCGCGTCGGTAGTTCGGTAGGTATGGCGATTGGTATCGGGATATTTGCCGGCATGCTCTCGGGGCTTTTTGGGGTCGGTGGCGGCATCATCGTGGTCCCGGGCCTCGTTTCTTTCCTGAACCTGGATCAGCGCCTCGCCCAGGGCACCTCTCTCGTGGCAGTGGCGCCGATGGGCCTGGCCGGCATGATCGGTTATGCGTTGAGCGAGAGCGTGGATTGGGTGGTGGCGCTTCTCCTCCTGATCGGCTCAGCCGCGGGAACCGTTATCGGAACCAGATTGCTCCGCAGCCTCCCGATCCGGACTCTGCAGGGCTCATTCGCTGCCCTTTTGATCCTCACCGCCCTCCGAATGGTCTTCGACATCGAAGAAGGCGCCGGTCACCTCCCGATCGATGTCGGGATCGCCCTCGGGCTCGTCGTCCTGGGCCTGTTCACCGGCGCGTTGGCGGGCCTGATGGGGGTGGGCGGTGGGGTCATCATGGTCCCCGCCCAGAACATCCTCTTCTCGATCCCCAGTGCTTTGGCCAAGGGGACCTCACTAGCCGTCATCGTTCCCACCGCGATCATCGGCAGCATCCAAAACGTTCGCCATGGCACGGCCGACCTCCGTATCGGGCTCACGGTCGGCGCCGCCGGGGTTGTGACCTCGTTCCTTTTCTCGCTGCTGGCGGTCAGCCTCGACCCCACCCTCTCAGCGGTCCTTTTTGCGATTCTTCTTATCGCCTCGGCGATTCGAATCGTCTGGGTTATGCGCCACCGAGTCCCGAATCAATCTGCGGTCTGAATCAGACGCACCACCTCGTCGGCACATCCCCACGAGAGCAGGAAGCCTTGTCCGCCGTGGCCATAGTTGTGAATCAACAGGCGGCCGTCGGAGAGACGATCACCCTCGAGACGCACGGCTGGCCGGCCGGGCCGGACGCCGACTCTCGACTCGACCAGAACCGCCTTTTCCAGCTCGGGGACCAGGGTCTGGCAGTCTCGGAGAATCCGCTCAGTCGTCCGCGGATCGGGGCTCGGGTTGTCGTTGCCCGTTTCCCTCGTGCCACCGAGGATGACCTCGTTTCGGCGGGGATAGACGTAGCGGATTCGCTCCGGATCTCCCTCGTAGGAGATGCCCTCCTGGATTCCCTCTGCCCGCACGGCAACGATTTGCCCTCGCACGGGAACCAGTTCCTGATCGGCGCATAGCTCCCGGGCCCCGAGGCCACTGCAATTGACCACCACCTCTGCTCGTGTCTCATCGAGTGAACCCAGGCGATGGACTTCGATCGTGCCCCCACCTTTCTCGAAACGAGTCTGGAGCCAGGGCAGGTAGAAGGTCGGGTCGATCAGGAAGCCATCGATTCGCCAGCCACCGGAGTATCCGGGCGGTACCTCGTTTGCATCGAGCGTGCGGATCCAGGGAAATCGGTCCTCCCAGCCGAGGGGGTGGAAGGGTTCGGTTTCAAGTTCCCGTTGCACGAGGGGCGATACCCCCGACGCGGGCTCCTGGGCGAGCTCGGAGAACCTGGTCCGGCTGGCGAGGGCCCACTCGAACGATCGGGATCCAGGCGCCGTGCCCGGAATGGTCCACACGGCGGCGGCCATCATCGAGGTCGTCTGGGTCGGAAGGGCTGAGGTCAGAATCTGAGTTGGATAGCCCGCTTCCTGGATTGATAGCGCACAGGTCAACCCGGAAACTCCGGCACCCACCACCAGTACAGGAGGGACTACCCGGCTCACGATCCGCGAGGCTCAGATCCTGGGGAGCTTGAAGCCCGACTTCTCGATGACCCGGTCGCGGGCGGCGAGCGCGCTGGCGCGGACCGCCGGCCAGTCGACGTGCAGCAGCTTCCCCCCTTGCTTCATCACCCGTCCTCCGATGATCACCGTGTCGACATTGCTGGTATCCATCCCGGTGACAACGGCGGTGGACGGATCGTTGAGGGGGGTGACGTTCATACGGTCCGTGCGGAGAAGAATCACGTCGGCCTTCTTGCCCGGTGTCAACGTTCCGACTTTGGAGTCGAGGCCGTTGGCGCGAGCTCCTTCGATGGTGGCGTAAGCCAGCACCTCCCGGGCCGAGACCGGATCCTTGCCGGACCGCGCGGCCTGCGCCCGCTGCAAGGGCAGGACCGAGCGCATCTGGTTGAACATATCGGCGGGGACATTGGTTTCGACGTCAACGCTCAGGCTCGGCCGCAGGCCTCGATCGAGGAACTTCTGGATCGGTGGCATCCCGTGGCCCATCATCATCTCCACCGGTGATGCCAGCGAGACCGTGCCCCCCGAGTCCACGATCATCTGGATCTCGGTCTCGTTGAGTGTCGTGCAGTGGATGTAGGTGGTGTCCGCCCCGAGCAGTCGGGCCTCACCCATCTCCTGGAGCTTGGAGTCGAGCCCATAGCTGCCCACTCCGACGTGTGCGGTGATACGGGCGTCCGCCTCCCGGGCCAGCTTCCAATGGTCGCGGGACACCTCGAAGTCGGTGAACTCCGGGCCGGGCGCCGCCAGCGCCAGGGTCAGCATCTGGTCCTTGGTGGAGAAGTGCTCGCTGGCAGCGCGGACGAACCAGCTGGGCTGGCGCTCCTCCCACTTCCCCCACCAGGGGAACCCATAGGCGAACACGGCGCGCAGACCGGAGTCATGGAGGGCCTCGATACCCGCGTCGGTGTGTGCGGGCGAGATCTGGATGTGGGACCAGTCGAGCAGGGTGGTGATCCCGGCGTCGATCGCCCCGAGAGCGGACACCAGGTTGCCCACGTAGACGTCTTCGGGTCGGTAGACGGGAGCCAGCTTGTGGAGGACGAACGAGATGTATGACGTTCGTCCCTCGAGGGGGACGTCGGTCCCGATGTTGCGGAGCAGCCCCTCCCATATGTGACGATGCGTGTCGACGAAGCCGGGGATCACGATCATCCCGGTGGCATCGATCACCTCCACCTCCGCCCCGACGTCGAGGGCGCGGCCGATCTCGAGGATTCGGTCCCCGTCGACCAGGATGTCGCCCTGCGCCAACTCGCCGACCGCGGGGTCCATGCTGAGGATCGTCCCGCCCCGGATCAGCTTGCGGTCGGTGGGCAGGACCCTGAAGTCGGTCCCCGCCGGGTAGAACTCCGGGAGCGCGGTCTTCACGGCGACCCGGCTGCCGAGCACGAGACGACGGGCGCGACGGAAGTTGCGTTTCACCAGCTCCTTCAGATCACCGAGCTGGAACAGCACGATCCCGATCAGGACCAGGGCGCCGATGATCATCTGGCCGTCCGCCGGCGACAGGCCGAGGAACGGGAGCACGGTGATGATCAGTGCCAGCAGCACCCCGGCGAAAGCGCTCCCCACGAACGTGGCCCGCCCCCCGGCCAGCGAGGCGCCTCCGAGGACTGCAGCCGTGATGCTGTTCAGGGCGAACGACGAGCCGATCTGGGCGTTTCCGAGCGGGGCCCTGGCCATGACGAAGAAGGCGGCGATGGCGGCGAAGAGACTGCAGATGAGCAGCGCCCTGACCCGCACCCAGTTGGTGCGGATGCCGCCCCGCTTGGCAGCCGTCTCGTCGAAGCCGACGGCACGCACCTGAAGCCCGGAGCCCGAGGCGTGCAACCAGACATCGAGCAGGGCGCCGGCCACCAGGATGACGATGAAAGCTATGGGTATCGGTCCCACCGTGGCGGTGAGGAAGGCGACCAGGTCGGGGCTGATGATCCCCTGCGCCGTGGGCCGGAGGGTCAACGAGATCCCGTCGAGAATGGACAGGGTGGCCAATGTGGCGATGATCGACGGGATCTTGATCCCCCTGATCAGACCGGCATTGACCAACCCGAGACCGAGGCCGGCGAGGAGGACCACCGCCGAGCCGAGGAGGATCTGGGAGAAGCCGGACTCCGCCCCGATCAGGAACGAGGCGAGCACCACCCCGAAGCTGATCATCGCCCCGACCGAGAGATCGAGGTAGCCCACGAGCAATGCGTGGGTCTGGGCCATGGCCGCCACCATCAAGGGCAGCGCCAGGATCAGGATGTTGAAGATGTTGGTGGCGTTGAGGAAACCCTCGAAGCGGGTGGTCGTGTACCAGAGCAGACCACCGATGAGCAGGACCTGGAGAGCGACGGGCATCCACAGCCGGAACTTGACCACCTTGCGCCATTTGTTCTTGTCCCTGGCATTGCGCATGACCTTGCGCACGGCCTGGCGCGAGCGGTCGACCCAGGTGTCGGCGGTGTACTCGCTGCTCATTTCGATCCCGCCGACGAAGCCGTCTTGGGCATCGCCACCCCGAGGGGGGACCGCGCCGCCTTGGACATGCCCGGGCCCCGGACGATCGCCTCGACGATTCGGACTTCGTCCAGTTCGTCGCCGGGGATCTCCTCGACGATGGTGCCCCGCGACATGACGAGGACCCGGTCGCACAGACCGGCAAGCTCGATGGGGTCACTCGACTTGACCAGGATGGCCGCGCCGGCGTCGCTGCGGGTCCGCAACGCCTTGTAGATGTCGAATCGGGAGCCCACGTCGACACCCTGGGTCGGCTCGTAGGCGAGGATCACGGTGGGCTCGCGCAGGAACGAGCGGGCCACCGATACCTTCTGTTGGTTGCCTCCCGAGAGGAACTCGACCGGCTGCTCCAGGGACGGGGTGCGGATCTCGAGCTGGTCCACCAGGGCCTGGACCGCCTTGCGCTCGCTGCCGCGGCGCAGCAGACCCAGCACCGAGAAGCGGCGCAGCGACTGCACGGTGGCGTTCACCCGGACCCCGAGGACGCCCATCAGCGCCTCGGTCTTGCGGCTGCCCGGTAACAACATGATCCCGGCGGAGACGGCCTCATGAGTCGACACCAGGGTCAGCTCCTTGCCGGCATTGACCACCAGCCCGGCACGGGGTGGGGTTCGACCGGAGAGCGTGTCGAAGAGCTGGGGCTGGCCGTTGCCCTCGGCTCCGGCGATGCCGACGATCTCCCCTGCCTCCAGGGTGAAGGTGACCGGCCCGAACGACTGTCCCTGCAGACCGTCGACGACGAGGACCGCCTCTGCCTCCCCGACGACGTGCTTCGCCGCCGGGAACGCCGCCTCGAAGGGGCGACCCACGATCTTCTCGACGAGCTCGTGCTCGGTCGTGGTCCTCGCATCGAAGGTGCCTTGATATCTGCCGTCGCGGAGAACGGTGACCCGGTCGGCGACCTCGAGCACCTCGGGGAGACGGTGACTGACGTAGACCACCCCGACGCCTCTCTCCTTGCAGGCGACGATGGTCCGGTGCAGCGCCTCGACCTCGTCGGGCCCGAGGGCGGTGGTGGGCTCGTCGAGCAGCAACACCTTGGGGTTCGTCACCAGTGCCTTGGCCACCTCGAAGAGCTGTCGCTCCGCCATGGTGAGAAAGCCGGCGGGGACGTCGGGGAACAGCTCGATGTCGAGGTCGAACTCGGCGAGCAGACGACGCGCCCATTTCTTGCGTCGCCAGTAGGGCGGGCGCTGGTCCGGGGGCGCAGCGAAATAGAAGTTGTTCTTGACCGGCTCCATGCCCACCGAGGAGCCGTCCTGATAGGCCATGGCCAGGCCGAGCTTGCGGGCCAGAGCCGGTGAATCGGTGCGGAGGGGCTTGCCTCCGATGCGGATGGTCCCGAGATCGGGCTCGACGAACCCGGACGCAATCCCGAGGAGGGTCGACTTGCCCGAGCCGTTCTCACCGACGAGAGCATGGATCTCGCCGGGACGGCACTCGAAGCTGACGTCGGTCAGCGCCCGGACCGCCCCGAACTGACGGGACACACCCGTCAGCTCGAGGACGAGCTCGGACCCTGTTCCCCCGGCTTCTGCCGGGGGAACAGACGTCGATCCTCCTCCAGGATTGCTCTGGCTCATCCGCCGCCGTACATCTCGGCAAGGACGGCGTCGGGCACCAACGAGGTGCCGGAGACGACGTCGTTGACGCGATCCGGGTTGCAGTCGGCCTCGGTCACCTGGCGCATCACGTGAGGCACGATGACCTCGCCGGGCACTTCGGCGCCCTGAAGCGCCAGCATGGCCGTGGTGACCCCGGTCCGCGACTGGAAGTTGCCTCCCGCCGAGAACCAGATGTTGTACGTGGGCTCGGCCCGCTCCACCCAGTCGCAGAACATCGTCTGCTCGTCGGTGCGCAGGGCCACGCTCAGGTTCTGCACGGGTACGCCGAGCTCGTCGTACGCCTGAAGGGCTGTGAACAACCCGTCGGCGTACTCGTAGGCCCAGCCCCCGATCTCCGGATTCGTGGTCAACAGGCCGCGCACCGCATCCAGGGCGAAGCTGTTCACCCAGAACGTGTCACCGGTCGTGGTGTTCTCGTTGGCCGGCGGGTTGGCGACCACGAGGCCACCATCGGTGACTGCGGGGACGATGCACTGCTGCCAGCCCAGGGTGAGGGCGTTGTTCGGCGTACCGCCGAGCAACCCGACCTCCCCACCGGCAGGCACGTTGGTGTTCAGGATCTCGGCGAAGCTGTTGCCCAGCTCGCACAAGTTCTCGCCAACCACTGCGGTGTAGTCCGTGCCGGGGGTGAGTGCACCCTCGGAGCCGGGGAGACCGACGTAGCCCGCGGAGAACGAGACGTAGGGGATCCCCGCCGCCTCGGCCGCCTGGACCGCCGGTGCCAATGCGGCGCCGAAGTCCGGGTAGCCCACGATGAAGCTGACCGGGTACTGGACCAGGAAGTTGATCCCGTTGACGTGAACCGCCGGATCTTGATCGAAGTTGGCCTCAGTGGCCACGATCTTGCCGATCTCGGGGTAGCTGAGCGCCTGGAGGATCGCCTCCATGCGGCTCACACCACGCCATACGTTGACGGTCTTGCCACCGCCGTCGGCCCAACCCATCACCAGCTCGCCACCGCTGCCGGTGTCGCACTCGGTGTTGTTCCAGCATTCCATCGCCTTGTCGATGGTCGCCTGGTCTACCTCCTGATTGGCGCGCGCGATCGAGGCGAGGACGACGTCCCAGCTCGCCGCATCCGAGGGCTCCACCGGGCCCAAGGCCTTCTCGACGAGGGCCGGGTCCGCCGCGGCCGGGTCTTCCCCGAACTCGACGAGCGGGCTCTCGGCCTCGCCTGCGCTTGTAGTGGTATCGGCCGGTGCCGCGGTCGTCGTGGTGCCCTCAGGAGCCGGCTCGGTCGTGCCCGGTGCCTCTCCTTCGGTGGTGGTGGTGTCAGCATCCCCACCACTGCACGCCGCGACCAGCATCGCCAGGATGGCGATGAGGCCGATGATCTTCGTTCGTTTCATTCCTCCTCCATTTGCGGCTTCGCCGCTCTACTCGTTGCTTGTCCGACCATCGATGTCTCGGGTTGTTTCTCCTTTCTCAACCCGACAGCTCGATTGAATTGGGTGCGTCTCGTCCATTCGCGCGACCGGGTCTCCGGCGTTCTCGGAGCACCCGCTCCACGCCCTTGATGATCCGATCACCCGAAACCAGCATGCCCCCGATGATGACCAGCCCGAACACCACGAACTGCAGCGACGTGGGCAGACCCAGGGCGCGCATCATCTGATTGAGCCCGGTGAGGAAGATGGCGGCGGCGAACGTCGAGAGCGGGCTGGCGAGACCACCTGTCAGCGAAGCGCCGCCGATCACCACGGCGGCGATAGGCCCGAGCAGATAGGCCGAGGCGATGTTGACCCCTGGGTTGCGCAGGATCCCGGCGAGGGCGATGCCGGCCACTGCGTAGAACACCGCCGCCACCACATAGACCATGATCTGATTGATGGTCACCCGAACTCCTACGACGTTCGAGGCGACCGGGTTCGCGCCCACGATCTGGAACCTGCGCCCCACCGTGGTGTAGCGAAGGGCGACGATGAGGATGAGGGTCACGATGGCGCCGATCCAGAAGACAGGGCTCACCCCGGCGATTCGGGTCGACGTCCACTCGGACAGAGCCGGCGGGACGGCGCTCTGGATCGGGAATGTCAGCACATACCTGCTGACCAGACCCATCACCAACTGGCCGACGGCGAGGGTGACGATGAGGGCGTTGAGCTTGATCCCCCCGATGAGCAACCCGTTGACCAGGCCGATGAGGGCGGCGACCCCGATCGACGTGGCGATGGCGACCGGGAGGAGCTCGTCGGATTGCTGTCCCACCCCGACCACGATCAGGGCCGAGATGGTGATGGTGCCGGGGACGCTCAAGTCGATCCCGCCGGTCATGATCACCAGCATCTGACCCAGCGCCGCCATGCCCAGCAATGCCCCGAACGGGGCGACCGCGGCGAGTGCCGGGCCGCTCAGCGCCTCGGGGACCCAGATGGCGGCGATGACGACCAGGAGGATCAGCGCCAGGTAGACGGGGAGGTAGCGGGACGCCACCACGAAGCGGGTGAGGGCAGCTGAGGGCGCGCGACTGGTCATGACCCACCCCCGCCGGCGGCGATGAGACCGGCGGCGGCCATCACTCTCGCCTGTGCCGCCTCGGCCCGCTCCCGTGCCCCGGTCACGTCGGCCATCAGTTGGCCGTTGCGCAGGAGCGGGGTGCCGGCGACCACCACCCAATCGACGTTGGAGGTGTCCATGCCCCACACCACCGCGCCGATCGGGTCGTTGATCGGGGCGATGTTGGGCCGGTCGGCCCGGAGCAAGATCATGTCGGCCTGTTTCCCCGGGGCCAGCGAGCCGGTCACCTGACCCAATCCGATGGCATTGGCGCCGTGGATGGTCCCGTAGCGGATGACATCACGGGTGCTGAGGAGGTTGGGAACACCGGCCTTGCCGGCGAGCTTGAGATCGAAGAGCGTGGCGTGCTGCAGCGAGTTGACGGCACGCATCTGGGCGAAGAGGTCTCCCGGCCCCTCGGTCTCGTCGCCGATCCCGAGACCGGGGCGGATCGCCCGATCGATCAAAGACTGCAATGGTGGAGCGCCCTGTCCAGTGGTCATCTCCCGGGTGGGGGCCAGCGCCAGGCCGGCGCCGCTCGAGGCGATCGCATCGATGTCGGACCCATCGAGATGGGTGGCATGCAGCAAGGTCACATCGGGACCGAGCAAGCCTTTGGCGAGGAGCGACGCGGCGATACCCCGCTCCCCGGGAGTCACCCCGACGTGGGCGTGGATGCGAGCGCCGACGTCTCGGGCGACACCCCATGCCGTCTGCACCCGCTCGAGGTCGACACCGGCCGGATCCTGGGGACCGAAGGCCAGAGTCGTGCTCGGCCCGACCGCGGTTCCGCCCTCCGCCATCCGTCGGAAGCCCTCGCCACCGGTCGGGGCCCACGGGGCGTCGGCGTGGACGAGGACCGTGCGGAGCCCGGAGTCCATGTGAGCCTGGAGCACCGCCTCGGTGTACGCGTCGTCGACCTGGATGTCCGACCAATCGACCACCGTGGTGATACCGGCCTCGACGGCGCCGAGCAGACCGATCAAGGTGGCCACATAGGCGTCATCTGCCGTGTAACCGCCGCCGTAGAGGAGCGGATCCACGGTGTCGGGCCCTCCGCCGAGGTTGCGCAACAGTGATCGCCAGGCATGCCGATGGGTGTCGACGAAGCCCGGCATCACCACGGTGTCGGCGGCGTCGACGACCTCGGCGTCACGAGCCCTGATACCGACCCCGATCTCCCGGATGATGCCGTCCTCGACCAGCACGTCGGCCTCGGGGTGGTTACCCACCGAGCGGTCGAGCGAGAGGACACACCCTCCCTTGACGAGGAGACGTCGGGCCATCGTCAAGCGGTCCCGGTGTCCATGGCGTCGCGGATGGTCGTGTGGATGCGGTCCACCGACGGGATGGCGAGGTCTTCCAGCGATGCCGCCGAGGGCAGCGGGATATGCGGTGTGGTGATCCTGATGCTGGGACCGTCGAGGTCCCAGAAGGCCTCCTCACCGACGATCGACACCACCTCGGCACCCCAGCCACAGAGACGCGGGTTCTCCTCGACGGTGAAGAAGCGCCCGGTCTTCGTCGCGGACGAGAGGATCGTCCGGGTGTCCAGGGGGACGAGGGTACGGACGTCGACGACCTCTGCGGAGATGCCGTCGCCGGCCAGTCTCTCCGCCGCTTCGAGTGCCCGGGGCACCATGTAGGCGAGGGCTGCGATGGTTGCGTCACTCCCCTCTCGGACCACACGGGCGGTGCCCAGGGTGTCCACGATCTCGCCGTCGGGGATCTCGGCCTTGCCGGCCATCAGCGACTTGTGCTCGAAGAAGATCACCGGGTCGGGATCACGGATCGAAGCGGCCAGGAGACCGACCACGTCTTGCGGTGTGGAGGGGGCCACCACCTTGAGACCGGGGATCATCATCGCCCAGTTCTCCACGCTCTGGGAGTGCTGGGCCCCGAAGCGTGATCCGCCACCGTTGGCGGTGCGGATGACCATGGGAAAGCTCACCTGCCCGTTGGTCATGTAACGGCTCTTGGCGATCTCGTTGGCGACCATGTCCCAGCAGACGGCGAGGAAGTCGCTGAACATGATCTCGGCGATGACCGGAATCCCCGTCATCGCCGCCCCCATGGCCGCTCCGAGGATCGCCTGCTCCGAGATGGGGGTGTCCCAGATGCGTTCGGGGCCGAACTCGTCGAGAAGCCCCACCGTGGTCTTGAACACGCCGCCGGCGGCGGCGATGTCCTCACCGAGCATCACCAGGGCCGGGTCCCGTCGCATCTCCTGGGCGATGCCGTAGGCGACTGCGTCCCGGTAGCTCAGTTCCGCCACGCCGACCCTCCGTCTGCGTAGACCTCGGTCATCAGCACCTCGGGGCCCGGCTCGCGCCCGGCTTTGGCGAACTCGGTGGCGGCGTCGACGGCGTCGGCGACCTGACGGGCGATGGAGCTCAACCGCTCCTCGGGCGTCCCCAACGAGAGCAGACGGTCGTGGTAGACCGGGATCGGGTCGCGCCCCTTCCACGCCTCCACCTCGGCCTCGGGCCGGTACTTGGCGGGGTCCGCCCGGGAATGCCCGCCGGTCCGATAGGTGACTGCCTCGATCAGGGAAGGCCCTCCCCCGGCGCGGGCGCGGCTGACCGCCTTGCGGGCGGCGAGATACACGGCGTCGGGATCGTTGCCATCGATGAGGACCGGTTCCAGACCGTACGCCGAGGCGCGATCGGCGGCGGGGTTGGGCACGGCGGTGATCAGGTCGATCGGCGTGTACTCCATGTACAGGTTGTTCTCACACACGAAGATCACCGGCAGGTCCCAGATCTTGGCCATGTTGAGGGCCTCGTGGAACGCACCGATGTTGGTGGTGCCGTCACCGAAGAAGGCGACGGCCACCTGGTCGGTGCCACGCAGCTTCGCCGACCACGCAGCACCGTTGGCAATGCAGAGGTGGGCGCCGATGATCGCGTAGGAGCCCATCATCCCCCGCGCTGCGTCGGTGAGGTGCATCGAGCCGCCCTTGCCTCCGAGGACACCGTTCTCCCGTCCCAGCAGCTCGGCCATCGCCGGCCCCATCTCCATCCCCCTAGCGAGGGAGTGGGCGTGGCCTCGGTAGGTGGCGAAGGTGTAGTCGTCAGGGCGCATGACCGCCCCGACCCCGGTGGCGATGGCCTCCATCCCCAACGAGAGGTGACTGGTCCCCTTGACCAGGTTCTGCATGAAGAGGTCGTAGGCGCGCTTCTCGAACTGTCGCAGCTCATGGAGGGTGCGATACATCCCGATGCGGGTCTCCATGTCGATGTCGGCATCGGCCAGCGACCGGTCGACCGGAGCGGGGAGACGTGGCTCACGTTGCGAGTAGTCGTACATGAACCCGGGGTTGATAGCGCCGGATTCGGCGCTATCAACCCCGGGTTCGCCGCGGGCGTCAGTACTCATTGGCCACCATCAGCTCTTCGCAGGGGAACAGGGTGATGACTTTCGGGCCGTCGGCGGTGACGATGATCTCCTCCTCGATCCGAGCCGCGGAGCGGCCGTCGGCGGCCGGGGCGTAGGTCTCGAGGGCGAAGAACATGCCTTCCTTGATCTCAACCGGGTCGTCGAGGGAGTTGAGCCGGCTGATGATGGGGCGTTCGTGGAGGCCCACGCCGATCCCGTGGCCGAATTGGAGCCCGAAGGCGTCCATCTCGTCCTCGAACCCGAACTCCTCGGCCCGGGGCCACACCTTGGCGATCTCGTCGGTGGTGACCCCCGGCTTAACCAGCTCGATGGCGGCGTCCATCCACTCCCGCGACTGTTTGAAGGCGTCGCGTTGTGCCTGGGTAGCCCGTCCCACCACGAACGTCCGGTAGTAGCAGGTGCGATACCCGTTGAAGGCGTGGATGATGTCGAAGTAGGCCTGGTCGCCCGGTCGGATCAACCGGTCGCTGAAGACGTGCGGGTGGGGGCTGCAACGCTCCCCGGCGATGGAGTTGATCGCCTCCACGAACTCCGAGCCCATCTGGAACAGCCGGGCGTGGGCCATCCCGACCACGTCCGACTCCCTGATCCCGGGCTTGAGCATCTCGAAGATGTCCTGGTAGACGCCGTCGACCATGGCGCACGCCTGGGTGAGCAACATGATCTCGGCCGGGCTCTTGATCTCCCTGGCCCGCATCATCGCCTGCTGGCCGTCGACCACCTGCAGACCCCCGTCCTGGAGAGCGAGGAGCACCGCCGTCTCCGCCATGTCGACACCGAGCTTCTCGGAGGCGACGCCGGCATCTTCCAAGGCACCCTTGATCTCACGCACCGCACGGGCGTGGAGCCCCGTCTCGGGGCCGATCGCACCCTGCAGACCGGTGTTACCGCCCACCGAGTTCTCCGTGTCGTAGAGATGAGGCAGCTGGAGACGATGGGCCTTCGCCGCCGAGCCGAAGTCCCAGACCTTGGGTCGGCCGTCCTTGGTGATCAATGCCCAACGCTCACCCTTGTTGAAGGCCCAGTAGCCGATCTGGGTGGCGGTTGCGTATCGGATGTTCGACGTCTCGAACAACAGGACGGCGCCGAGGTCGAATTCGGTGAGCATCTGACGGACCCGGTCGAGCCGGTAGGTGCGCAGCCGCTCGAAGTCGACGCGGCTCTCCCAATCGACCGCCATCACCCCGGGGGCGGGGCTGGTTGCTACCGGAAACTCGGCCATTTCGTCCTCCTCGATCAGCTGTCTCGTCTACCGGCCGGATTCCCGCGCCAGGGTCTCTTCCAGATAGGCCCAGTCGCGCCGGAACCGGTACGCGTGCCGTCCGGGTGGCTGCGGCGAGGCCGTCTCCAGCCACCGCACCCGTTCCCCACTCTGGTTGTGGAACTCGTGGACACAGCCCACACCGGCCCACGCGACGTCGCCGGGGCCCAATTGATACTCGACTCCGTCGAAACGGGAAAGCACCTCGCCGTCGAGGATGATGTAGGCCTCCTCGAGCGGGTGATCGTGGGGACCGGCCACCCCCCACGGCTCGTACTGGACCATGAACATGATCGAGAGATCTGCTCCGAGATCCGAATCGATCATCATCTTCACGGTGATCCCGCTGTAGACCAGCAGGGCCGTGCGCATGCTGGCGCTCAGGGCGAGTCGGTCCTGGGTCTGCTGATTGGCGTCGGAGCTCTCCCGGTCGACATGGCCGAAGTCACGGTTGCGGGGATCGCGGACGTCGAAACCGGCCACCATCTCACCGGGTTGCAGCGGCTCGGGGAAATAGGTGTCGAAGCCCAACCGCTCGCGTGGTGTCGGCGTCTTGACCTCGATGAACCTCACCGGCGCGGCGGAGACGTTGCGAAAGGCGTGGGGGACCCCCACCGGGATCAGCCCGTAGTCGCCGGTCGACGTGGCGAAGCTGCCATCCGGCCGGTCGACGACCAGATCGCCTTCGACGACGTAGAAGGACTCCTCGAACGAGTGGAGATGGGTGTCCACCGTCCCACCGGGATCGATCTCGGCGATGCGGATCCCCGTGTGGACTGCCTCGGTGTGCTCCCCCACCACGAGGTCGCCCCGATACCCGCGAGAGCGCCCTTCGAACTCAGGAGGGGTCACCATCTCCAGGACATCCGACTTCTTGACCACGTGATGCGCCATCACGCGGCCCCGGCTCGAAGGTAGGTGGCGATGGCACTCATGTCGCTGTCTCCGAGCCCGGCGGAGATCGCGGCATCGACGATGGCGAGTGTGGTTTCTGCCTGACGCATGGGCGCCCCGACGCGTTCGGCGAGACCGGTGATGAGCTCGAGGTCCTTGGCGACGAGGTCGACACTGAAGGCCACCGGGACGTCGTTGGGATGCAGGTACGCCTCCCGCTTGTACTGGACGAATGGGGCGCCACCGGCGCCTCCGGCAAAGACCTCGTAGGCGGTCTCTCGCTCGACCCCGGCCTTCTCGGCGAGCACCAGGGCCTCGGCGAGGGCGACGTTGAGACCGTGCACCAGACCGTTGACAGCCAGCTTGGTGACCGCCCCAGATCCGAGTGGACCTGTCTTCACGACACGAGTGGACAGGGGCTCGAGCACCGGCCGTATGCGGTCGATCACCTCCGCGTCGCCGCCGGCCATGATGGTGAGAGTGCCCGCCTCCACGGTGGAGACACTGCCCGATACCGGACAGTCGACAAACGCGCCACCGGTGGCGGCGATCGCAGCGCCGATGGCGAGCACGGTGGAGGGATCGATGGTGCTGGTGTCGATCGCCACCTTGCCCGGGCCCATGCCCTCCACGACGCCGTCGGCCCCGAGATAGACACGGTTGGCAGCGGCATCGTCGGCGAGGCTGGTGAGCACCACGTCCACCTGGCCGGCCAGCTCCGCCGGGGTCGCGGCGATGCGTGCCCCGATGTCCGCGGCGACCGTTTCCGCCTTGGCAGGATCCCGGTTCCACAGGGTCAGGTCGAAACCGGCGCGGGCGAGCGTGCGTGCCATGGCACCACCCATGCGCCCGACGCCGACGAGACCCAGTGTCAGCATGGTGTCAGTCACTGAACAGTGACACTACACACTTTGACGACCGCCTACCCGGGGAATTGGGACACATCGCTCGCCCCCACTGTTCAGCAGCACTGCACGCCGCCTCCTCCCGGGTCTATCCTCGCCGGTCTGCGATCGAGGAGACGACATGGATGGATCGGTACTGATCATCGGGGGCACCGGTGGTCTGGGGCGGGAGGTGGCTCGCCATTACAGCGACAAAGGGGCTCCCGTGATCATCACCGGGCGGGACCCTGTTCGTTGCGCCGGCATTGCTGCCGAGATCGGCGAGGGCGTCACCAGTCTCGCCTTCGACCTCGGTGAGCCGGAGACGATCGCCGGCGCGCTCGCCGGAGTAGGCCCGGTGTCACGCCTGGTCATCTCCGCGATCGACCGGGACGAGAACCCGGTGCGGGACTACTCGATCTCCCGAGCGATCAATCTCACCACCATGAAGCTCGTCGGCTACACCGAGACGGTGCACACCCTCCTCGACCGGCTCTCCGACACCAGCTCCGTGGTCCTCTACGGGGGGAGAGCCAAAGACCGCCCCTATCCCGGCTCCACCACGGTCACCACCGTCAACGGAGGGATCAGCACATTGATCCGGACCCTGGCCGTCGAGCTGGCACCGATCCGTTTCAACGCGATCCACCCGGGCATCGTCGGCGACAGCCCCTATTGGGCCGACAAGACGCTCGACGCGGTGATCGCCCGCACCCCTACCGGGCGTCTCGCCACCATGGCCGAAGTGGTCGATGCCACCGTCTTCCTCTTGGAGAACCGGGCGGTCAACGGTGTGAACCTCTATGTCGACGGTGGTTGGATGTTGATGTGACCGAACCGCAACACGCTCGCGATCTGCCCCCCGAGCTGGATCGGATCGGGGATCGTCTGCGCGAGGAGAGGATCAAAGCGGGGATCTCACAACGCGAGCTCGCCCGACGCCTCGGTCTGTCCCCGTCACTGATCTCCCAGCTGGAGAGTGGGTTGTCCAAGCCATCCGTGGGCACTCTCTACGCCATCGTCACCGAGCTCGGGCTGTCCCTCGACCGGGTCATCAGAGGTGACGATTTCACCGACACCTACCCGACGCCCCGTCCCAGTGCCGGTCACTCCCCCCTGGTGCACCCCGGCGAGCGTCAATCGATCGAGCTCGCCTCGGGGGTCCGGTGGGAGGAGCTCACCGCCGACACCGAGGAAGGCGTCGACTTCCTCCACGCCACATACGAGGTCGGGGGGGCGTCGACCCCGGACGAGTCCCTGATGCGGCACCACGGCCGGGAATACGGCTACATCATCAGCGGACAGCTCGGGATCCAGATCGGTTTTCAGGAGTACCGGCTCGACCCCGGAGACTCGATTGCCTTCGATTCGACCGAGCCCCACCGTCTCTACAACCGCGGTGACGTTCCGGTGCATGCGGTCTGGTTCGTCGTCGGCAGGGCAGCCGACGATCGCATGCACGATTGACCCAATCGGCTCACCAGCCGACCGGCCCTTGCCGACATCGTCCGTCCTCGCGGGATAGATTGACGGCATGGCGATCCTGCTGAGCTTCTTGGGAACGGCGGCTGCCCTCTGGGTGGCCCAATGGTTGATCGACGGTTTCGACTTCTCCGGGACGTGGTGGCAGTTCCTGATCGCCGCGGTGATCGTGGGGCTGGCCAATGCGTTCGTGAAGCCGATCCTGCGTCTGCTCAGCCTGCCCATCATCGCACTGACCCTCGGGCTGTTCCTCCTCGTGGTCAACGCCCTGGTCCTCCAGTTCGCGGTATGGCTGTCGGGGATCTGGGATCTCGGTCTGACGTCGGATGGGTTCTTCTGGGACACCATCCTCGCCTCGATCGTGGTGAGCATCGTCGGCTGGTTGATCGGGGCCGTCATCCCCGACGACGGGAAGATGTCCCGCCTCACCTGATCGCAGCGATGGCTAACGGGACACGCCCGCGCCGCCCGGCATTCTCGCCACGCCGCCCAACACGACTCCGATCACCGGGAGACTCAGGACCAGG
>DATFFB010000031.1:0-33887 GCA_035250485.1 Acidimicrobiia bacterium
GTCATCGGCGATAACCGAGTACTCGGCATAAACACTCGTGTCTTCCGCGACCGTGGCCTCCTCTTCGAGCTCCTCGGCGAACGAGTAGAGCTCGGTCAGCGGCTCGCCGTTGAGCTGGCCGGATAGGAATTGGGCGGTGTCATAACGCAGCACGTCGATATCAATCACACCCTGCTCGCCCTGAGTGCGGATGACATCGCAGAATTCCTCCAGCGTCCCCTCCAGCCCCAGGGATACTCCAGCCATCTGGGTGACGATGTCGCCGCCGGTCACACCGGCCTGGTCGGCCGGCGACCCGGGCTGAACCGTCTCCACCCATACCCCGGTGGTGCCGTCATCGGCCGTAACCGCGTAGCCGTTGATCCCAACCGAGTCGACATCGCGACCGGTGGCAAGTTCATCGACCACCCTCCGCGCTTCCTCAACGCTGATGGCGTAGTTCTGGTCGGTGTCGTCGCGGCCGGCGTAGTTGACTCCGACCACTTTCATGTCCTCCGTGACCAAGGGGCCTCCCGAGTTCCCGCCGCGGATGCGGGCATCGTGCTCCAAGATGGCATCGATCGAGGCCCACTCCGTCTCTCCCGGGGCATCGGCCTTGGAGATGATCCCCTGGGTCAATGCGAACTCCGGCTCGCCCAGCGGATAGCCCGCCGCCTGCACCTCGAGGCCGGCGAAGATGTCGCCGTCGTACCACTCGAGATAGCTGTAGCCCTCGCCGTCTAGATCGATGACGGCGAGATCGTTGCATTCGGAAACTCCCAGGATCTGAGCGTTGACGGTTTCTGCCGATCCGCCGATGTGCACGTCGAGGAGGCCGGCACCACTGACGACATGGCTGTTGGAGACCGCGATGCCGGAAGGGTCGACGATGAATCCGGAGCCGCTCCCACCACCTTCGAAGGTTCCGAAGTCGGGGGTGACAAAGGTGCCGGTGGAGACGATCTGGACCGTTGCCAGCGGTAGGTCTTCGACCGTGGTGATGAGGCCCTCGGGCACGGTGGTAGTGCTGGCAATCGGCGAGGAGGTCGGGGTAGATAGGGTCGTCGACGGCGTGGCGCCGCTTTGGCAAGCAACCAATGCGATGGCCAGCAACGTCAACTTCAGATTGTGCTTCACTGTTCTCCCATGATCAATCACTGGATCGACGGACGGCAATGGTCCGGGAAACCCGAACGTACCGGAAAGGTATACGACCCGGCCACAGGAGAGGTGCAAAACGAGGTAGCGCTGGCCGGAGTCGGGGAGGTCGATGCCGCCGTGGCGGCCGCGGGGGAGGCCTATCCGGCATGGCGAGATACCCCCATCACCCGGCGTCAGAACGTCATGTTTGCTTTTCGCGAGCTGGTAGTTCAGAACCGTCATGAGATCGCCAAGCTCATCACTTCTGAGCATGGCAAGACCGAGCCGGATGCACTGGGCGAGGTGCAGCGAGGACTCGAGGTGGTGGAGTTCGCCTGCAACATCGCTCATCTCATGAAGGGCGAGTTTTCTGAGCAGGTCTCGACCGGAGTCGACACATTCACGATGCGCCAGCCGCTGGGCGTGGTCGCCGGAATCACGCCTTTCAACTTTCCGGCGATGGTCCCGATGTGGATGTATCCCCTTGCGATTGCCGCCGGTAACTCGTTCGTCCTCAAGCCATCAGAGAAAGATCCTTCGCCGTCGCTGCTATGCGCCGAGCTCTTGAAGGAAGCTGGACTCCCCCCCGGCGTCTTCAACATCGTCAACGGCGACAAGGTGGCGGTCGACCGGATCCTCGAACATCCCGATATCGCGGCTGTTTCTTTTGTCGGATCAACGCCGATCGCCCGCTACATCTACGAAAACGGAACCAAAGCCGGAAAGCGTGTCCAGGCTCTCGGCGGAGCCAAGAACCACATGGTTGTGCTCCCGGATGCCGATATGGAGCTGGCGGCCGACGCCGCGGTCTCGGCTGGCTACGGATCAGCCGGGGAGCGGTGCATGGCGATATCGGTGGTGGTCACGGTGGGCGATGCCGCCGACCGTCTCCTTCCCCACATCACCGCTCGAATCGCCAAGCTCCGCACCGGACCCGGCCACGATCCCGACTCGGAGATGGGGCCTCTCGTGACACCCGAACACCGGGACAAGGTCGTGGGCTACATCGGTCAAGGCGAGGCGGAGGGGGCCGACCTCGTGGTCGACGGCCGCGGCTACTCCCCAGAGGGTTACGAGGGAGGGTTCTACGTCGCTCCGACCCTTTTCGATCGGGTTCAGCCGGGGATGAAAATCTACGAGGACGAGATCTTCGGGCCGGTCCTGGGCATGGTGCGCGTCGAGCACTATCAGGAAGCGATTGATCTCATCAACGCCAATCCTTACGCCAACGGAACGGCGGTCTTCACCAACGATGGCGGAGCGGCGCGGAAGTTCGGAAACGAGATCCAGGTGGGAATGGTGGGAGTCAACATTCCGATCCCGGTGCCCCTCGCCTTCTACTCCTTCGGTGGCTGGAAGTCGTCGTTCTTCGGATCAAGCCCGATCTACGGGCCCGAGGGCATCCGTTTCTACACCCGCCAGAAAGTCGTGATCTCCCGATGGCCCGACCCCATCTACCGCGGAGTAGACCTGGGCTTCCCCCAACACGGCCGTTAACGGATTCGCTATCGCAAACCTTCGGTTGAGCTAGCTGCATAGCAACCAGGATCGCCGAAGGAAAGGCCCACCGGTCAACCCTCTAGGCAACGCCTTCGATCGCCTGCATGCTTCGGCATGTGATTACGCCTGCCGAAGTAAACGTCAATTCGCTCGCCGGCCAACAGTCGGGATATGTGACCCGGCGGCAGGCGCTCGCGTGTGGGATGACCGCCGCCGCGATCCGTCACCGAACTGAATCGGGAAGATGGAAGGTTGTACGACCCGGTCTCTACCTGTTACCCGGTTTCGCCCTGAGTCTCCGAGGCCGGCTAGCCGCGGCGTGTGTCTTCTTGGGAGCAGTGGTCTCGCACGAATCGGCAGCCGAACTACACGGACTGCCTGGCTTGCGCGTCGGATTGGCAGTCGTTACCACCAGCATCCGGGGGACTCACCGCTTTCCGGACGTCGTAGTCCATCAATCGACCGACCTCACCGCGGACCACGTTGTGTCAATCGATCTCCTCCCGGTCACATCGCCCATTCGAACTGTCATCGACCTCGCCGCGAATTTGAAGCCGGCAGCGATTGGCCGGATGATCGACCGACTGGTCATCGAGCGACGGGCGACGCTCGATGCGATCTGTGTTGAGGTTGAACGTCTCGCGAGGCGAGGGAAGCCAGGAATTCGGACCATGAGAAGGGCCCTTGAGCCACGAGTTGGCATCACCCTCCTCGCCGATAGCGAGCTCGAACAACTGGCGTTGCGATTTCTTTCTGATTGGGGTTTTCCCGACCCCGTACTTCAATTTCCGCTCCCGTGGCGGTCAGCCAGACCTGGACGAGTCGACTTCGCGTATCCACAATGGCGGCTGATCATCGAAATAGACGGGCGCGCATGGCATGCGACCCTTGAGGCTTTCGAAAACGATCGACTCCGTGACAACCATGCGCTCTTGGCGGGCTGGCGAGTCCTTCGGATCACCTATCGAATGCTCAAAGAGAACCCGGGAATGGTCAGGGACATGATTCAGCGCGCGATCGATGGCTCCGACAATTGGTCTCATCGTTGATCTTTCGTCGATTCTGGCGGCTATGGCGCTAGCTCAACCGAAGGTTTGCGTAGTGAGGGAGGGGATGATCTCCTTTCCGTAAGCCTCGAGGGTTTGGTCCATCTGGTCGTGCATGAGGTAGACGGCGAATTGATCGACCCCCAGAGACTCCAGTTCGCGCAGCCTTTCGAGATGCGCTGAGGCCGGGCCCAGCAGGCAGAAGCGGTCGATGATCTCGTCGGGGACGAAGTCGGTGGAAGGGTTGCCAGCCTTGCCGTGGTGGTCGTAGTCGTATCCCTCGCGGGCCTTGATGTAGTCGGTCAACGCCGTTGGGACCGAGGTTGAGCTATCCCCATAGCGCTTCACTAGATCGGCAACGTGGTTTCCGACCATGCCCCCGAACCATCGCACCTGATCACGCTGATGATCGAGGTCTTCGCCCACATAGGCGGGGGCGGCGACACAGATCGTCAAGGAGTCCGGGTCACGGCCCGCCTCGGAGGCCGCCTTGCGAACGGCTCCGATTGTCCACTCGGCGATTTGAGGATCGGCCAGCTGGAGGATGAAACCGTCGTAATGAGTCCCCGTCGATGCCAGGGCTTTGGGGCCGTAGGCGGCCATCCACACCGGCAAGTCGAAGCCGGACCCCACCCAGGGGATCGATAATTCCTTGCCGTTGTACTCGACCGATTTTCCGGCGACGAGATCCTTGATGACCTGGGTTGCCTTCGCCGTGGTCTCGAGGGTGGTGGGAGGGCGCCCGATGTAGCGGAGGGCGGAGTCGCCCCGTCCCATTCCGCACACGAGCCGGGGACCGTACATGTCGTGCAATGTGGCAAATAGCGAGGCGAGCACCGTCCAATCACGGGTGCCGGGGTTGGTCACCATCGGCCCCACCTTGAGCCTGGTGGTCTGGGCCAGGATCTGGCTGAAAATCACGAACGGCTCTTGCCAGAGGACGTGTGAGTCGAATGTCCAGGCATAATCGAAACCGAGCTGCTCCGCGGCCACCGCCCGGGAAATAACCTCTCGGGCGGGCGGGTTGGTTTGAAGAACGACCCCGAAGTCCATACCTTTTCACGATAGGCAGGAGGGTTGGTGGCACACACAATTCAGGTCGTCTTCGCCTGCGAAGATCCGATTCGGCTCGCTGAGTTCTGGGCGGGGGCGCTCGGCTATATCGTCCAGCCGCCACCGGACGGATTTGCAACCTGGGATGACTTCGCCGACTCCGTCGGTATCCCGCGGGAAAAGCGCAATGATCTCTCGGCAGTGGTCGACCCCGATGGCAATGGGCCCCGCATCTTTTTCGAGCGTTATGACGGTGGCCAACCCAACCAGCGGGTCCACGTCGACGTGAACGCCGTCGGAGACGGAGGCGAGCTATCCGATGACCAGCGCCGCGTCCGATTGGCCGAGGAGAAGGATCGATTGGAAAGGCTTGGCGCCACTTACAAGCGCGAGGCCACCGGATTGGCGGGCGAGATCTGGATCGAGATGTTTGATCCCGAGGGCAACTGGTTCTGCGTGCAATGAACTCCGTCCTCGAACTCGTTCCTCTCTCAATGCCCTGGATTGGGCTTGACCCGTTCATCTTCACCGTCCATCACGTCGATCACTACCCGGCCGGGAATGACGTCCAGGGCCCGCAGCCGGGAGTGGCAGGACGCCAGATCGGTGCCGACTTCTCGTATCGGGATGGCTGGAGCATGTACCACGGCCGTCAGGTGCCGGGTTTCCCTCAGCACCCGCACCGCGGCTTTGAGACCGTCACCGTCGTCCGCCGCGGGTTTATCGATCATTCGGATTCTCTCGGTGCCACGGCTCGCTTCGGACAAGGCGACACCCAATGGCTGACAGCTGGCGGAGGAATCCAGCACGCAGAGATGTTTCCCCTCATCGATTCCGAGGGGGCCAACGAGCTCGAACTGTTTCAGATCTGGCTCAACCTCCCACCCCGCCAGAAGATGGTCCCGCCCTATTTCCGGATGCTGTGGTCCGAAGAGATCCCGACTGTTCTCTCCGCGGACGGCCAGACGAGCATCGACATCATCGCCGGCCGTTTCGAGAACCACCGCGCCCCCGCTCCCCCACCCGACTCCTGGGCGGCACGCGACTCTTCCACACTGGGGATATGGCTCATCCGGCTTGGGGCCGGAGCCACGTGGCACCTCCCCTCCACCCACCCCGGCGTCAATCGCATGCTCCATTTCTTCGACGGCACCGACGTGGCAGTCGATGGACATCGAATCGCTCCCAACACCGGAGCTCGCCTCCGACCCGACCTGGCCACCGCCCTCACCAACCACGGCAGCCCCGCCGAGTTCCTTCTCTTGCAGGGCCAACCGATCGGTGCCCCGGTCTTCCAGATGGGTCCGTTTGTAATGAACAGTCCGGAGGAGATCTCGCAGGCCGTGCTCGATTACCGACAAACCCAATTCGGAGGCTGGCCCTGGCCTTCCACCGAGCCGGTCCATGACCGTGGGGCGGGAAGGTTCGCGATCCATGCCGATGGTCGGGTTGAACAGCGTGAGGGCGTGCCGATCGAAACGGCCTAGGGCTCTACCTCGTATTCGAGCTCTTCGCCCATCAGCGCGATAACGAGTAGTTGCTGGAGGCTGGCCAAGTACTCGAGAGCCCCCCGGTCGTCTTCTTCGAGACGCTCCATGTCCCCCTCCTCCTCGACGCCCAGCCGGGCGGCGAGAGCCAAGCGCGATTCGTTCAGCACTCGCATGAAGGCCTCCGCCTCCGCCATCGAGGCAACGGTCCCGGCTGCGGCCGCTTCCAGGATCAGTTCGAACGCAGAGCGATCGGCAGCGCGTGATTCCCTGAACTCATCGACCATCAGTCGCCACCACTCGTCGGAGGCGTTGGAGTCCTCTCGATAGACGGGCGATTGCAAGCGGGCGGCAGCAGGATCGTCGGCCGGAGCGCCGAGACTGTTCAAAAAGTCGGGCAGTTGAGAAAGAAGGTCGAGGTCCTCGGGGGTGAGAGTGACCAGGATCCCATCCTCGACCGGTAGAAAGGGGATCACTTTTCGATGGTGGCCCAGAGGCCGTGCTGGTGGAGGCGAAAGGCATCCATCTCGGCTTGCTCGCGCGGTCCTTGTGCCACAGTGGCCTTGCCCTCGTTGTGCACTGCCAGCATGAGGCGGGTCGCCTCCTCCACCGAATGTCCGAACAGCCGACGCAGGACCCAGACCACATAGTCCATCAGGTTGACCGGATCGTTCCAGACCACCACCTGCCAGGGCATGTCGACGTCGACATTGGTGTCGGTGATCGGTCTTTCGAGCGGCTTGGTCGTCATCTTCAGCGAAATCGTATGTCCCCGAAATCTGTATCGGTCAGCGGAGCACCGATCGATAGGTGCCCAGGAATTTGAGATCGTCGAGGCTCGAAGGGCGGGGCTCGAAAATGCGCCTGACACCCTCGGGCCCCGGGAGATGCGTCAGATCGACAAACATGCGATAGCGCCACGCCTGATCGGTGGGGCGGGACTCGATCCGGGTCAGGTTGGCGCCCCGTAAACCCAATTCCGTCAGGGCAAGGGCGAGGGCGCCGGGGGTGTGGGCGGTGGTAAAGGCAACGGTTGTTTTGTCGGCATTGGCGGCGATTTCGGGCTCTCCGGCGCTCAGGACGACGAAGCGGGTGGTGTTGTGGGGACGGTCGATGACATCCCGCAGGAGGATGCTGAGCCCGAAAGGCTCTGCCGCCCGCTCGGGACCAAGGGCGGCACTAGACGAGGAGCCCGATTCGGACACGATCCTCACCGCCCCGGCGGTGTCGTGCGCCGGAACCGCGCTCCATCCCCAGTGAGTCAATATGGCTTCGGCCTGTGCCAGCGCCTCGGGATGGGAATGCACCTCTCTGATGTCTTCTAACGAAGCTCCGTGTTGGCCCAAGAGCACATGACGAACCTCAACCAAATGTTCGCGGACGATCTTCACCTGGCCGGGAAGGAGTCGGTCCAACACCGCGAGCACACTCCCGGTGGTTGAGTTCTCGATCGGCATCACGAGCAGGTCCACCTCGCCGCCCTGGAGCGAATCAAAGGCGGCGACGAACGTAGGGAAGCCCTCGCGGCTGTCTTCGGGGTATAGCTCCTGGGCAGCCTGGTCGGAGTATGAATAGTCCTCGCCTTGAAAGCCGATGCGCACCGCGGTCAAGTTACCGCCGGCACCGGGGCCTACTCGCCGTTCACTCCCAGGGCGGCTGCGCACGCTTCAACCGCGGGCCCGAAGTCGGGATCGTCGGTGGGGATCTGCTCGGGGGGAAAGGGAGCGAACGTGCCATCGAAGTCGGCAGCGGGATCGGGGAAGTCCTCCACCCCGCTAGCCCTCATGCATCCGGCATAGTCCTGGAGCTGGGCGCGAACCATGACGCGCAGGCCGGGCGAATTCTCCAATCCAAGGAAGTCGCCCAGAGGTCCGGCGCAAAGGGTTACAGCCTGACGAAAGCTCGGATCGGTGGCGGCGTCTCCTGCCAGAGCGCCCAGGTCGGGTCGACCCTCATCGTCCACCGCCATCTCACTCAAGTCGAAGCCGGCCGCCTCCATGCAGGCCCCAAACAGAGCGACGGCCTCGGCTGCGCTAGCGGGCACGGCCGTGGTGGTGGTTGGCGGTAGGGTCGTTTCCGAAACCTGGGTGGTCGGAGCCGAACAGCCCACCATGCAGAGCAGAAGGGTCCCCCCAACGAACCATCGCATCTGGGTCGAGCCTAGGTCGCACCCAGGTCGGTCGATCAGCGGCGGTGACGTGCCCTTCCGAATCCGGCTTCGGATCCGGCTTCCTCAAGCCTGAGGGAGAACAGCGTCGGTCGGCGCGCCCCAAAGACCTTGGTGGCATCGGCCACACCCTCGGCTCGGCTCTCGGTCAGGTCGACCTGGACGGCCCCGCACCGACTGCATTTGCTGCGGTTGCCAGTGGTCACATAGTCGTGCTCGTTAGCGCACGAGCGAAGAATCGTCATTTGCCCCTACCTCCCAGATCAATCGATCATCACTCTAAGTGAGAACGCGCTCCGGAGCAGATAACCAGCCGCGATTGCACCGCAAGAACTAGCTATGAATCGTCCGTGAGCATCATCGCCAGATCCCGCACCCGGACATCATCACCTCTCCCCAGCTCTTTGATGCCGTCGTCAAGCATCACGTAACAGAAGGGGCAGGAGACTGCGACTTCGCTGGCACCGGTCGCCAATGCTTCCTCGGCCCGTTCGATATTGACCTTTTTGCCGGTGTGCTCCTCCATCCAGAACCTCGCCCCGCCGGCCCCGCAGCACAGCGCCCTGGTGCCATGTCGACGCATCTCCACCAGCTCCGCTCCGGTGGCTGCCGCCACCTCACGAGGCGCCAGATAGATGTCGTTGTGTCGGCCCAGGTAGCAGGGGTCGTGGTAGGTGGTTTTCCGGACCGATCCGTTACCACTGAAAGTGATCTTCTGACGGGTCAGCAGTTCGGCCAGGAGTTGGGAGTGGTGGACGACCTCGTACTCCCCGCCCAGCTGGGGATATTCGTTGGCCAGGGTGTTGAAGCAATGCGGGCACTGAGCGATGATCTTCTGCACCCCTCGGGCGGTGAAGGTCGCGATGTTCTGGGTGGCTAATTGCTGCCACAGATATTCGTTGCCGGCGCGACGGGCAGGGTCGCCGTTGCAAACCTCAGCAGTGCCGAGGATGGCGAAATCGATTCCGGCCTCGTGCAACAGCTTGGCCAAGGCGATCGAGACGGCCATGTTGCGATCATCGAAAGATCCCGCACAGCCCACGAACCACAGATATTCGGCGCTGTCGGCATCCTCACCCAGAACCGGGACATGAAAGTCGAGGGCCGCGGTCCAGGACCCTCGCTTTTCTCTGCTCATGCCCCAGGGGTTTCCCTGGTTCTCCATGGCCACGAAGGCCTTCGAGAGCTCGCTCGGAAAGGAGGACTCCATCATGGTCAGGTAGCGGCGGATGTCGAGGATCCGGTCCAGAATCTCGATGTTGACGGGACAGATCTCGTCGCAAGCGCGGCAGGCGGTGCACGACCACACTTCCTCGGGCCGCACTCTTTGCATCACGTCGTCGCCGCTGATTTCGATGCCGTCGACCAGGCTCACCGGCGGTGACACGCCGGCAGTCACGGCCGCCACCTCCCCCACCTTGAGCACCATCTCACGAGGATCCAACGGCTTGCCGGTGATGTTGGCCGGACAGACCGCGGTGCAGCGGCCACAGATGGTGCACGCGTCCGTGTCGAAGAGCTGTTTCCAGGTGAAATCGCTCACCACCGAAGCGCCGATGGTGTCGATGTCCTCGACCTCGGCAAGGTTGACGACCGGCCGCATCGCTCCCTTAGGACGTCCGTGAGGAGAGAGAAACATGTTCGTCGGGCTCGTCAGCATGTGCCGGAGCTTGGTCATGGGCAGGATGACGAGAAAGGCGAGGAAGGCTGCGGCGTGCACGATCCAAGAGGTGAGATGAACCGTCCCCGCCGCCGCTTCGGGAACGAGGAAAGACAACGGATACCCCACCACGGACCAGCGCTCGAAGCTGGGACGTCCGGATAGGGCGATGCGGGCGGCCTCGGTGGTGAGGCCGGTGACACCGAGCAAACCCAACGTGATGAGATTCCAAGCATCCTCCGGCTTGGTCTTCGATCGCAGGCGCCAGGGTCGCTGCAGGTAGCGGCGAACGTATGCCCAGGCGAGACCGCCGAGAAACAGGAGTGAAGTGAGGTCGAGGATCAGGGAGTACCCGAGATAGACCCCGCCCTCGAGGAATTTGAGATTGTTGGGCAGAAGGTGGTCGATTTCGAGGATGACCGTTCCGGCGAAAAGGATCAAGAACCCGAAATAGATCATCGAGTGCATCAAGCCGGCAGCCCGGTCCCGGAGCAGGGTCTGCATGGAGAGGCCGCGGAATAGCTGTCGCGCTCTCTCCCCCCAGCGACCGGACCGGGGATCGCGGGCTCCCCTCTCCCAGGACTGGGCACGCAGGAAGAAGAGCGCTCCTGCCAGAGCTATGAAGGCGGCGGTGGTGACGTAGAAGACCGCTTGCAGCCAGCCCGGGACGTTGCCAAACACGACCCGTCCCACCTCGGGCTCGATGACCTCGTGCAAAGTCCCCAGATACCCAAGCAGGACCGCCCCTAGCGCTCCCACGCCGGCCAGCGGCCCGATGAGGGCAGACGCCTTCAGCCGTTTCTCGGTCTCCGGAGCCCGCGCCTCTTCTTCTAGGTGTGTGTCAAGCGAGGCCGAGCTCCTTCTTCAATTCCTCGAGACGGGCATCAGCTTGAGCCATCGAGACGGCCTCTCGCAACTCGCTCTCGGCTCCTTCCGGAGTCGCTTCGCGTAGCTCGGCGCGGGCCTGCGCCTCCGACAACCGGCGCTGGATCTTTTCCTCGACCTTGTCGAGGCTGGGGGCGTTGGTTTCCATCGAGACCGAAATCGTCTCGACGGCGCGGTTGACCGCTTCCTGCATTCGAGCCTGCTCCAGCTGACCCACCAGTTGCATCCGCTTGGCTGCCAGCTCCTGGAGGCGCATGGCATTTTGGGTGACCGCGCTCTTGGCGGAGTCCGCTTGAGTGATGGCGATCTCGTATTGCTCTTTGAGCCCCTCCAAGTTCGACTCGGCGGCCTGCAGCTTGAGGGCGATTGATTGGGCCGCATTGGTCCACTTGGTTTGGCTGGCGGTGTCTCCTGAGTTCTTGGCAGATTCCGCCTTCAGCAAAGCCTGCTTGGCGATCTCGCGGGCCTCGCCAACGTCCTTGGCCGAGTCTTCAATCTTGGCTTCGATCTGAGTCCGGTGGGCGATGACCTTGGCCGCCTGGTTGCGCAGCTCCTGGTCTCTTCTCTTGGCTTCGTTTATCGCCTGTTCGATCTCGACTGACGGATCCATGGCTCGTTCGGCTGCCATACCAAAGAGAGTTCGCAGGTAATTCCAGATGCGCCGCAGCATTTGTCGCCTTTCGTGTCCGATCGGCGAGGATACCGGCTCAGCGAGTGCGGCGACCCCGGCCGCGTGAGCCGCGGGAGGCACTGCCCCGACCGCGGCTCGGAAACGGAATGCCCGGACGCCTGCCACTCGTCCGGCGGGGCCCGCCCGACCAGTCGTATGGCAAGCCGCGCCCCATTCCACCCACCAGGATCGAGAACACGTCGAGCCAGTCCATGCCCAATCCCCCGTGAGTGCGCGGGGCCCGGGGGGCGGGGACCGGCTGGCTGTCGTAGGGAATCTGGCGGGGGTCGGGTGACTCGCCTCGCCGGAGCTTTTCGGCATCGGCTTCACAAACCATGACTTTTCTCGCCCCGGCCGGAGTCTGGATCTCGGCTTCCACCCGCCCGGTCCCGTGGGTGGGATCGAAGAAACAGGGCGGCGGAGCATCCTCGGTTGGTTCGGGAGGTAGCGGGCGTCCCTCCACCAGAGCTTGGGCAGCGTCAAGCTGCCAGCGGGCCCGGTCGAGGTCATCGGAGAGGTCCTCGAGTTGGTCCAAGGACGACGCCGCGGTGAGCCTCGATTCTGCCTGGCGGAAGGTCTCGGAGGCCTCCCGATAATGCGAGGTCGCGGTGTTGTTGCCCGCCACCCGGGGGTCATCTGCGAGTTCGACAATGGCGGTGGCGATGACATCCATCTGCTGGCGGATCTCGGCTCGAGCTTCACCGAATAGTTTCTCCTTCGCCTGACCCCGCTCTGCGTTTCCGCGCCACATGAAGAAGCCCACCAGCCCCAGCACGCCGACGCCTAACAGCACCGGCACCAAGTTGAAGCCTCCCCCTTCTGATACAGGTTCGGCACCGGTCAAGGAGGCCGCGAACTCGGTGAAGTCTTCTCCGTAACTGCTGCCTCCGGTAGCAACGGTGTCGTCGAGAGCGGAGTCGATCTCGTCGTCGTCGTATTCCGTACTGACTGCGCCGATCTCGCTGGGAGTCAGCACGACAATCGTTCCGGACCCAACGCCATCGAGCAATGCGTCCGCCACAGCGTCGGCGTCCGCTTCAGATTCGAGTCCGACGAAATAGACCCCTTCGAAACGGTCAACCAGCGCCTCGACTTCGTCAAGAGATACCTCTACTTCCGAATCGAGGTAGTAACCCCGCAATTCGAGGCTGTCGAGGATGGAGGAGACATCGGGTCCGGCCTGCTCCACTGGTGCCAGTAACAACCCGGCCAGGAGCAGTAGCCCGATCACGACACGCCGAGGTCTTCGGTCAAACGGGCGACGTGTCCCTTGGCCTTCACGTTTCGGAACTCCCTCTCGAGGTTGCCGTCAGGGCCGATGACGAAGGTCGAGCGAATGAGGCCAACCGATTCTTTTCCATAGAGCATCTTCGGGCCCCAGGCTCCGAATTGCTCGGCGACTTTGTGGTCGGTGTCCGAAAGGAGAGGAAAATTGAGATTCTCCTTTTCGCGAAAGCGGGCGTTCTTGGCCGGGGCATCAGGACTGATCCCCACCAGGTCGTAGCCCGCCTCCTGGAGGGCCGCGTAGTTATCGCGAAAATCACAGGCCTCGGCAGTGCAACCGGGTGTCATCGCCGCCGGATAGAAGAAAACGATCAACTTTCGCCCCCGGTGATCGGCCGAGGAGAACGGTTGTCCGTCCTGGTCAGGCAAGGTGAAATCGACGTTCATGATTCGACGTTATCCGCCGACCAGCGCTCTGAGGAAAAGCGCGAGGTTGGCGGGGCGTTCTCCCAGCCGGCGCACCAGATACGGATACCAGTGCGAGCCGTAGGGGAGATAAATGCGAAGCGGGTAGCCGGCAGCAGACAGCTCCCTTTGGGCCGTAGTCCGTACCCCATAGAGCATCTGGAATTCGAATTGGCCGCTGCGACTATGCGCTAGGCGCCTTGTCACCTCGATCAGCTTCGGATCGTGCGTGGCGACGGCAACCATGACCTGATTAGCTGCCATCAGCATCTCCACCAGACGCACAAAGGCGGCGTCGACGTCATCACGATCCGTGAAGGCAACGTCACGGTTTTCGACATAGGCGCCCTTGCAGAGCCGGAGATGCCCACCGAGCCCTACCAGGCTGTTGACATCCGCCGGCGTGCGATACAGGTACGCCTGGAGGGCCAGACCGAGATTGCCACGAAGCTCCTGCGTCGCGCGATAAAGATCGACGGTGGCGGCGGTGTAGCGGGAGTCCTCCATGTCGATCGTGATGCTCAGTCCCAGGTCTCTCGCGACGGCGGCCAATCGATCGAGCGTCTGGGTGGCGAGACTCTGGTCGATGGCGAGACCGAGCTGAGTGAGCTTGACCGAGATATTGGCGTCAAGGTCATCGTCGGCGATACGCCTCAGGCACTCCTCATATCCCTTATAGGCCTGCTCCACCTCGTCGGGCGAAGTGACCTCTTCGCCGAGGAGGTCGAGAGAGACGGCCATCCTCGACCGATTGAGCCGCCGGGCAACCTCGGCCGCCTGATCAAGGGTCTCGCCGGCGACGAAGCGTTGGGCAAGTTGGCGCCCGGCCCGGGTTCGGGTGATGAGGCGTTGGATGGGAGGTGATTCGGCTGTTCCCACCACGAGGCGGGAAAAGAGGCTCATGCCGAGCCGAGCTCCCTGGCTCGCTGGGCAGCGGCACGCACCGCGTCCTCCACCAGCGCCCGAAATCCCCGCTCCTCGAGAACGTGAACGGCGGCGGCGGTGGTTCCCCCCGGAGAGGTCACCTGCGACCGAAGCTCGAAGGGTCCTCGCGCCGTTTCGGTCAACAGGTGGCCGGCGCCGCGGATCGTCTGATTGACAAACGATTCAGCGATATCGCGGGGCAGTCCCTCGCGCACGGCTGCTTCGGTGAGTGCTTCGGCCAGGAGGAAGACGTAGGCGGGACCGGTACCGCTGACTGCGGTGACGGCGTCCAGGAGGCCCTCGTCAAGCTGCTGCACCCCGCCAACAGCCTCGAGGACCAGGCGGGCTTTTTCGAGCTCTTCTGCCCCGGCATAGCGGCCGGCCGCCATACCGGTGACCGCTTCCTTCACCAGGGCTGGAGTGTTCGGCATCGCCCTGACGACGGCGACATCGCCCAGGGCCGACTCGTAGGTCGACGTCGGCACCCCGGCCGCAATCGAAAGCAATACTTGTCCAGGCCTGAGCGCGCTTTTGAGCTCCTCGAGCAGCTCGGCGACATCGCGGGGCTTTACCGAGATGACGACGACGTCGCGACTCGCGGCGTCCCGAGGGGTCAGGGAGACCTCGATCCCGGTGCGTTGCTGGAGCTGCGCCACCCGCTCGGGTCGTCTCACGACCAAGGTGAGCTCGGACGGTTCCCACCCGGCGTTCAGCAGTCCGGCGGCGAGAGCCTCGCCCATCGCGCCGACTCCGACGACGGCGACCGTAGGGCGCGTGGTCATCGCGGCGAGTATATGGAGGGGTCGCTTGCGGCCAGATTGGTGCGGATCATCTCGACCACTGTTGCCAACGCATTGGGGTTGTATCCCTCGGGGATGATGAGGTCTGCATAGCGCTTCGAAGGCTCGACGAACTCGAGATGCATCGGGCGCACCGTGGAGAAGTATTGGTTCAAAACCGAATCGAGACTGCGACCCCGTTCATCGATGTCGCGTTGGATGCGGCGCGCTAGTCGCAGATCCGCGTCGGTGTCGACGAAGATCTTGAGGTCGAGATGAGAGCGGAGCTCGGCGTCGGCGAGCACCAGGATCCCCTCCACGATGACGACCCGGGCAGGCTCGGCGAGGACTGTTCGCTCGGCGCGCAGATGGGCGGAAAAGTCATACGTCGGGATCTCGGTGGCCTCACCCTTGCCCAGCAGGATGAGGTGTTCGATCAGCAGCTCGGTCTCGAGAGAATCGGGATGGTCGTAATTCACCGCCGCTCGTTCGGCAAACGCCAGCTGGGGTCGATGCCGGTAATAGGCATCGTGCTGGATGATCGTGACCCCCGACAGGTTGGAAGCCACCGCCGCGGCGATCGTGGTCTTGCCGGAGCCGGATCCGCCGGCGATCCCGATCACCATTCGTTCTTGCGTAAAAGGACCCCCTGGATTAGGGGCGCGATCCTACGTGAGGATGGTCAGGACTGGCCGGTCCTCAGCTTTCGCATGTCTCCCAGAACATTGGAGACGAGGGTGGTCTCGGGAGAAGCGACCACGGACCGCAGCGCCCGCCGATTGGGATCGACCTCGTATTCCTCTTCTTCCTCTTCCTCGTCTTCTTCTTCGTAGTCCTCGTCGTCGTCGTCGGAGGTCCCCGGGCTGAGGTCGACTGCTCCCTCGACCTGATGGTCGCCGAGCCAATCGAGGATGGGCAGGTCCGGCTCCTCATTGACCACGACGCTGACCTCGTTGAGGACGATTGGTTCAGGCACAGGGACCGTGTCGATGGCAACCTCAACCTGAGTGTCCGGGGCTGGAACCGTCAGCCCCCGTCCGAGGAGGGCACTGAGGAATTGAAGGGCGCGGGAGTTGCCGAAGGCCTCTTGCAGCGACGAGAGGCTGAAGGAGGGAACGAGGGCGCAGACGGCGGCCCACTCTTCGGAATGGAGAGTGACCGGGGTGGCAACTTCGGAAGCAAGGCGAAGGGAGGTCGACTCGGTGACGCCCTGGGAGGTGACCTCGTGCTCCATCTGCCGGAGCCGTTCGACCTCCATCATGACCTCGGCGACGTCCCAACCGCGCAAGGCAGGGTCGAAGTCGGGTTCGGCGACGAGGAAGGCGCCGTCTCCGGTGGAGGTGAGCACGTGAAGAGCATCGACCGTGGCCCGCAGAGCCTCTTCCGCACTACGAGGGACCCGTTGGCCAGCCAGGCCGGCACCAACGATGCGGCCATCGCCAAAATGGATAACTCCGGGGCGTGAGCCATCGATTCTCAATGTGGCCGTCTTGGCCGTCACGCGCATTATCTGCAAAAGGTCATTTACCGACCAGTTGCTAAGACTCCCCGAAAGAAGCATCCCTCGTCGACCTCCTGAGTTACCAGGGATGTATCGGTCCTCTCCGTCGCGAAGTTGAGTGGGAGCTACCCTCGAAATGGATGCAGGTGCTCGGGAGCCGGGTCGATCGGCGCAGCGACGAGTTCGCCTCCAACTATCGGGCCAGCACTGCGCGGCTCGACGAATTCGAGGCCCTCCAGGCCGAGGCTCGGCTGGGTGGCGGCCAGAAGTACATCGATCGCCACCGCTCCCGGGGGAAGATGATGGTGCGGGAGCGGATCGAGCTGTTGCTCGATCCCGATTCCCACTTCCTCGAGCTCTCGACCTTGGCAGCGTGGGGGACCGACAAGAACCTCGGCGCCAATGCCGTCACCGGCCTCGGGGTCGTGTCGGGGGTCGAATGCGTCATCTCGGCGAACGATCCCACCAGCCAGGCGGGCTCATCGAATCGCTACAGCCTGGCCAAGACCCTGCGGGCTCAGGACATCGCCCGGGAGAATCGGCTGCCGCTCATCAACTTCGTCGAATCGGGTGGGGCCGACCTGCCGGATCAGGCCGAAGTTTTCATCACCGGGGGAAAGTGGTTCCGAAACCTCACCCAGCTCTCACGCCTTGGTATTCCAACTGTCGCTTTGGTATTCGGGAACTCAACCGCCGGCGGCGCCTATGTGCCGGCGATGTGTGACTACTCGGTGATGGTGAAGGAGCGAGCCAAGGTCTTTCTCGGCGGCCCGCCCCTGGTGAAGATGGCGACCGGAGAAGAATCAACCGACGAGGAGTTGGGCGGAGCCGAAATGCATTCCCGCGTCTCTGGTCTCTCCGACTACTTCGCCCAGGATGAACCTGACGCGATTCGCATCGGCCGCGACATCGTCGCCCACCTGAACTGGCGCAAGCACGGGTACGGGCCCACGCAGTCCCCCGACGCTCCGGTCCATGACGCCGACGACATCCTCGGCCTCATCCCGGCCGATCTCCGCACTCCCTTCGATCCCCGCGAGATCTTGGCTCGGACCTTGGATGGCTCACGATTCGAGGAGTACAAGGCGACTTACGGCACTTCGCTGGTCACCGGATGGGGGTCGATACACGGCTTTGTCGTCGGCGTCCTCGCCAACGCCCAGGGCGTGCTCTTCTCCGAAGAAGCTCACAAGGCCACAGAGTTCATCCAGCTCTGCAACCGATATGACACGCCGCTGGTTTTCATCCATAACACCACCGGCTACATGGTGGGCAAGGAATACGAACAGCGCGGAATCATCAAGGACGGAGCCAAGATGATCAACGCCGTCGCCAACTCGACTGTCCCCCACTTTGCCCTGATGGCCGGGGTGTCTTACGGGGCCGGCAACTACGGGATGTCGGGACGTTCCTACAACCCTCGGTTTGTCTTCGGCTGGCCCAATCACAAGGTGGCAGTGATGGGACCCAAGCAACTGGCGGGGGTGATGTCGATCATCGCCCGGCAGGCGGCGCTCGACCAGGGCCGCCCCTTCGACGAGGACGCCGACCAACAGCGACGCGCGCTGATCGAGACCCAGATTGGGCACGAAGAACAGGCTTTCTTCTCCACTGCGCGCATCCGCGACGATGGCCTCATCGATCCGCGTCATACCCGGGACGTCCTCGGGATCGCCCTCTCGGCTAGCCACTCAGGTCCGGTTCAGGGATCCGGAGAATTTGGCGTGTTTCGAATGTGAGGAAAGACAAAAGACAAAAGACAGAAGACAGAAGACTGAAGACCGAAGACAGCAGACAAAGACACGAGACTGAAGACAACGACGAAAGCCTGAAGGCGGGAGGCCTCAACCTTGATTCAGGCTCTTGAGGCGGAGTGCCTCGAGCATCCAGCGAATCTGTCGGAGCTCCGCCACCAGGCGATCAAGTGCCGCAGGGCTGATGAGGTTCAGGTCAGAGGCAATTAGCAAGTGGTGCTCGAGTTCATAAGCACTTGAGATCGAAGTCTCGAGAAAACGCCCCCGATCGCGTCCGCTGTACCGGGCACAGCCTTCGGCGATGTTGGCGCCAATTGAGTTGGAGGCTCGACGAATCTGAGACGTCAGGCCGAATAGCTCACTTCTAGGGAACTCCGCCGTAACTTTGTAACAGTCGACGATCAACGACCGCGTGCGACGCCAGGCGTCCAGTCTCTTGAAGCTCCACATCCGTACGGTCTATCCAATGCGTACCCTCATGTACACCTAGCCGTCCCTCTTGCATCTCTTGTCTTTTGTCTTTGGATTTCGTCTTTGGTCTTTCGTCTTTGGTCTCTTGTCTTTTGGTCTTGTCTCTCATCTTTCCAACGCGTTTACGCTTTCGAAATGGCTGCTACCTCCACGATGCTCGCCCTCGGGACCGAGCTACCCAAATTCCTTCTCAACGACGTTCGCACCAACGGGAGCGTCGGATCCGACGATTTCGCCGATCGCCCGGTCCTGGTCGTATTTCTCTGCGTCCACTGTCCCTATGTGAAGCGCATCCAGGATGGGCTGGCCCAGTTCGGTAGGGACTTCGCGGGCACGGAGTTGGCGATTGTCGGAATTGCTTCCAATGACATCGACTCTTTTCCGGAAGATGCTCCCGAGAACCAGGCTCGGGTCGCCGACGAGGTGGGGATTCCCTTCCCGATCCTCTACGACGAAAGCCAGGAAGTTGCCCGCGCTTTCACCGCCGCCTGCACTCCGGACTTCTTCCTTTTCGACCACGAGCATCGACTGGCCTATCGCGGACAGTTCGACGAAGCGCGACCGAGCAACGACGTCGAGGTGACTGGCGAAAGCTTGCGGGCTGCGACGAAGGCCGTTCTTGCCCGAGACGAGGTCAAGGTCGAGCAGGTGCCCTCGCTCGGATGCTCGATCAAATTCCGCTCGGAGGGCGAACCCGTCACCCTTCGCTAGAGAGAAGCCAAGCCTCGTGGGCGGCAGATACTTTGGCCCACAAGGCCTCGACTGCCGACGGCTCGGCATCGAGGCGCATGCCAAACAGCTCGGTAATCACCTCGAGCCAGTCGCGGGGGCGATCGAGCACGCGCTCGACCCGACTTTCACCGTCGATACGAGTCAACACCAGACCGCGCAGCATGTCGACGCCGGTCGCATGCCGTCGCTGGGCGGTCAGCACTTTCACAAAGCCCGATTCCGGTGACGTCGACAAGTAGGCGTGGCGCTTGCGGAAGGCGTCGATCGAGACCGCTCCCAAACGGAAGCTCATGCCGGCGAACGAACCAATCGGATCGTGCGCGAGATGCCAGTCGCCGACACCATCGTCGGTCTCGGTCAGCTCAAACCGCATCGGTGATTGCTGGTAGCCACCCGCCACCAGGGGTAACGGCTCATACAACGCGTCACCCAACCCGGCGTCGACGTACCACTTGCCCTCGGGATTGGCATCAGTCGGCAAACCTTCGACCACGAGAACCAGATGGTTGGTGAGCGAGTCCGAAGTCGGACCCTCGGGGCCATGCACTCCGCCGATGTGTCGGCTCACCCGATAACCGAGCGCTCCCAATAGCTCGAAGAAGGCGCCGTTGAGGTGATAGCAATACCCGCCTCGGCGGTCGTGCGCCACCCGCCGCAGAGAATCGATCGGATCGATGCCCCACCGCTGGCCGAGGTGGATCCAGATCGTCTCGTAGGGCACGTGCTCGACTTGAGCCTGATGGAGACGAATCAGGGCCTCAGCTGTGGGCGGCTCGGCATCGAGGCCGAGCCGACGAAGGTAGGCGTCGACATCGGCGCTAGCCACGGGCGCCTGCAGAGATCCAACTATGCCGCGATTCAACCACCGCCGCCGACTCAGGTGAGGCCGGGTCCTAGAGAGCTACGCTCGGCGTCCGTGAGCAGAGCGATTCGAAAGGTCCTCGTGGCCAATCGGGGAGAGATCGCCCGTCGCATTTTTCGCACCTGTCGGGCGATGGGGATCGCAACGGTGGCTGTCTTCTCCGACGCCGATCGCCACTCGCCGTTCGTGGCCGATGCCGATGAAGGTTTTGCCCTCGGAGGCAACACTCCCGCCGAGTCCTATCTCGATGTGCAAAAGCTGCTGGAGGCCGCCAGGGTCAGCGGAGCCGACGCCCTCCATCCCGGGTACGGCTTCCTAGCCGAGAACGGCAACTTCGCTGCTCGGGTCGTAGAGGCCGGTCTCACCTGGATTGGCCCTACTCCGCATTCGATCTCGACCATGGGGAGCAAGCTCGAATCGAAGCGGCTAGTGGAAGCGGCGGGAGTGCCGACGCTGCCATCAGTCGACCTCACCGGCCTCGACGAAGCCGGGATCTCCCACGCCGGGGAAAAAATCGGCTTCCCCCTCTTGGTCAAGGCCTCGGCGGGAGGAGGGGGAAAGGGGATGCGGATCGTTCGCCGCCCACCCGATCTGGCGGAAGCGGTCGCATCAGCCTCCCGGGAAGCGGCGTCGGCGTTCGGAGACAGCACGGTCTTCATCGAGCGCTACCTCGACCAGCCCCGCCACATCGAGATCCAGGTCGTGGGTGATCGCCATGGTCAGGTCACCACCCTGTTCGAACGTGAGTGCTCGATCCAACGACGCCATCAGAAGATCGTCGAGGAGGCACCCTCGCCCGCTCTCGACGAACCGACCCGATCCCGCATGTGCGAAGCGGCGATCGCGGTCTGCAAGGCGGTCGACTACGAGGGAGCCGGCACCGTCGAATTCCTCTTCGATCGGGGCGAGTTCTATTTCCTGGAGATGAATACCCGCCTGCAAGTGGAGCACCCGGTGACCGAGGAGATATGTGGAATCGACCTCGTCCGTTGGCAGATCCTGATTGCCGCCGGCGAACGGCTTGGCGAAGAGCTGATGGAGCCGGCTCGCATCGGCCACGCAATCGAGGTCCGGCTCTATGCCGAGGATCCCGTCCGCGACTTCCTGCCGGTCACGGGGACCATGGACCGCTTCGAGTTCTCAGAAGTTCTGGGACTCCGGGTCGAGTCGGGCGTCGAGTCCGGCTCCGTCATCAGTCCGTTCTACGACCCGCTGATCGCCAAGGTGATCGCTTGGGCGGAGACCCGCGACGAGGCGGCCTCGCTACTCGCTCGCTCGCTCCAGACCGCCCGCATCCATGGCCCGGCGAACAACCGCGATCTGCTGGTTCGCATACTCCGGCATCCAGAATTTCTCGACGGGGAGACCGACACCGATTTTCTCGAACGCAACCCGCCGGCGGAGCTCGGAGTGCCGCTCCCGACCCGAGAAGAGTGCGAGCTGGGGGCGGTGGCCGCGGCTTTAGAGGCTGCCGCCACCCGTCGGCTTGAAGCCCTGCTTCTCCCAGCTCTTCCTTCGGGTTGGCGCAACAATCCCTCGCAACTTCAAACCGTTGCCTTCTCCCAGGGGGACAGGGAAATAGGCATCGGCTACCGGTACGACGGCGGCAGGGTGACGGTCGAGGTCAACGGTCAGCCCCTCCCCGGGATCGAAGTTCATCAGGTGAAGGGGGACCGCGTGGGCTTGTTGGTCAACGGGCATCTTCGGAGCTTCACGGTCCATCGGGTGGGCGAACTTGTTCATGTCGATGGACCGACCGGATATATCCAGCTGCGTGAGCTGCCCCGCTTTTCGGAATCGCCCATTGATGAAGAAGCCGGCTCTCTCCACGCCCCGATGCCGGGCAAGGTGATCAAGGTGCTGGTAGTCGAGGGCGAAAACGTCGCCGAGGGTCAAGCCCTGGTGGTGCTAGAAGCGATGAAGATGGAGCACAGCCTGCGGGCCCCCCATGGCGGAATTGTGAAAGACATACGCGCCGGTGAGGGCGAACAGGTGGCCGCAGGGCAGATACTGGTGGTGGTCGAGCCCTAGCCGGTCTGAACTACCGCCACGTCGCTGTAGCCGAGCCCGAGGAGGAAATTGGTCAGCACTTCGGCGGCGTTGCCCTCCGCTTCCTCGATGATGCCCGAAACGCGGGCCTGTTCCACCAGCACGTCCTCGGCCACCTGGCGTGCGTCGGTCTCCAAGCGGGGATCGCCCTGACGAAAGACCCCGGTTGATCGATCGAGCACCTGCGTGGCTTCGTTGTCAACCGCCACATATTGAATGTCCGCCGCCGGCAGCCGTACTACCACTTCTCCCGTCTCGAGATCGACGTCGAATGAAGAGGCATCGAGAGCCGAGAGGTCGACCCCGGCCCCGATCCGCGCCACAGCCAGAAGAGTCAACGAATCACCTGTCGCCCAATTGAGGATGCCGGAGTTGGTGCCCTTCTCGACGATGGTGTATTCGACGTACTCAACTGTCGTCAGGTTGGCCAGTTCGCGAATCGAGCGGATTACCACTGGACCGACTTCCTCGAAAGGCTCCCCCTCGAACGCGCTGGAGATGTCGTCGACCGTGGGAATGCGATCGACAATCGCCCGCACGGCCAAAAATCCTGCCAGTAGGAGGAGAATCGTCATCACCACTAGCGCATATGGCCAGCGCGAGGCTTGCCTAACGATCGTCGGGCGGTCGTCCACCCAATCAAGGTACCCCAGACGAATAGTGTTGTTGGCCGGATGCAGGAGCGAATCGGGTTTGTAGGACTGGGGATCATGGGTCGGGGCATGGTCGCCAACCTGGTGGCCAAGGGATATCGCCCGACCGTATGGAATCGAACTCCGGGTAAAGCCGACGGGCTCGAGGTGGACGAGGCCGCAGATCTGGCAGCCCTCGCCAAAGGCAGCGATGTCATCGCCATCTGTGTCTCTGACACCCCCGATGTCGTCGAAGTCGTGTCGGGGCTCAAGGAGGGACTCAGCGAGGGACAGCTGATAATCGATCACTCCACCATCTCCCCGCTTGAGACCCGAAGGCTGGCGCTCGAGCTCGTCCCGAGAAAAGTCGACTGGCTCGATGCACCGGTGAGCGGTGGGTCTGAAGGAGCCGTCCAAGGAACCCTCACCACCATGGTTGGCGGGAGCGAAGCCGACGTGACGAGGGCGCGGCCGATACTCGAGTGCTATTCGACCACCATCACCCACCTGGGACCGGTGGGGAGCGGCCAGCTCGCCAAGCTCGTCAATCAGATCCTGGTGGTTGGCAATCAGCTCGCCGCATCCGAGGCGCTTCTCTTCGCCGAGGCAGCGGGGCTCGATCTGGCACGCACGCTCGATGCCGTCAAAGGCGGTGCGGCCGGGTCGTGGATGCTGGCCAACCGCGGTCCGCAGATGATCACGAACAACTGGGAGCCCGGATTCACGATCGACCTCCAGCAGAAGGACCTGCGTCTCGTCCTCGACACCGCCGACAAGATCGGCACGCCCCTTCCGGGAACGGCGCTCATCTTCCAGCTCTACCGGGCGTTGCAGCGATCCGGGCTGGGGCACGAGGGAAATCATGCCCTCATCAAGGCCCTCCGTCAGCTGGCCGGGGAGAGCTTGCGTGCGTGAAATCCTCCTCGATCTGGTGGCGGAGCAGGACGATCTCGACCGGCTGGTGGCGGGTCTACAGCCCGAGCACTGGGATCTCCCTACCCCATCAGAACCGTGGTCGATTCGGGACACCATCTCCCACCTGGCCTTCTTCGATGAGCGTCAGGCCCAGGCGATCCTCGACCCGGAGGGCTTTGCCCGAGAGGTCAACCAGCGTCTCACCGGCGACTACGACGCATACATGGCGATCGGCCTCGACCATGGACGCTCGGTCGATCCGCCGGAGGTGCTCGAGTGGTGGCGAAGGGCCCGGACCGAAGAGCTCACTGCTCTGTGGACGATGGCGCCCGAGCAGCAACTGCCCTGGTACGGGCCGCCGATGAAGGCCCGCTCGACGGCGGCCGCCCGGCTGATGGAAACCTGGGCCCACGGCCATGACATTGCCCAGGCCCTTTCCCTCGAACGGCCCCCCACCGACCGCCTGTTTCACATCGCCGAACTCGGGGTGAAAACCTTCTCCTGGAGCTTTCTCAATCGAGGTTTGGAGGTACCGCCCCACCGGGTGCGGGTGTCACTGAGCGGTCCGGCCGGGAACACCCGGGTTTGGAACGAGGACGCCAAGGAAACGATTACCGGGCCGTTAGACGACTTTTGCCTGGTGGTGGCCCAGCGGGTCAACTACCGGGATACCGGCCTCGAAATCGAAGGAGAGGTCGCGCGCCGCTGGATGGAAATAGCTCAGGTATTCGCCGGACCACCGGGCCCGGGCAGACCCGCCACCTCCTGAGCGGTTTCTTTCAAGAAAGAGGATCCTCCCGCCACCAAGCCAGCGATCAACGGAATCCAGTAAGAGACGATCCGGTAGATCAGCACCGGCGCCAGCGAGATCTCGGCGTCAAAGCCAAAGGCAGCGAGAGCGCCCACCAAGCCGGCCTCGGCGAACCCCACTCCGCCGGGGGTCCCGGGGAGGCCGCCGGCGAGCTGGCCCACACCAAAGGCCGCGGCGGTCTGCATCGGGGTCAGGTGGAGGTCGAAAGCCTGCATAACCAAGAAGAGGGCGAACGCTTCCAGAGCCAGCCGCGACCAAAGGAGAAACTGCGAGCGCCCGTCGGGAATGTGGCTTTCCGTGGGGGGACCGAGGCGATCACGAAACCGGGGGGGAAGCCGGGTGGCCAGCAGTCCGATCAGCCTGGTACCGAACAACAAAAGCAAGCCGATCGAGATGGCGATGATCCCTAATACCCAAGTCCCGGCTTCGAGTGATTCATAGAGGCCGCGATTGATCACCCACAGCAGCGCGAACCCGGTACCCAGGAGCAGCCCGGCATAGTTGAGGACCGTGGCCCGCACCGCCGCGCCGCCCGAAGCGCGCGCCTCCTTCCTCACCATCCAGGACATCGCCACCGGAGTGACCGCACCGCCCGCTGGGATCAACCGAGCCACACCTGCTCCTACCAGCGCCGCCTTCACCGCCGAGCCGGGCTGAAGATGCCCTCCGGTCTCGACCACCCCATGTCGGAACTGCAGGCCGAATGCCCAGAGCGCTGCGATTTGGCCGGCCGCGGCCACGAGCAAGAGGATGCCCGAAAGAAGGTCAAAAGGCGGAATGTCGAGATTGGTCAGGGTGAGTACAAGGGCGATCGCATACACCAACGCTGTGACCGAGGCGATAGCAAATATGGTGCGGCGGCTGAGACGCCGCATCAGAAGCGGACCGACTCCGTGGCTCTCGAGAGATGCTCACCGTCGGTGTCGAAGACTGCTCGATGAAGAGCGGCCCGCAATCCTGGCAACCGGCCAGGGTTGCCCTGCATCCGGCGACCGACCATCAGCAGGCTCAAACCCAAGCAACCAAGAACCGATGCCGCCGGCCGTTGGAAGATCACGGCGAGAACCGGTAACGAGGCCCAGCCCAAGAATCCGCAGAGCCCACCGCCGAATTTCCAACCCGCCACTGCCCAGCCCCCAGGCCAGACGATTAACGATGGGTCGATCCCCAACAGGACCCCCGCCGAGGGAGCCAACCCGCGACCCGATCGGCCGCGCATGAAGATCGACCAGTTGTGTCCGATGACGATCGCCAAGCCGGAAACAGCAACCAGTGCCGGCCCCAGCTGCTGCTCACTCATTAGCACGACCGGAATCAGGGCCTTGAAGCCGTCGAGAATGGCGGCGGCGAATCCCGCCTTCAACCCCGCTACCCGGGTCAAGTTGCCGGCGCCGACGTTGCCGCTGCCGACTTGGCGGAGATCGACGCCCAACGCCTTTCCGATCAGGAAAGCAAACGGCACCGCCCCCAACACATAGGCCACGACCGGTGTCAGCCAAATCAGGGGGTGAGTCATGCCGGGCGAAAAGTTACCAGCAGGAAGCTCGCCAGAAGCTCTCGAACCTCGTTGGGAACTTCGGTCACCATCATGTGACCCGCCCGCTCGACGACCTCGAGTTGGGCTCCATCGATCGCCGCCGCCAGCCGCCGCACGGAGTTCAGAGGCACCATGCGATCCAGCCCTCCGGCGATGACCAGGGCGGGAACCTCGATGCTGGCGGCCGCCTCGGCCCCGCGCCCGTAAGCCCCCGTGGCCCGAAGGTCGATCCCGAGGTTGCCAAGCTCTGATTCGAGAAGTCGACCGCTGACGATGGCAGGGGCGATACCGGGATCGGGATGCCCGCCCAGCCGACCGATCGGGTCATAGGACCACCCGACGATCATCGACACTGCCTTGTCGAGGCGGTTGTCGGCCGCTTCTTGTAACTCCGAGTTGACCTCGATCGCGGTCGAGGTACCAGTCAGCACCAACCGCGCAACCAGATCAGGGCGGATCCGGGTCAGTTCCAGCGCAATGAGACCACCCATGCTGTGGCCGACGACGGCAGCCGGTCGATCAAATTGCTGGGCCACCCATGTGGCCATCTCCTCGACCATGCCCAGAGGCTGGCCATGATCCTCACCGTGCCCGGGGAGGTCGAGGGCGACGACTTCAAAGCCGCGGCTTCGCAGCCAGCGCGCTTGGTATCGCCACCTGGTGCGGTTCTCGCCGGCTCCGTGGACGAGGACTATCAGCCCTGGCTCGATCGGAGCCCCCGTCGCAGGTCGGCGATGAGATCGTCCGGGCTTTCGAGCCCGACCGACATCCGCACCATGCCCGGGTCGACGCCCGCCATGGCCAGGCCCTCGGCATCGAGCTGTTGATGAGTGGTGGAGGCCGGATGGATCACCAGGGAACGGCTGTCACCGACATTGGCCAGGTGGGAAAAAAGCCGGACCCCTTCGATGAAACGGGCACCTGCCTCCCGACCTCCTCTGACCGTGAAAGCGAACACTGCCCCAGCTCCTCGTGGCAGCAACCGTTTAGCTACCTCATAGTCGGGATGATCGGGTCGCCCTGGATACAGAACCCGTTCGACTTCGGGAGCGGCGGCGAGAAACTCGACGATGCGATCGGTGTTGGCGAGATGGCGATCCATCCTCGCCGGTAGCGACTCGATGCTCTGGAGGAGTCGAAACGCGGTCTCGGGAGCGAGACAGGCACCGAAATCGCGGAGTCCCTCGGCGCGCGCCCGAGCGATGAAAGCGGCCGGACCGAACTCGTCGGTGAAGACGATGTCGTGATAAGGGGCGTACGGCTCGGTGAGTCCGGGGAATCGGCCCGAGGAGTTCCAATCGAAACGACCGGAATCGATGAGCACGCCGCCGATGACTGATCCGTTGCCGGCCAGGAACTTGGTCGCCGAGTGAATGACCAGATCGGCGCCATGATCAAAGGGACGGCATAGATAAGGCGTGGCGAAGGTGTTGTCGATCAGAAGCGGTACTCCCGCCTCGTGGGCGATCTCTGCCACCTGTGGCTGATCGATCACATTCATTCCAGGGTTGCCGATGGTCTCGGCAATCACCGCCCCGGTCTCGGGAAGAATCGATGCCTTGATCCCGTCGAGGTCGTTACTGGGCACGAATGTGGTGGTGATGCCGAAGCGGGGAAGCGTGACCCGAAGCAGGTTGGCGGTGCCGCCATAAACGGCCGCTGAGCAAACCAGATGTCCGCCGGCTCCCACCAACGTCATTACGGCCAGGGCGAGGGCGGCCTGCCCACTGGCCGTCGCCACCGCCCCCACTCCTCCTTCGAGCGAAGCCATTCGCTCCTCGAATGCCGCCACGGTGGGGTTTGAGATCCGGGAGTAGATGTGGCCCGGCCGCTCCAGGTTGAAGAGCGAGGCGGCGTGTTCGGTGTCCTCGAAGACAAAGCCGGCCGTGAGATAAATCGGCATCACCCGCGCACCAGTGGCGGGGTCGGCCCTCACTCCGGCGTGCACCGCCCGGGTCTCAAAGCCCGGATTCTCCGGCTGCGTCATTGCTGGCTCAGGCGGGCCCGACGGTGACCGGGATGCCGTTGAGCACCGCGTTACCCGAGATCGGGTCGATCGATCCGTCGGAAAGGAAGTTGACGTTGACCCCGGCGTAAGCCGCCGCCACCTTCATCGCCGATCCCAGGCGACCGTGTCCCCAGCCATAGGGGATCGAGACCACCCCGGGACGAATGTCAGCGGTGATCTCGACCGGCACCTCCACCTTCCCGGCCGCCGAAACGACCAGCGCCTTCTCGCCATGGACCAGGCCCCAGCGTTCGGCATCATCGGGGTGGACCTCCAGCGTGCAACGTTCTCTGCCCTTCATCAGGACCTCCACGTTGTGCGTCCACGAGTTGGCCGACCGCAGCTGGCGCCGCCCCACCAGCATGGCCTCGCCGTTGCGACCCTGAGCGACGGCCTGGGCCAGGCGCGGCAGGTCGGAGATGATGGCCTCGGGAGTCAGCTCGATCCGACCGGAAGCAGTGGCAAGCACCTGATCGAGACGCGGCTGGAGAGGGCCGAAGTCGACCCCGTGGGGATTCCCCTCGAGCTTTTCCAGGGTCAGGCCATCGGGGACGGCGCCGAAATGATCGCCCCGATTGCCGATCCGGAGGAGGAAGTCGAGGTTGCGCTCCGGCCAAGGTCGATCGCCGAGTGCGGCAAGGATTTCGGCCGGGTCGCGACCGCTGATGGGCGAGTCCCCCCTCTGTACTTCTGTCTGGATGGCGCTGGTCAAGGCCGCCGCCGCCAGCAGGTCGGGATCGGCTTCGGGGCCGAACCCGCTGAAGATGGCGGCCAGCCTGACCAGGATTTCGAACTCGGAGGGCGCCTCGGTTTCCAAAACCGGCGGCGAATAGTCGGCGTAGTCGCGGACCGAGAATCCCGTGAAGGCCAAGTCGTAATGGGACCTTTGGAGCGCCGACGGCGGAGGCAACACCACATCGGCGTGCCGCGAGGTTTCGTTGAGGTACACGTCGACGGAGACGATGAAGTCGAGCCCTTCGAGAGCCTCCTCGAAGGCGGCGCTGTTGGGGGTCGTGAGAGCGGGGTTCCCGGCCAAGGTGAGCAGCATCCGCACCTGTCCCTCGCCGGGGGTAACGATCTCCTCGATCAGGCTCGCCACCGGGAGCTCGCCGATTACTTCGGGCCGCCCGCTGACCCGCCCATGCCAGCGACCCATCACGAAGGGGCGGCGGGCGCGCTGGTTCCCGATGTGAGAGGGATAGGGGAACATCGCCCCTCCGGGCCGGTCGAGATTGCCGGTGATGACGTTGAGCACATCGACCGCCCAGGATGCGGTGGTGCCAAACGAGACGGTGTGAGTGCCGATACGGCCATAGACGGCCGCCCGCTCGGCTTTAGCGAGTTCCTGCGCAACCGCCCGCGTGACCGCAGCATCGACGCCGGTAAACCCGGCGGTGGCCTCCGGCGTGAAGGGGGCTACCAGCTCGGGGAGAGCGTCGAACCCATCCACTCGATGGCGGAGATGTTCGGCCAAGGCGGGCCGTTCCCCGAGGATCGCATTGGCGATCGCGAGGAGGAAGGCGGCGTCGGCACCAGGGTTGATGGCGATCCATCGATCGGCTTTGGCGGCGGTCTTGGTCCTACGCGGATCGACGACAACGAACTTTCCTCCCCGCTCCTGGAGACGCTCGAGCCGGCCGGGGAAATCCGGAGCGGTGCAAAGCGAGCCATTCGACTCGTACGGATTCGCCCCCAGCATCAGGAGGTAGTCGGTGCGGTCGAGATCGGGCACCGGGATGCTGAGTGGGTGCCCAAACATCAGACCGGCGGAAACATGCTTGGGCAACTGGTCGACAGACGAGGCCGAGAATACGTTCTTGGTGGCCATGGCCTTTATCAGGGGACGCAGCGCCAGGCTGTTCTCGAACTGGTGAGCATTGGGGTTGCCGAGATAGACCGCCGTGGCTTCTCGACCATTTCGCTGAATGACCTGTCCCCACCGATCGGCGATCAACGCATATGTCTCCTCCCACGAGGCAGGGCGATGGTGGCCGTCTTCTTTGATCAGAGGAGTGCGGAGGCGGTCGGGATCCTCGTAAAGCTGTTTCAGCGTCGAGCCTTTGGGGCAGATGAATCCTGCCGACATCACATGAGAACGGTCGCCCCGTATCCGCTTGACCCGCTGGTCCACGATCTCGATTTCCAGCCCGCAGCTCGCCTCGCACAGCGGACAAGTTCGAAAGGCGGTGCGTTCCATAAATGGAGGTTAGGACGTATCGTGAGGTCGAGAAGAGGGTTCCGCAGATGAGCACCAAGATCACGTACGCCACGATGTCGGCCGACAACCCCGAGCTCAATCGGAGCTTCGATGAGGCCGTCGAAGCGATCCGAGCCGGTCTCGGCCAGCGACATCCTTTCATCGTCGACGGAGAAGAGCGCTGGGGGGAGGGCTTGTACGAAGAGCGCTCCCCGATTGATTCGGAAATCGTCGTCGGCAGCTTTGCCCAAGGGACCGATGCCGACGTCAACGACGCCGTCGCGGCCGCCAAGAAGTTCTTCCCGATCTGGGCGGAGACACCGTGGCGGGAACGAGCGACGCTTTTGCTCAGCGCCTCCGACGTCATGGAAGCCAGGCAATTCGAACTGGCTGCTTTGGTGGCCATCGAGGTCGGGAAGAACCGACTCGAGGCCTTGGGTGATGTTGCCGAGACGGTCGAGTTCTTTCGTTACTACGTCCGCCAGATGGAAGAACACGATGGCTTCGTCACTCCACTCTCCAAGCTCTCCGCCGCCGAGGACAACCAGTCGGTCTTGCGCCCTTACGGCGTCTGGGCGGTGATCTCTCCTTTCAATTTCCCGATGGCGCTGGCGGGCGGACCCTCGATCGCGGCCTTGCTGACCGGCAACACCGTGATCCTCAAGCCTTCCAATGCCGGGGCACTCACCGGTCTCGAGTTCGCCAAAGTGCTGGCTGCGGCGGGTGTGCCTCCCGCCGCCTTCCAAGTTCTCACCGGAGCCGGCCGCACAGTCGGGGCCTCACTGGTCAACCATCCCGATGTCGCCGGAATCACCTTCACGGGCTCCTATGACGTCGGGATGGGGATCTACAAGGGCTTCGCCAAGGACTTTCCCAAGCCGACCGTTTGCGAGATGGGCGGGAAGAACCCGGTGATAGTCACCGCCACGGCCGATCTCGATGTAGCGGCGGAAGGCGTGACCCGAGCCGCCTTCGGTTTCTCGGGTCAGAAATGCTCGGCCAACTCACGGGTTTACGTCGAGCGCCCGGTATATGAGGAGTTCGTCGATCGACTGGTGGACCGAACCGAATCGCTCCGGGTGGGCAACCCGCTCGAAAACGGGGTGTTCGTCGGCCCGGTGATCGATAGCCAGGCCACCAAGCGATTCGAGGAAGCGGTGGCCGAGGTCAGGTCGAGCGGCGGAGAGGTCCTGGCCGGAGGCGAACTCGTCTCTAAGAACGGACTCGAGCGAGGCAACTTCGTCGAGCCCACCGTGGTCACAGCGCCTGAGTCTTCCTGGATCTGGGATCGCGAACTCTTCCTCCCGTTCGTGGCGGTCATGCCGGTCGACTCGCTAGACGAGGCCCTCACCCGGGCCAACGACACGGAGTTCGGGCTCACCGCCGGTCTTTTCTCAAACGACGAGAAGGAAATCGAGGAGTTCTTCGACCGGATCGAGGCAGGGGTCACCTACGTGAATCGACAGGCGGGCGCCACCACCGGTGCCTGGCCTGACATGCAGTCCTTCGGCGGATGGAAGGGCTCAGGAACCTCGGGCACGGGCGGCGGCGGCCCGTGGTATCTCCGGCAGTACATGCGCGAGCAAAGCCGGACCCGGATCCGCTGACGGCAGTCCTGGTAACCGGCGCCTCCGGTCTCCTCGGGCGGCGCGTCGTCCAATCGCTGCAACGCCGAGATCTCTCGGTGTCCTCGGCCCCCCGCGACCTGTCCCAGGTCGATTTCGCCCCGGTCGCTGCGGTGGTCATCTGCGCCACCGATCCCGCCCGACCCTTCGAGATCGACCTCGGCCAGGTTGACTTTCTCGTCACCCACACCGACGCTCACCTCGTCTACCCATCGATCGTCGGCTGTGATCTCATGCCCTGGCCGTATTACGAGGCCAAGGCTACGTGTGAGCAGAACCTTCAGAGCCGGGCCCGTCGGTGGACGATCATCCGCGCCACCCAATTTCATCAACTGATCTGGGGTTGGTACACGGCTGCAACCCGCAGGCCCTGGCTGGCGGTTCCCGCCGAGACCCGTTACCAGGTGCTCGATCCTGCGGTTCATGCCGAGGCGCTGGCGGCAGCAGTTGCCGACCAAATGTTCGGCCGGCTGCCTGACATCGGCGGTCCGTTCGCCTATGAGGCGCGGGAGCTGGCTCGTTCGTGCCAGCGGGCCATCGGTCGAAGGCGACCGGTTCTGACCTACAACAAGCGAGGGCTGTTCGGGGCGGCCCTTCGAGCCGGCGCCAACCTCACCCCAAATCGCGCCGGTGGCGAGACCTGGAACGAATTCATCGCCCGGCGAACAAAGGGCTAGCGGGTCGAACCAAACCAGATGCGAACGCCATCGGGATCGTCGACCCCGAAGACGGTGTCGCCCCATGCCTCGACCTTGAGCTCGCGGGACACCGGCACTCCCCCGGCGACGAGATGCTCGTGCCAGGCGACGACGTCTTCAACGAAGAATCCGAGCTCGAGGCCGGTCGGACGAGGCCAGCTCGAGCCGGGCGGAGGACCAAGCAACTGCAAGGTCTCCCCGCCTGCCGCTTCCAATACCGCCCCGGACCCGCTGTCACGATCCCACCCGGTAAGCCGGCGGAACCCGAGGATGCGCTCATAGAAGTCGACCGACCGCCCGAAGTCCGAGACCCGCAGCAGGGCCCGCAGCCCTTCCACCCGGCCCGGAGCGCGGGTCGGCGCTTCGCCAGTGATGACCCGCCTCGCCTCGGCAATGGTGAATCGTCCGGCGGTCACCTCGCGCCCGACGATCACGCCTGCTACCCGGCGGGTGCCGACGCTGAGGCGACGCAGGGTGGCGATGTCGTTGAGATCGCGCACTCCTCCGGACGCGATGACGGGCTCCTCCACGGCCTTCAAAGCCTCGGCCAGGACCGCGAATCCAGGAGCTTCGGTCAAGGCATCGCGCTTTGCCTCTCCGATCAAGAAAGCGGCGGCCCCGGCGGAGGACATCTCCACGAGGGCCTCCTCGAGATAACGACCCGAGTGACCCGTCCACCCACCGGTGACCACCTCGCCGTCGGGGAGCACATCGAGGGCGACCGCAACCTTGTCCTGGAAATGTCGGCACGCCTCCCAAACCATGTTCTGGTTCTCGATCGCCGCCGTGCCCATCACGACCCGCCAAGCGCCGTTGTCGATGAGACGTTCCAGCTCGGACTCAGATCGAACCCCACCCGCCACCTGGACGGGGATGTGGGCCGCCTTGAGGATCTCGTCGATCAGCGGCCGGTTGCGGTACTCACGGCGAATGGCGGCGTCGAGATCGACCACATGCAGGTAGTCAACTCCGAGGCGCTCCCATGACAGGCAGCGGCCGATGGGATCGGCGTCGAGACTTACAACTTCTCGCAGATCGCCGTGGGTGAGACGAACGGAGCGCCCGTCCAGGATGTTGACCCGGGCGTAAAGCTCCATGCTTCATTCTGCCTTCTGG
>DATFFB010000032.1:0-6411 GCA_035250485.1 Acidimicrobiia bacterium
TGGCCCTATCCCGACACGATCAGACCAATCTGCATGTGCTCTGGGCAGACGATGTCTGGGATTGGAATCAAGCCGAGCGGCTCACTGGTCCCGAGGCCCCCTGGGAAGCGGTACAGGTCGGCAACTGCGGATCTCCCATCGAGACCGAGGCTGGGTGGTTGGTCATCACTCACGGGGTGGGCCCAATGCGTACTTATCGATTGGGGGCATTGCTCCTGGACTTGGACGAACCGGATCGAATCGTGGGGAGGCTGCGCGAGCCGCTCCTCAGCCCCGACTGGTCAGAGCGTGATGGCTATGTCCCCAACGTCGTCTATTCGTGCGGCTCGGTAATCGACGATGGTCATCTCATCCTTCCGTACGGCATTGCCGATAAAGAGGTGGGAGTCGGGCTGGTGGAAGTCGATCGCCTCCTCGCGGCCTTGACGTGATTCAGCCCGAAGTGGCGCGGGAGAACCGAGAACGGCTCGCCATCGGTATTGGATGAGCGAACAGCTAAGCGACGGTCGCCCGCTGCGTTTGCCAGGCTGAATAGAGCGGTGCCAGCTCGTCAGCGCTCAGGCCGCCCCAGACTCCATCGCTGACCGTGTTGGTAATGGCGTAGGTCAAGCAATCGTCGACCACCATGCACTCCCCGCATACGGCTTTGGCAGCTTCGACCTCTTGAACGGACATCTCCCGCTCGGGTGAGATGAACATTTCCGACGGCATGCCCCGGCAGGCCGCGTATGTTCTCCATACAGGTATTGCTTGCTTGACTAGCTCCAACTCCCGCTCCCTCGTGTTGGGGCGTGCCGTACCCAAGAGGGGCCGGACGTCAAACCGGGTCTGCGAAATCCCGGCCTAGTTAAATCTCTTGGCCGGTGACATATCCTGCCAACGAGACCGCCAAACGGATCTTCAGTCCAATTGGCTCCTCATACGAACGTTGGGCGGCGATCCTCAGTCTCGGCCAGGACGCTCGTTGGCGCCGAACCATGGTGGAAGGGCTTCAGCTTCAGAACCGCGCCACGGTGCTGGATGTGGCAGCTGGGACCGGGTCCATCAGCCGGCTTCTCCAAGATCGGGGGCACCAGGTAACTGCCGTCGATCTAACTCGGGAAATGATTCGCCACCATCCGGGACCTTGGCGGATCCTGGCCCGTGGCGAGCGTCTTCCGTTCGCCGACCGGACCTTTGACGGGCTTACTTTCGGGTACCTGCTTCGCTACGTCGATGATCCCGTCGCATCGATGGCGGAGCTAGCCCGGGTCGTGAGGCCGGGAGGAGTGATCGGCATGGTGGAGTTCGGCCTCCCCGCGGGGCTGTGGCGAGCGCCATGGACGTTTTACAGCAGCGTCCTGCTTCCGGTGGCCGGCCGCCTCATTGGACGGGGTTGGTATCAGGTAGGCAAATTCCTGAAACCTTCCATCGAGCAGTTCCACAAAGAGCATCATCCGCTCGAGACCATCTGGCGAAGCGCCGGACTAGTGGAGGTGCGGACCCGTCGCATGTCCCTTGGCGGTGGGATCTTGATGTGGGGAAGGAGACCGTGAAGCGCCCCGCCTTCTACGCTCCCGTGGGGTCGCCGACCGGCGACTTGGTGGCGATTCTTCATCCCCCCTATACCGCTTGGCATCTGTCGCACGTCGTGCTCGGAGCGGCCATTGCCCCGATCGTGGACGCCGCGACCTTGGCCGGAACCCTCCTGGCGTTCCTCTTTGGACTCGGAGTTGGCGCCCACGCCCTCGACGAACTTCACGGTCGGCCGTTGCGAACCACGCTTGGTCGTCAGACCCTGCTGGCACTGGGAATCGGAGGCATGACGGCGGCAACGGCCGTCGCCGTTGCGGGCGCATTCGTGATATCGCCTTGGGTGATGGCTTGGGCGGCAGCAGGGATTGCTCTGGCAATTGGATATGCGCTGGAGTGGCCCCCACCCCTTCATACCCCGCTCGGGTTCGGTCTCGCCTGGGGAGCGTTTCCGACCTTGGTCGGCTACTGGGCCCAATCCCAGACCATCGGCTCGGGAGCACTGCTGATGGCGGCTGCCACCACACTGCTCTCGATGACGCAGCGTGCCCTGAGCACTCCGGCCCGCAACCTACGGCGGACAGTCGACTTCGCCGAGATGGTATTGCAGCGTCGGGATGCCACGGAAAAATGGACCGAGGGAGAGATTCTCGAGAGCTGGGAGGTACCACTGAAGCTGCTGACGGCCGCCGTCATCACCTTTGCTTTGGGACTCCTGGCCGTTCGCGTCCTCTAACGATCCGAGCCGTGAAAGCAAGCTCCCCAAGGAAAATCAGAATCGGCCTCTCCGGGTGGTCGTACCGGCACTGGCGAAATAGCTTCTATCCAGCCGGTTTGCCGGCAGGCCAGGAACTGGCCTTCGTCGCCGCCCGCTTCAACACGGTGGAGATCAATCGAACTTTCTACTCGCTCGTACCGCCGAACTGGTTCCGACGCCTTGAAGATGTCACTCCCGCCAACTTCCAGTTCGCCGTCAAGGGCAGTCGCTTCATCACCCACATGAAGAAGCTGTCGGGAGTCGAAGTGCCTTTGGCGAACTTCTTCGCTTCCGGATTGGTCGAGCTGGGGGACAAACTGGGACCGATCCTCTGGCAGCTCCCGGCCAACCTTCCGATCGATCTCGGTCGACTCGAGGCTTTCTTCCAACTCCTACCCCGCTCCCACCCCTCGATCGTCGACCTCGCCTCCTTCCATACCCGCGACGGAATCGAAGTCGGCGAGCCCCGATCGGACTCGGCGGTTCGCCACGTTCTCGAAATCCGGAATCCGAGCTTCTCGGCCGCGGGACTCAGAGAGTTGGCGAGCGAGTTTGAAGTTGGTCTGGCCGCATCTCACTCGTCGCGCTGGCCCTATCTGGAACAGGACACCACCGACTTCATGTACTTTCGATTGCACGGACCTGAAGCTCTTTACGGCAGCAGCTACACGGACGACCAACTGCAGGGCTGGGCCGAACGCTTCGCTCATTGGCATGCATCGACATCGTCCTCCGGAGGGTCTTTCGATGTTTATGTCTACTTCGACAACGATGGCTACGGCCACGCTCCTCGCAATGCCATGCGCCTCCAGGAGCTGCTGAATCCCGGCGGGTGACCCATTACTGGCGGGTGCGGACCCGACTGCCCGAGAGATTCGGTCAACGATTCAGCGTGCTGGCTGGAGGCCGGCTGAATTCAATCCTGGTGGAGTTTGAGGATGGGCACCGCGTAGTTACTTCCCGCCACTACGTCCGGCGATTGGCAACGGTTGCAGGGGCAGCCGTCAGTGGAGACGATGAAGTAGATCCTTCAAAGTTTCCAGGTCCTTGGGATTGAGACGGGACATGAAGTGCAGGTCGAGATCGGTCAAGTGCACGCGCGTCGCCTCATTCAGGACTTTGAGACCCTGGTCTGTGAGCCGCGCCCAGAGGACCCGGCGGTCTGTGGGGCAGGGCACCCGCTCGATATAGCCGCTTTCCTCCAGGCGATCTACCAGCCGGGTGGCACCGCTCGAGGTGAGCTCGAGCTTCTCGCCGAGCTCCGTGATCGGTATCTGCTGATCTGGAGAGTGAGCCAACCGGAGCAACGCCTCATACCAGACGATGGAAATCCCGACCCGGGTACGTAGGGAACGGTCGAATATGCGGTGCAAACGCCGCTGCGTTGCTACCAGGCGTCCGTAGTCGGCGATTCGCTGGTCTGTGACCAAGGCTTTGGTGGACGGCATAGCGGAATCTTACCACGCAGTAGTTGACAACGCAGGTAATTTGTCGTAGATTACCTGCGTAGTCAGATACTGCTTATCTAGTGAAAGGACAGAAAATGACGCAAACTGCCATTGCAGTGAAGTCGGACCTCACGGGCCGCTACGCGGTTGACCCCTCGCATAGTCGGGTCGGTTTCGTCGCCCGCCACGCCATGGTTTCCAAGGTGCGGGGAAGCTTCAACGAGTTCGAGGGAACGGGGTATTTCGACGCCGACAACCCGGAGCAGTCGAGTTTGGAGCTCACCATCAAGGCAGCCAGCATCGACACCCGTAGCCCCGATCGCGATGCCCACCTCCGGAGCAACGACTTCTTCGACATGGACAACTACCCGGAGATCGAGTTCGTCTCCACTGCGGTGGAAAAGGCCGACCCCGCGGAATACTGGATCACCGGAGACCTCACCATCAAGGGAACAACCCGGCCGGTCACCTTTGCGGTGAATTACAACGGGGACTCCGTGGACCCTTTCGGGAACCGTCGGATCGGCCTCGAAGGCAAGGCCACCATCAATCGCAAAGACTGGGGCGTCAATTGGAACGCCACCCTGGAGGCCGGCGGCGTGTTGGTGAGCGAGAACGTCACCCTCGAGTTCGAGGTTGCGGCGATCAAGGTTCCGGATCCTTCCTGACCTCGGGATCCCTATTGAAAAGCGCAGCTACGCCGGAGATAGAGCCGGCATTCGTCTTCGGTGAGCTGGCGCGTCAGGCGGGATCGGGCCACTTTCATCAATTCGTCGGTGTCGAGCGTGTAAATACCGATCCGGTCGCCCGGGAGCGCCAGGTAGAGGAGCGGCTCGGTGGGATGGAAGGCTCCAAACCTGAAGCCGTCGGTGGCGAACTCGCCCAGCTTCTCCCCAGTGTCAAGGTCCCACAGCTTTACCGGTTCATCTTGGGCCCGACTTAGGATCATCGACCCGTCGGGGGACACCAGGACTTGGTTTATGAACGTGGTGTGCGCCGGAATCTGGCGAACGACCGTCTTCTCGGTAGGGGTGCCGGCGAGAAGGTCTTTGACATCGAGTACGAGGATCACACCGGTCTGGGTCCCGACCACGAGCCGGGACCCGTCGGGTGTGAACGCCTGGTTGAAACTGGTGACGTCGATCACATCGGACTCGATCTCACGCAATAGCGCACCGGTCGATGTGTCCCAGATGCGCAAGTTGGGCCGCATGTCGGTCAGGACCATCGTGTTATCTGGTGAGAAGACGGCGTGCAGCGACCAGGCCTCCACCTCGAGATCGGCAATCACTGATCCGTCTGCGGTTCTGACGAGATGACTGGCGGTTTCTGCGAAATTCGGTCCGCCCCCAACGATCACCGCCAAATCCGCGTCCTCGCTAATCCCCTGGATGCCCCAGCCGTCGGGCGCCACATAGACCTGGCGATCATCGGTGTTTGACCAAAGGGTCGACCTGCCCTCCGCGTCTGGGCCGGCGGTGTACTCACCGTCGCTTGAGAAGAATGGAATTCCCCAGGCCCACCACCCTGGTGGGGCTCCCGGCCGACTTTCGATCACTTCGCCCGTGAGGGCTTCGATGACGGCATTCGACTCCAGGTTCGAGACCGCGAGCCGGTCACCGGCACCGATAAATCGGATGTGAGTGAGTTCACGAAACTGAGAGCCTCGGGTTGGAAGGTCAGAGAGCACGGGCGCCAGGTCGAAGATCACCGTTTCCGAGCTGCTCACTCCTGCTGCTGCCACCTGGTCGGTTCCAGGAACCAGGTCATGTGAATAGGTCCCCCCGCGGGCCCCTCCGTGAAGCTGTCGGATTGCCTCACCGTCCACGGCCCGCAGCACACTCGGGGCAACTTCACCACCTACGAATAGTCGCTCGCCGTCGGGCAGCCACAGTGCCGAAGCTGTCCGGGTGAGCCCGTCGTTGACCCAAAGCGCCTCGCCGTTCTCTAGCCCGACCAGCGCGATCCGCTCCTGGTCGTAAATGGCAACTTGGGATCCATCGGGGGAAACAGAAATGGAACCTGGTATGAACGCGGGGAGTTCGCCCCAGTCAACCGGCACATTCTTGAGCTGCTCCCCGGTCATGGCATCGACGATTCGGATGACCCAAGCCTCGATAACGCCGTTGGGGAAGTCCAAGAACGCCAGCCGCCCATCGGGAAGAAAGGACGGCCACTGGAAAATACCGGGCACGGCCGAGTCCACGATGAACTGGCGCTCTTGGCTGTTCAGGTTCCATACCTCGAAGCCGGAGCTCGAGCCGACCCTGATGGTGGCAAGCCCGCGCTCGCGATCGATTTGCAGAAGACTGCCGACCGCCGGCCCTGGAGGCAACGCGTCTTCGCCTCCGAGGTCGATACTGGCTCCGGTACGCCATTCCCAAACCCGTAATGGAAGAGGAACGCCGCTGTATGCCACGAGGAGAATGTCGCTCGACGCGCCGAACCGCGCATCGATAGGGCTCCCGTCCGAACGAACCAATTCCTGCGCGATTTGCCCGGTATCCAAATTCCACACCGTCACGGTGTCACCCTCTCCCTTTGTGGCCAAGTACGCGCCGTCGGCACTGACAGCCACAAAGTCGCCACCTGGGAATCTCTGCGAGACAACCGACTGGTTGATTGCTTGCCGCAGAACTCCGATTCCAGAGGGAGGCGGATCCTGGCCAGTCGCGCGGAAGAGGTCAATCGCTT
>DATFFB010000033.1:0-9887 GCA_035250485.1 Acidimicrobiia bacterium
CAGACCCCCGAAGACGCCATCGTCGGGTTCCTGGAAGCGAGTCAGCCCCGGATTCACCGCGCCGGTGCTCGCCTGGGCGCGTCGGTTTTTGGGATCGCCGCCACCCATCCCGATCAGATCGCCCAGCCGATCCCTCGCATCGCCCAGACCGTCGACTACGTCGCTCCCATGGTCTATCCGTCCCACTGGGGGCCCAACGAGTACGGGGTGGTACATCCCAACGCCAGCCCTTATGACATCGTCTTCCGATCCCTGTCGGAGTTCCAACGTCAGGTAGAGGGCACGGACGCGACGGTGCTCGGCTGGCTACAGGACTTCTCCCTGGGAATCGAATACGGCCCCGCCGAGGTCCGGGCCCAGATCGAAGCCGCCGCCGATGCCGGCGTGCTCGATTTTCTGCTCTGGGACGCGGCGGCCACTTACACTTCCGATGCCCTCGACCCGTCCTAAGACCTTGGGCGTGATCCAAATTCGGCTAACGGGCGGCCAATATCTGGGAGAACTCCCGTGCGGCCGCCATCGGATCCGGGGCTCGCGTTATCGGTCGACCAACCACGATGATGTCAGCGCCTTTCCCCGCCGCCTCGCCTGCGTCCCCGCTCTGGCGTTGATCATCGGTGCGTCCATCGTTGCGGATCCCCGGGGTGACCTTGGTGAGGTGCGGTGCCACCTGAGCAACGACCCCGAGCTGTTGGACCCCGCAGACCACTCCTTCGCAACCCGCCTCTTGTCCTAGACGCGTCATTCGAGCAACCTGCTCGCCAAGCGAGCCCCGGAATCCAGTCATGACGAAAGTTGCTTCGTCGATGCTGGTGAGAACAGTGATGGCCAGTATTCCGGCCGGATGACCGGAGGCGCCTTCGGCCAGGCCATCTGCCGCCGCCTCCAACATGGCCCGACCCCCGGAGGCGTGGGCTGTCACATAGCGAGCTCCGAGTCGGCCCAGCTGGCGGGCGGCGCGACCAACGGTGTTGGGGATGTCGTGGAGCTTGGCGTCGGCAAATACGGGCTTCCCAAGTTGTCGGATGGCGGCGATCGTTGCCGGACCCGGTCCGAGCAACAGCTCGAGGCCGACCTTGAAGCCATCGACAATCGAGACGAGCTCAGTCGCCACTCGCACGGCCTTTTCGGAGGAGTCGAAGTCGAGAGCGACGAACAGCTCGGTCATGAACGGTCGAGGGTGCTGACGAGAGACTCCACCGAGGGGAACTTGTGCTTGCGCATCCATTCGATCAACTCGTCGTGAAGGCGCCTTCCGGCTCGTGGTTCCGCCAGGTGAATTGTTCCTGCCGCCACCGCCTGGGCGCCGGCGATGAGGTATTCGGCGATGTCCTTTCCGGTCAGCACTCCGCCACAGCCGACAATTGGCATCTGCGGCAGCGCTTGGCGCACTTCGATCACGAAACGCAGGGCGATCGGTTTTAACGGCGGGCCCGAGTATCCCCCGATTACCCCACTGAGCTGGGGACGGCGTGTCTCGAGGTCCACGCCCGCCCCCCAAATGGTGTTGGTCAGCGTCAAGAAGTCGGCTCCTGCGGTGGCGCACGCCTGAGCAACGGGAACGGCGTCGATGAGATTGGGCGAGAGCTTGGCTCCGATAGGCAAACTGACGGCGCGCCGAACGCTTACCACTACCTCCTCTGAGGCCGAGGGATCGAGCGAGAACATGTCGCCGTCGAGGTTGGGGCAAGAGAGGTTGATCTCGATCGCCGCCACGCCGCTCGCTTCTAATCCTTTGGCCACCAGCGCGAACTCCTCCGGGCTGTGACCGACCGCCGAGCCCCAGACCGGAACGTCGAGGCTTTCGAGCCGGGGCCCAACCTCGACTCTCCAGGCCTCGATGCCAGGGTTCTGGATGCCGATGCCGTTCAGCATTCCCGCCCCGGCCGGCGCCAGACGAGGAGCAGGTCGTCCGCTCCATGGTTCGGCACTGACCGATTTCGCCACCGCCGCCCCGTACACGGTGAGATCTGCCAAACCGGCGAGCTCGATCACCGAACCCACGGTCCCCGACGCCGCGATCAATGGTGATCGCAGTTCCAGCGGTCCCAGCCTGGTTGTCAGATCAGGCGTCACGCCTCATTCCCATCTGATGTCTGATATCTGACGTCTGAGATCTGATTGTCTCACTGGTGCCATTCCTGAAGGCTGCGGGGTCGCCGTATTGCTCCCGGTCCCGAGCGCAGGCTCCGGGCCACCGCCAGCGCACCGGCGATGGTCGTGACACAGGGGACGTCGTGGCGGCGAGCGGTATGGCGGATCAAGCGCCCATCCGAACGGGCTCTCCCACCCCGGGGGGTGTTGATGACGAGTTGCACCTCCCCGGCCTCGATGCGGCGGCGGGCGTCATCGGGTCCCTCGCCAACCTTGTCCACCACCCCGGCCGCAACGGCGTGGTGCCGGAGGTACTTGGCGGTTCCGGGAGTGGCGACGAGCTGAAAGCCGAGCATGGTGAAAGCCTGGGCGACTGCGAGGCCGGTCGGTTTGTCTCGATCTGCGAACGAGAGGAAGACGGTGCCGCGGTCGGGGAGAACATGGCCCGCCGCCAGCAGCGCCTTGGCATAGGCCACTCCAACATCGGCTCCAATTCCCATGACCTCGCCGGTCGAGCGCATCTCCGGCCCGAGAACGATGTCCTCTTCGGGGAACCGATCCCACGGCATCACCGCCTCCTTGACGGCTACGAACCCGCCCCGACTTCGCTCCGGTACCAATCCCTCCCGCCGTAATTGCTCGAGAGTGGCTCCCATCATCACCCGGGCAGCCACTTTGGCCATGGGGATGCCGATCGCCTTGGAGACGAATGGAACCGTCCGTGACCCGCGGGGATTGGCCTCCAAGACGAACGCGTCGTCGCCCTTGACGGCGAATTGGATATTGATCAGCCCTCGCACCTCGAGCGCCCGTGCCAGCTCTTCGGTGGCAGAAATGATCTGCTTTTGGGCCTCTTCGGTGAGGGTTGGCGGCGGAATCACACAGGCCGAGTCACCCGAGTGGACGCCGGCTTCCTCGACGTGTTCCATGATTCCGCCGATCAAGGTCTCGTGGCCATCGAAGATGGCATCGACATCAACCTCGGTCGCGGCCTCGAGGAAGCGATCGATCGCCAGCGGGGCGTCGGTCAGCTCGGGAAAGTTCTCGTACAGGTCGCTCAGGTAAGAGGAGAGCTCGTCGTAGCTGTAGATGACTCTCATCCGCGCCCCTCCGAGCACGAAGGAAGGGCGGATCAGGACCGGCAGCCCGATGCGGTCGACGACCTCGCTGGCATCGATGAGGGACCGGGCGACTCCCTGAGGCGGCAAACGCACTCCCAGCCGCCGGCAGAGCGCGGCAAATTGCTCACGATCTTCGGCGGCCTCGATCGAATCCGGGCTGGTGCCGGCGATCGGTACCCCGCGATCTGCCAGCTCGCGAGCCAGGTTGAGCGGCGTCTGGCCACCCAGCTGAACAATTACCGCCACGGGATTCTCGGCCTCGACCACCGCTAGCACGTCCTCGGTGGTGAGGGGCTCGAAGTAGAGCCGGTCGGACGTGTCGTAGTCAGTGGAGACGGTCTCGGGGTTGCAGTTGACCATGACGGTTTCGTATCCCGCCTCGCGGAGGGCAAAGGAAGCGTGCACGCAGCAATAGTCGAACTCGATGCCCTGTCCGATTCGGTTCGGCCCCGACCCGAGAACCAGCACTCGCGGCTTTGTAGCCGGGGGCACTTCGTCTTCCTCTTCAAAGGTTCCATACATGTACGGGGTATGGGCGGCAAATTCGGCGGCACAGGTATCGACTGTCTTGAACGTCGTTTTCACTCCCAGGGCGAGCCGGGCTTCCCGAATCGCCTCCTCGGTCTGGCCCCATAGGTACGCCAGCTGGCGATCGGAGAACCCCGAACGCTTGGCCATTTCCAGCGAACTCCGATCGGGAGCCGCGGTCTCGAGATAGCCACGGGCTGCGACGATGTCGGCGATTTGATCAACGAACCAGGGATCGATCCGCGATGCGGTAGCGACCCTCTCAGCCGATAGGCCGCGGCGCAGCGCTTCTGCCACCTGGAAAATTCGATTTGGCGTCGGCACCGAGAGCTCTTCAAGCAAGGAAGCCTCGTCGTAGCGCTCCATCACCTTTTCGGTGGGATCGGCGTTGAGCCCGAAACGATTGTTCTCGAGGCTGCGAAGAGCCTTCTGCAAAGCTTCGGGGAAGGTGCGTCCGATGGCCATCGCCTCTCCGACGCTTCTCATCGAGGTCGTCAGGCGGGTGGAGGCTTTGGGAAACTTGGCAAAGTCGAAACGGGGAACTTTGACCACGACGTAATCGAGGGCCGGCTCGAAGGACGCCGGGGTGGCGCGGGTGATGTCGTTGGGGATCTCATCGAGGGTGTACCCGACGGCCAACAGGGCCGCGATCTTCGCGATCGGAAAGCCGGTCGCCTTCGACGCCAATGCCGAGGAGCGGGATACGCGCGGATTCATCTCAATGACGAGGCGGCGGCCGGTACCGGGATCGACGGCGAACTGCACGTTCGATCCACCGGTCTCCACTCCGATTGCCTGGAGCACTCGAATCGCGTCGTCGCGCATCTCCTGGTACTCGCGATCGGAAAGGGTCTGGATGGGAGCAACCGTGATCGAGTCTCCGGTATGAACTCCCATCGGATCGAGGTTTTCAATAGAACAGACCACCACCGCGTTGTCGTTGCGGTCGCGCATCACCTCGAGTTCGAACTCCTTCCAGCCGTAGACCGACTCTTCAACCAGGATCTCCCCCACCGGCGAGGTGTCCATTCCCCGCCGGGCTACCTCCACCAATTGCTCTCGATCCGACGCGAGGCCGGTACCTCCACCACCGAGAATGAACGAGGGCCGAACCATCACCGGGTAGCCGATTTCCTCGGCCGCGGCGACGGCGTGATCGAGTGAGTTCGCATAAGCGGCTCGGGGAACTGCCAGGCCAGCCTGCTCCATCACGGTCTTGAAGCGACCCCGATCCTCGGCTCGCTCGATCGCCTCGATCCCAGCCCCGATGAGCTGGGTGTGAAACCTCTCCAGAGTCCCGCGCCGGTGGAGGGCCATCGTGACGTTCAATGCCGTCTGTCCACCCAGGGTGGGCAAGAGCGCGTCCGGCCGCTCCCGGGCGATGATCTCCTCGACCACCTCCGCGGTGATCGGCTCGATGTACGTGGCGTCGGCGAATTCGGGATCGGTCATGATCGTCGCCGGGTTGGAATTGCAGAGGATGACCCGGTATCCCTCGCGGCGCAGGACCTTGGCCGCCTGGGTGCCCGAATAGTCGAACTCGCAAGCCTGGCCGATGATGATCGGGCCCGATCCGATCAGGAGGATGGAGCGGAGATCGGTGCGCCTAGGCACGATCCATCAGTTCCACAAAGTCGTCGAAGAGGCCGACGGCATCCCGTGGTCCCGGGGCCGCCTCGGGATGAAATTGAACCGAGAACGCCGGCACGTCGAGGCTTCTCATCCCTTCGAGGGTGCCGTCGTTGAGGTTTTGATGGGTAGGGATGGCGGTTCCGAAATCGGTTTCGACCTTCGGTGGAAGCTCGCCCGGGGCGCTGGCTCCCTTGGCGACGCTTTGAAGATCGACGGCAAAGCCATGGTTCTGGCTGGTTATGGACACCCTTCCATCATCAAGCCGCCGCACCGGGTGATTGCCGCCATGGTGGCCGAACGGCAACTTGAAGGTTCTCGCCCCTAGCGCCAAGCCGAAAACCTGGTGGCCGAGGCAAATTCCAAAGATCGGGACCTTGCCAATGAGCTCCCGGAGCGTCGCCACCGTTTCGGTCAGTGGCTCGGGATCACCCGGACCGTTAGAGAGAAAAATTCCGTCCGGCTGCCGATCCCTGATTTCGTTCGCCGTGGCTGCGGCGGGCATGACGTCGACGTCGAAGCCGCGTCCGGCCAGCTGTCGGAGAATGTCGCGCTTGATCCCGAGATCGATGGCCACCACTTTTCCTCGTCGATCGCCTTCGGCAGCGACGTGATAAGGGTGGGGAGTACTGACCGCATAAGCCAGAGCCCGTCCCTCCATTCGTGGAGCCGCGGCGGCTCGCTCAGTTAGCTCGGCTTCGGTCATACCGCTACCCAGTGCCGCTGGCATTGCTCCGTGCTGGCGGATATGGCGAGTCAGCCGGCGGGTGTCTATCTCCGACAACGCCACCAGGCCACGTTCGACAAAGACTTCCGCCAAAGATCGTTCCGCCCTCCAACTGGAAGGCCGGGAGGTAAGGCTGCGAACGATCATCCCGGAGGCGGCCGGAGATGAGGATTGGTCGTCGTCGGCGGATATCCCGTAGTTGCCGATATGGACCGAGGTCATCACCACCACCTGACCCGCATACGACGGATCCGTGAGGACCTCCTGGTATCCGGTCATGGCGGTGTTGAACACGACCTCACCGGTGCTCACTCCCTCGGCTCCCACGCTCACACCACGGAACAGGGCGCCATCGGCGGTGACCAGCAATCCGGGACGGGGTGGCATCAGGAAACCAGGGCGTGAACGAGGCGCCCCTCGAAAATCGTCGCCCGCACCCGCCCGGCAAGGGTGAGTGATCGGAACGGAGAGTTCTCCGCCTTGGAGCGAAAGGCGTCGACGGTCCACTCCTCGTCGGGAGCGATCACCGTGAGGTTGGCCGGCTCGCCCGGAGCCACGGGCCGTCCGTGCCTGCCGATCTGGCCGATCTGGGCCGGAGCCATCGACAGGCGGTCAAAAAACGAAGCCTGATCTAAGTGGCAGTAGGTCAGCACAGCGGCTGCCGAAGTCTCGAGCCCAATTACTCCCCTCGGGGCTTCTTCGAACGGGACCTCGGTTTCGAAGGCCGAATGGGGTGCGTGATCGGTGGCAACCGCGTCGATCACCCCCGAGATCAAGGCTGCCCGCAACCCGTCTCGGTCGGTGACGCTCCGTAGCGGCGGATACATCTTGAACAACGGATCGAGACTGCCCACGGCAGCGTCATCGAAGGCGAGGTGGTGGGGGGTGACTTCGGCGGTGACGGGCAGGCCAGCCGCTTTGGACGTGCTCACCAATTGAACCGTGCGGGCACTTGAGACGTGCTGGACGTGGTAGCGGCAGCCGGTCAGCCTGCTCAGCGCCAGATCACGAGTCACCACCACCTCTTCCGCTTCCGCCGGGATGCCTTTCATCCCCAGTCGCGAGGACAGTGAGCCTTCGTGCATGTGGCCGCCGGCGGCGAGAGACCGATCTTCGGCGTGCTGCGCTACCACCGCCCCGCGTTCGGCCAGGTACTCCATCGCCACTCGCAAGAGACCCGTATCGCTTACCGAGTCGCCGTCGTCGGTGAATATCCGCACTCCGGCCTCCCATAACTCATCCAGATGGGAAAGAACCGCTCCTTCTCGAGCCATAGTGATGGCGCCCGCAGGGATGATCTCGCACAACCCCACCTGACGAGATCTATCTCGAATCAACCGTGCGATGTGGCCCGAATCGATAGCGGGTTGGGTGTTGGGCATCGCGACTACCGCGGTATATCCGCCTGCGGCTGCCGCCTCCGAGCCACTGCTGATGTCTTCTTTCCATTCCTGGCCCGGTTCGCGGAAATGGGCATGAAGGTCGACCAGGCCCGGTCCCACCCAGGCGCCGTCGGCGTCAAACTCTTCGGTTCCATCGAATGATCCACCGAGGGCGAGGATCGCATTGCCACTGATGGCCAAATCAGTTGCTTGGGCTCCGTCGGGCGTGAGCACCAGGCCGTTGCGGATGACGAGTTCGTATTTCATGAAGCGCCGAGAAGTCGAAAAAGCACCGCCATCCTCACCGCCACACCGTTGCGCACTTGGTCGAGAATCAGGGCGCGGGGGTCGTCGGCGACATTGGTGGCGATCTCCACTCCCCGGTTGATCGGGCCGGGGTGCATCACTACTGCATCCGGCGACATCCGGTCGAGTCGAGCGCGATCGATTCCGTATCGGCTCACATACTCGGGCAACGATGGCAGGCCGGGTCCACTCCCCCGCTCCATCTGGATACGAAGGAGATAGACGATGTCGAGGTCGGCTATGACCTCGTCGAGAGAATGCGAGATAGAGACCGGAAACCCCTCGAGATCACGCGGCAAGAGAGTCGGTGGCGCGATAAGCGTCACGTTGGCCCCGAGCAACGTGAAGGCGTCGATATCGGAACGGGCGACCCGGGAGTTGCGAACGTCCCCGACGATGCCGATCCGCAGGCCATCGAGCTTGCCAAATCGCTGACGGATGGTGAGTGAGTCGAGCAATGCCTGGGTGGGATGCTGGTGCGCTCCATCCCCGCCATTGATCACCGGACAATCAAGCCAGGATGCGACGCGGGCAGCCGCTCCCACCGCTTCGTGTCTCACCACGAGCAGGTCGGCGCCGGTGGCTCGGATCGTCAGCGCGGTGTCTTTCAAGCTTTCACCTTTGGTCACCGACGAGGTGCCGGGTGCGAACGTCATCACGTCAGCCGAGAGCGCCTTGGCGGCCCGTTCGAAGGAAAGCCTCGTCCTCGTCGACGCCTCGAAGAACACGGTGGCGACGGTCTTGCCCCGCAGGGTTGGAACCTTGGGAATGGGACGTTCGAGTACCTCGGCGAACTCTCCGGCGAGATGGAGAAGGTCCTCGAGCTCACCTCGATCGAGGTCGGCGATGCTCAGCAGATGCTTCATGGCCGGCTGATCCAGACGCCTTGCTCGCCGTCGATCTCGGTCAGCTTGACGTGCACCCTTTCTTCGAGGGACGTAGGAACGTTCTTCCCTACGTAATCCGCCTTGATCGGGAGCTGACGATGGCCCCGATCTACCAGCACCGCGAGTTCCACTGCTGCTGGCCGGCCCAGGTCGGAGAGGGCATCGAGCGCGGCCCGGATGGTTCGCCCGGTGTAAAGCACGTCGTCGACCAGAATCACCGTTCGATCACTGGGGTCAACCGGGAGGATGGTCCGGCTGAGCATGGTTCCGGGGCGCTTGCTGAGGTCGTCGCGATAGAGGCCAATGTCGAGATAACCCACCGGGACCTTGTCGTCTTCGATGGCGGCAATGGCCTCGGCCAGAGCTTCAGCCAGGGGCCCACCGCGGGTGTGAATCCCGACCAGGACCAGACCATCGGTGCCGTGGTGGCGCTCGCAGATCTCGTGCGCGATCCGTTTCAGGGCTCGGCGGATCTCGTCGTCGGTCAGAAGCTGGGTGGTTCCCAGGGGTTTTCTCCTTTCCGGCCTCACAGGACCGGTCTTAAAGGTTGCGGAAGTCGACGGTAGCAGAGGCGCCGCCCAGAATTTTTTCAGATTTTTCCGGAATTTCCTTGCCAGGAACCCGAATTTGTCCTCCCCCTTCTTCATACTGAACACATGTTCGAAGGTAGCGGGGAGATCGATCAGATCGACGCCTGGGAAGGGGAGTTGCTCGAGTGCGAGCGACAGATCAGCCGGCTTCGCTCCCGTCAAGCCGAGCTGGTGGGAAGGCTCGATCCCCACCAGATCGCCTGGGCCGCGGGAGATCGCAACGTCACCGACTGGCTCTCCTCCACCCTCGACATCTCCTGGCAGACCGCCTCCCGGCTCCGCACCCTGGCCTATTCGGCTGACGGGGAGATCAAAGCGGCGCTTTCCCGAGCCGGGATCGGTCTCGACCGGGCCGCGGTCCTCACCCAGCTGGCCAAGACCGGTCTCACCGAGACCGAGGTGCTTTCTCTCTCCCCCGACTATTCCTTGGGAAAGCTCTGGGGACTACTCGAGAAAAGGAGAAGGGTCTCCCGGGAGGACTCCCAGACCCAGTACTCGGACCGCTATCTGGTGATCCAGCCCTCCTTGGACCAGTCCGCCCACAAGATCTGGGGGCTGGCGGTGGGTCCCGACGGGGAGATGATCGCCCATGCCCTAAACCGGCGGGAGACCGAGCTCCCGGT
>DATFFB010000034.1:0-18103 GCA_035250485.1 Acidimicrobiia bacterium
TGCCGCTGGGGTTGAACGCGGGAGAGGCGATCGAACGTATCCGCCAGCTCCGAGAAGAGCTCGATGACCTCTCTTATGTCTACGTGACCGACGACGACGGGGTCTTGCAGGGAGTCATTTCCTTCCGCGACCTCGTCTTCAACCGCCCCGGAAGCGGTCTCTCGGAGGTGATGGTGGCAGATCCGATCGTGGTTGGAGCCGAGGCCGATCGGTCGGTGGTGAACGAGATCATCTCGCAATACCACATCCGAGCGGTCCCGGTGGTCGGCGAGGGCGGAGTGCTTCTCGGGGTGGTGACGACTGAAGCCGTGATCGAATCGGTGCAGGAAGAGGCGTCGGAGGACTTCGCCGCCGCCATGGGCGCCGGCGTCACGGAGAACGTCCGTAGTCCCGTCTGGTCCTCAGTGCGGGCTCGCCTGCCATGGATCGCTTTCGATGTGCTCATCTCTACCTCCGTGGTCTGGGCGGTGAGCCAGTTCAACGAGTTGCTCGACTCCTTCGTGGTCCTGGCGGCCCTTATGCCCCTGGTTGCCCGGATCGGGGGCGATGCTGGGGCGCAGAGCCTGGCCGTCGTGATCCGCAGCCTGGCGGCGGACGAGATCCCCCAAAGCGGCAATGCCCGGGTGGTAGGCAGGGAAGCGACCATCGGGGCCATCAACGGACTGGCAATTGCCTTCCTCTCGGGGATTCTCGGATTTGCCATGCAGGAAATCCGTCAGGGGCCGAGCCCGGTTCGCATTGGCGTCGCCATGGCGATCGCCGCCCTGGCCAACTTAGTGATTGCCGGCGTCGCCGGGTCAGGAATACCACTCCTCCTCCGTCGAGCTGGCTTCGACCCTGCCCTCGGTTCGAATCTCTTCCTGACCACCGTCACCGATTTGCTTGGTTTCGCCGGGTTCCTGGCGGTAGCGACGCTCCTGCTCTACTAAGCCCGCCGAACGTCGGTATCGCCTCGGCTCGGTCATGGGTCACACGTCTGGGAGGCGCTTACCACAGATAGAAATAGGCATTTGTGGTACTAGCCATGCCCTCCCGGCACCGGTAGCCTGCCCACCCGATGAGGAAGCGAGGTATCTCGCTTTTCTTGGCCGGTCTCGTCGTCGCAACTGTGCTGCCGGCGGTCCCAGCACAAGCCGCCTGCCGGCCGACCGTGTCGAGGCCTGCACCGCCCGCCCCTGCCCCGGCCATCCCGGCCGATCCCCTGGCCCCGGTGGTGCCACCGGCCCCACCTGAGCCGATCCGCTACTGCGCTTACCGATACCGGATGCTCTGGCCGGTTCTCGGGGGTGGGGCCGTCATCTCCACGTTCGGAGCAGACCGCGACGGTGGTAGCCGGCTCCATGCCGGCAACGACATCATGGCTCCGAAGATGACCCCGGTGATCGCCGTAGCCAACGGAACGATCAGCTCGATTCATGCTGTCCCCGGCGACTGCTGCTGGCTCATCCTCACCCACGATGACGGCTGGTCGTCGTGGTATCTCCATCTCAACAACGATCGCGCCGGCACCGACGACGGAGGCGGGGTTGGCATCCGTCCCGACCTGGTCGCCGGTAGCCGGGTGGCGGCGGGGGAAGTGATCGGTTGGGTGGGCGACTCCGGGAACGCCGAGCCGGCACCGCCCCACCTTCACTTCGAGCTTCACCGGCCGCGGGTCGGAGCCATCGATCCCTACCCGGCCCTGCGACGGGCCTATCGATCAGCCCCGGCCCTCGAGAACCTGACCGCCGGGTTCGAAGGATCGTTTACCGACGATGACGGCCTGGCTGCCGAGCCTGTCTTTCATCGTCTGGTTACCGCTGGCGCTCTTGCCTCATGTGACGACTGGGGGGCGGCAGTATGCCCCGCCTTGGCTGCCAACAATCTCGACGCTGCGTCATGGATAGCCAGTCTGGCCAGGGTGCTGGTCCCGGTGCGACCACCGCCCGATCCGGGACCGGAGATCATGGCCTCGGTCGTCGCCATGCAACTGGCCTGCGGAGGAGCCGATTGTCCCGAGCCACCGCTGACGCGCGGGGACGTGATGACGATGCTCCTCTGGGCGGTGCGTCAGCAGGCATACGACGATGCTCACGCCGATACCGAGGAGGGCGAGGTGATGCCGCTCCCACCGCCGTACTGGGAAACGGAACCTGCGGCGGCATTGACCCAGCTGCGGGTCCTCGGTCTCGCCAATGACTGTCCCACGGTCGAGCTTCCCCTGGACAGCTTGCTTAGTCGTGCCGACCTGGCAGTGATGCTGGGTCAGGCGTTCGGTCTCCTACCGACGGTCGCCTGCGGAAACCTCTCCTGAAGCTCTCGCTCCGGCCGGAGTGGTTATAAAGGACCGGTGGTTGCTGATCAGGCCGGAGAGAGCGCGGCCGGCACGTTGATGACCCGACTGGATACCTGCCCGCCGGACCAGTTTGGGCACCTGGCGGCTCAAGTGATGATCGATTTGAGAATGGCCGATTCGGTTTCGATCTGGCTCGTCGACCACGGGTTCATGAAATTGACCGACGTCGTGGGTATCAAGGAACCGGTGCCGATACAGGGCACCATTGTCGGTCGGGTGGCGACCTCTGAAAAAGCTGTCGTCCACGCCGGGCGGGCCTATCTCCCTCTCGGCCCGCGTGGTCAGGTAGTCGGCGTCATCGAAATATCGCCGGCCGGGTCCGAAAGCATGTCGAAGCTCGCCCCGTTGGCGGTCGCCATCTCGAACGCACTGTTGGCCACAGAGCTGATCAGCGATGTAGTCGAACGAACTCGTGGCGGGACCGATCTCAGCCTCCCGGCGACAATCCAGCATGGAAATCTGCCCTTGGCCTCCTTTGCCGATGAAGAGGTCGAACTCGGTAGCCGCCTCGAACCCGCCTACGACATCGCCGGAGACGTCATCGACTATGCAGCCAATCCTGAGGGCATCCATCTCGCTCTTTTTGACGCTGTTGGCCATGGCCTCCGGGCCACCACCCTTTCGACGTGGGCGGTTTCGACCTACCGGCTGATGCGTCGAAAAGGAGCTCCGCTGACCGACATGATTGCCGCGATCGACAAGGTCCTGTCAGACAACGCGGAAAGTAATGAGTTTGTGACCGGCGTCATGGTTCTCGTCAAGCCCGAGGAGGGAGTTATCGAAGTCGCTAACGCCGGGCATCTCCCCCCTCTCCTGATCCGTGATCGCTCTGCCCATTTTTTGAACGGGTCATCGGTGCAAGTCCCGCTGGGGCTCGGAGGCGGTCCTCCCACGACACACGACTTTCCGTCCCAGCCAGGCGACGTGATCTTCCTCTACAGCGACGGAGTCGTCCAGGCGAGGGACGCCGAACTCGCCATGTGGGGGGAGGAGGCCCTGAGGCACATCTCCCTGGCTCTGACCTCGGAGGGACTCCACCCCGGCGACATCTGCCGGCAGATTCTCTCGACGGTCATCGCTTGGTCGAACGGAAGCCTGGCTGACGACGCCTCGATCGTCGCCCTACGCCGCAAGGCTTAATCGATTCTTACCTCGAACCAAATGCCTGCCCACTCGGGATCACCCGTACCCCAGGCATCGCTCAGAGCCTCGACGATCTTGAGGCCAAACCCCGATGCAGGCCGGTGGTGGCCATTGAGAGTGGTATCGGACTGGGCCAGCTGATGGACTTCGACTCTGAGGACTTCTCCATCGATGAGGCGCAAATAAACCCGGCCCGGGGGCCCGTGGCGGACGGCATTGGTCACCAACTCACTCACCATGAGCACAACGTCGTCGACCCGATCCCCCTCCGCGAGTTTGGCGCGGACGAATTGTCGAGCATCGGCAGGAGCCCGGGGTCCGGCCGTCATAAAGCGCCGGTATTCGGTGGCCGTCAACCCGCTCCTGACCGGTTCATACAAGGCAAATACCCGGTCACCGAAAGCTACAAACTAGGCGTCGGTGTCCTCTTTAACCACGCTACGGAGCCGTTCCAGGGCTCTCGCCAATAGCCGGGAGACGTGCATCTGGGATATACCCACGCGCTCGGCGATCTCGGCCTGGGTCAGGTCCTCGAAGAATCGGAGATAGACAATCTCCTGCTCGCGGGCCGGTAGCAGAGCCAATTCTTCCGCCAGCTCCGGCCAGCTGCTCATAACGCCGTCGTCATCGGAGGAAAGCGATTCGGCTGTAGAGGCGCCGGTTACCGGGTCCGTGGCGTCGATCGACTCCCACCTATAAGCCACCCGCGCCTTTTGAGCTTGCAGGACCTCATCGGTGGTCATTCCCAACTCCTCGGCGACCTCGGAGGCGGTCGGCTGACGACCGAGTTGCTGTGTCAGGCGATCGCTGGTCTTGCCGACGTTGAGTGTTGACTCCTGCAAGGCCCGCGGAACCCGAACCGACCATGCGCGATCGCGTAGATGTCGCTTCAGTTCCCCGGCGATCGTGACCGCAGCGAACGGCTCGAAGTCCCCTTTCTCAACATCGAAACGATGCATGGCGGCTACCAGACCCAACAACGCCACTTGTTCGAGATCTGCATCGGCTACCCCTTTTCCGCGAAAGCGGCGAGCGATGGAGGCGGAGAACGGTCCGAAGCGTCGCACCACTTCTTCTTGATAAAGCGGATCCGCGGCGGCCCTGACCAGCAGGTCGGACGTTTCCACATCGGCCAGTACGGCGCCCGTCCCCGGAGCGCGAACCTGGAACCATATGATCCGGCGCCCGTCACTGCGCTCGTCGCCCCAGCGCTGGCTGAGCGTGCTGATAAGCCGGAGCGACAACGGACTCAATTCGGGAGCGGCGGGATCGTCGAGGCATGCCAGCTCGATCCGCCAATCTGCCGGTCCCGCCTCGATCTTCATTTGCAGGCTGGAACCGGCACTCTCGACGAAGTGACCCACCGCTTCGGTCGCCATCAGCTGCGCTTCAGCCAAACGCAAGGGATCGAGGTGAGTTTGCTCGGCCAGGATCCGCCGCACCCACTGCGCGGCTTCCCGCCGGACCGGGAGCTCATGAACGATCACCGGCCGAGCGTTAGCTAGGTCGCTCAGGCAGTGGCCTCCGGAACGGAGTCATAAATGCTCAAAAGAGAATCCACTCCGGTGACTGACAGCGTACGGGCCACCGGGCCGCCGGAGAGCACGATCGACATCTTCCCGCCAGCTTCGCTGACCCGCTCGGAGTTGGTCAGAAGACTCCGAATGCCGGTCGAGTCCATGAACGTGACCCCGGTCATGTCGATTACGACGTGGCTGAGCCCGTCCTGGAGGGCATTGGCGACGGCCATATCAAGCAGATCCACGGTCGCCAGATCGATTTCGCCCTGGGCCCGCAGCAGTGCCTTTCCGTTGTAGTTCTCAACGGCGACCTGGAAGGCCATGTAGTTCTCCGTTGACGAGAGCACGAACAATCGATCCTAGCTCTGGCCCAAACCCCTTCGCGAAAGCGGCGATTGGTTGTTTACGCCCAGGCCAGGCGAGGGTACTGAAAAGTGAATCAACCGACCAAAGGAGTCAGTTGTGACGGGTAGAAGTACAGACAGAGAAGTCATCGTTACCAATAACGAGGGACGCTCTAGCGGCGCTTTGGTAGCTGGAATCGTCGCCGTGTTGGTGATTCTTTTGGCTATCTGGTTTTTCGCCAACAACGACGTGGGTGGTGGCGCTGACGACGGTGTCACTGGGACCGTTGACGTCAACGTCAGCGTCCCGGCTACGACCAACTAAGGGGGAGCCGTATGGATCGCGATTCGATGAGCCGCACCGATTGGGGCGGCCAGATGATCGATGAAGGACGCTGGGACCAGGCCCGGGGAAAGATCCGGGAGACCTGGGGCGAGGTCACCGATGATGACCTCGACGAAGCCCATGGCAACTGGGACCAGCTCGTCGGCAAAATCAAGGAGAAGACTGGCGAGACCACCGACGCCATAGAGCGCAAGCTCCGCGACTGGTTCTCCTAGAGAACTTCTCCTCAATGAAAGGGTGCGAACTCAGGTTCGCACCCTTTCGTTTTGGTTGACCAGGTCTCGGTAGATGCTCCGCATATAGGCAGAGAGGCTCGCCGGCGAATACCGGCTCTCGCCCACGCTTACCACTGCGGTCACCTCCTTGACCGTCGACATGGCCACCACCTCGTTCGCCTCGGCCATCTCGGCGAGTGAAAATCGCCCACGAACGACTCGTTGACCATCCGCCTCGACTGCACTGAGGAGCAGGCGGCTGGTGACCGAGTCGAGTATTCCCAGGTCGAGGGCGGGTGTCTCGATCACTCCGTTGCGAGTCCACGCCACGGCGAACGTTGGCCCTTCCAGCACGAGTCCATCCTTCGACACGAGGAGGGCGTCATCGAACCCGCCACTTCGGGCCAAGCGGCTGGCGGCCATGTTGGGGGCATACGAGATCGTTTTGACACCGGTCAGCTCCCAAGGTTGTCCACCCGGGTGCCAGGGGGCAGCGACGGGTAGCAATCGCAGTTCCGAGGCTGCCGGCGCCAGCGGCTGCCAGAGCACGATGCATCGACTGGGAAGACGATCGGCCGAGCCCCGGGTGAGGATTATCCGGACAATGCAATCCCCGCCCTCTGCCGCCATCTCTCCTACCCAGGCCCGCAGTTGCGGCGCCGGCGGGCAGGGAATCTCGAGTGCTGCCGCCGAGCGGGTCAGGCGTTTGTAGTGAGGAGTGAAGGCGAACGGGGAGCCCGCATAAGACCTAATCGCTTCAAAGCAGCCATCGCCCCGGAGCAGACCCTCGTCAAAAACCGAGAGCGCCTCCTCGCGTGCGCCATCGACCAACGACGTCATTTATACCCGTTGGTGATCGGGAGGCGACGGTCGCGCCCGAAAGCCTTGGTGGTGATCTTCACTCCCGGGGCTGCCTGGCGCCGCTTGTACTCGTTGCGGTCGACCAGCCGGGTGATGCGACGAACGGTCTCGGGGTCATGGCCGGCGGCAATGATGTCTTCAACTCCTCGGTCGTCTTCGATATACAGCCGAAGGATGGGATCGAGTTCTTCGTAGGGTGGGAGGCTGTCCGAGTCCTTCTGGTTGGGCCGCAGCTCGGCCGAAGGCGGCTTGTGGATGCTGTTCGAAGGTATGACCTCGCTCTCCCTGTTTCGCCACCGCGCCAGGTCATAGACCGTGGTCTTGAAAACGTCCTTGAGGACGGAAAAGCCCCCGACCATGTCGCCATAGATGGTGGAGTAGCCCACGGCCATCTCCGATTTGTTTCCGGTCGCCACCACCATCGGTCCGAAACGATTGGAGATTGCCATCAGCACCGCCCCCCGGATGCGGGCCTGGAGATTTTCCTCGGCGACCCCGAAGGGCTCGTCACCGAATAGGGGCTCGAGGGCATCGAGGTAGTCGTCGAACACCGACTGGATCGGCACCACATCGAATTGGATCCCCAGCCGCTTGGCGAGCTCGACGGCGTCGCTGACCGAGTGATCCGAGCTGAACTTCGTTGGCATCGCCACTCCCCACACACCCTCGGAGCCGAGAGCGTCGGTAGCGATGGCCGCCGTCAGAGCCGAGTCGATGCCGCCCGAGAGGCCGATGACCACCCGATCAAAGCCGTTTCGCCGGACATAGTCGGTCAGCCCGAGTTGCAATGCCCGGTAGACCTCTTCTTCTTCATCCAAGAGCGGCGCCAAGGTCCCTCGGCCGTCGAGCTCGTCATCAAGATCGAGCACGAATCGATCCTCGGCGAACTGCGGGGATCGGTGGACAACGGCTCCGCTCCGATCGATGACGACCGAGCAGCCGTCGAAAACCAACTCGTCCTGGCCCCCCACCAGGTTGAGATAAACCACCGGAACCCGCGACGCCTTGGCCCGCGCGGCCAGCATCTCCTCCCGCTGGTGAGCCTTGCCATAGTGATACGGCGAACCATTGATATTGAGAAGAATCCGGGCTCCGGCTCGGGCTTGGGTGAGCGGGGGTCCGTCGGGCACCCAGATGTCCTCGCAGATAGAAATCCCGGCTGGAATCCCGGCGATATCCCAGACAAAGTCCGGCTTCTGGCCCACCAGGAAATACCGATCCTCGTCGAAGACTCCGTAGTTGGGGAGGAGGACCTTGTGATAAGTGGCCCGCCACTCCCCACCCTGGAGGATGGCGGCGGCGTTGTAGATGTTGCGCCGAGCCGCGTCGGCTCCCCCCCGTCCGATTCCACCGGATCCGAGGTCGACGAATCCGACCACGGTGGTACACCTCGCGGAGCGGGCGGCCAGGCGCCGGATGACATCGAGATTGTCCTCGACAAATGCCATCCGGAGAACCAAGTCCTCGGGCGGGTAGCCCGTGACGGCGAGTTCGGGAAGAAGAAGGACATCCGCCCCTTTCCCTTCGGCCCACGTCATGCAATCGGCGATGAGCGCCTCGTTGCCGTCCAAATCTCCGACACGGAGGTTGACCTGGGCACCGGCGATTCGCATGCAGTTTCTGAGACTACGCCAAGATAGGGAACGAGTAGATGCCACATCGAATGCGGTCACCAGCCCGCCTCGGGGTCGGAGCTGAGCAGCAGCCTCGGCTCGAAGAACTGGGCTGGCTCGTCGACGGCGAGGTAACGGCGGCGGCCGAGGAGATTCTCCGGCTCGTCATATCCGGCCCCGATCCCACGGGAACATTGAATCGATTGCTCGCTTTGGCGGAGAGGGCGCACTTTGACCCCGCTTCGGCCGACACGCTTTCCCTGGTGGCCCTCGCCGCCACGAGCCCGGGGCTCTGGCAGGCATTGCTCCGTCATCCCGAGTGGCTCGAGGTCGGCGCCGGCCAGCCCTCGGACCCGCGGGTGCTGGTGCAGAGCAGCCTCATCGCCATTGCTCGGGATGACTTGACCAATGGCGCGAGCTTGGAAACAACAACGCTTCGATTGACCGAAGTCGCCGATCGGGCGGCGGCGCTGGCTTTGGGTGCAGCCACCGCCGAAGTCGCAAGACGCCATCCCGACCGGCCGCTTCCACGCTTGGCAGTGATCGCCCTTGGCAAATGGGGCGGCCGGGAGCTCAATTACGCCTCCGACATCGATCTCGTCTTCGTCTATGAACCACATGAGGAGCCGGAGCGAGATCGTCGGCTTGCCCTTCGGATCGCCACCGGGTTCATCGAGAATCTGGCCACTCCCACCGCTGAGGGGATCGCTTTTCGGGTCGATGCCGGCCTTCGTCCGGAAGGATCGACCGGGCCCTTGGTGCGCACCCTCGAGGGGTATCGGGCCTACTACGAGAAGTGGGGAGAGGCTTGGGAGGCACAAGCGCTGCTGAAGGCCCGGCCTTCTGTGGGCGATCGCGAACTCGGGGAGCGCTTCATCGGCGCGGTGTCCGGATTTGTCTGGCCCGACGAGCTGGCACCCGACGCGGTTCGTGAGCTCCGCCAGCTCAAGCAGCGGGCCGAGGAGAAGGCCGATCCCAACGACATCAAAAGAGCCCCGGGTGGGATCCGTGACGTCGAGTTCACCGTCCAACTCCTCCAGCTCATTCACGGCCGGGCCGATCACCGCTTGCGAGTGACCGGGACACTCGAGGCGCTGACCGTCCTGGCCGGGGGCGATTATGTCCGCGCTGAAGATGCAGACGCACTGGCCGACTCCTATCGATTCCTGCGCACGGTCGAGCATCGGCTCCAGCTCTGGCAGATGAGCCAAACCCACCGGATTCCCGTCGACAGGGAACCGCTGTCGCTCTCGCTGGGATTTCGGGCAGGGGCGCGCACCGCGGTCGAGCAATTCAACGACAACCTCGCGTTCCACCGCCGGCGGGTGCGGGAGCTCCATGAGGCGCTCTATTACCGACCATTGCTCGAAGCCTTCTCGTCGGCCACGGCGCTCGGGCTGGACAAGGCCAATGAGCGCCTGGAAGCGTTGGGCTTCGTCGATGTCTCCGGGGCCGCCAAGGCCTTCGAGAGCCTCACCGCCGGGCTCTCGCGGCGTTCGGCGATGATGCAGCAACTGTTGCCGCTGATGCTCGACTGGCTGGCCGATTCCCCTGATCCCGACCTCGGTCTCAACCAGCTCGTCAAGCTGGTTGAGGCCAGTTCCGATCAAGCCGAGTTGACCGGCACGGTCAGGGACCGGCCCGTTGCCGCCCAGCGTCTGTGTCACCTGCTGGGATCGTCACGGTTGATCGGCCGATTCCTCGACCGTCTCCCCGAGTTTCTTCCTCGCCTGGCCGACGACCGCCTCCTCACCGAACTCCCCCGCGGAGAGGCCGTGACCGCGGTCGCCCTCGACCGGATGAAGCTCCGCCAGGGACGCGAGGCCCGGATGGCTTCCTTGCGCCGGTTCGTGCGCCGACGCGTCCTCCGAGTGGCGGCGGCCGATCTGCTCGAGCTGGCTGATGTTGAAACAGTGGCTTCGTCTCTCTCCGATACGGCCGACGCCGCGGCCAGCGCCGCCCTCTGGACTGGACAGGAGAGCCTCGATCGCCCGGCCGACCTGGCAGTGGTGGCGATGGGAAAGTGGGGCGGCCACGAACTTGGATACTCCTCCGACCTCGACCTGATGTACGTCGGCCCCTCGGGCGAGGAAGCACTGGACAGCCTGCGGGTGGCCACTGAGTTCGCATCCGTCATCAGCCAACCCACCTCCGACGGCGTGGCCTACCAGGTCGACCCCGACCTGCGGCCCGAAGGGCGAAAGGGTGCCCTGGTCCGCAGCCTGGAGGCGTTCCGTCTCTACTACGAGCAGCGCGCCGAGCCCTGGGAGCGAATCGCTTTGATCAAGGCCCGTCCGGTGGCCGGAACGGAGCGTTTGACCGAAGAGTTTGCAGCCATCAGGGAGGAATATGCCTTTCCGTTGGCGGTGGGAGCGGAAGCAGTGCGGGCGGTCCGCCACGTGAAAGCGAGGATCGAGAAAGAACGACTGCCTCGAAACCCAGAGTTCCACCTGAAGCTCGGACCGGGGGGACTATCCGACATCGAGTTTCTGGTCCAGCTCTGGCAGCTCCGTATCGGTCGGGGGAAACCGCATCTGCAGACGACCTCTACCTTGGAGGCGCTCGCCGCGCTGAACGCTGAAGGCGTTCTCTCCGTAGCCGATGCCGAGCACCTGCAGGCGACCTACCGCCTCTGTTCACGGGTTCGAAACCGTCTCTACTTACAGACCGCTACGCCCCACGATGCCCTGCCCATCGATGGATCCGTGCTCTCCCGGCTGGCGCGTTCGCTCGGATATAGGCATCGAGGCGACATGCGAGAGGAGTATCGGTCGATGACACGAAGGTCCCGCAAGTTGTTCGAGGAGTTGTTTTTTGAGGACTAGAGCCCCCCTCGATGCCTGTTTGGATGTCAAGGGTGTTTGGGAGCGCGGTTGGCTAGCTCGGTGTGTCCGAAGTGGTGGGTGGGCGTAGGCTGGGATTGGCCCGGGGTGGCTGAACCGAAGAGCCGCTTATCAGGGTGTGAGGGCGGCCACGCTGGTATTGAGTCGTCCCTGGGTGCCCCCCGGGCCCTAACGCTGCTGTTGGTCGGTGAGGAGGTGGCGGTAGACGACGTCGGAGAGGCGTCGTTTCAACGCCCGGATCGCTTCCTTCTTCGATTTGCCTTCGGATAGTTTCCGTTCGTAGAAGCGGCGGCCTTCGGTGTTGGGGTAGCGGAGTTGGGTGATGGCGATCAGGTGAAGGGCGTGATTGAGCATCCGGTTGCCCCTGGGGTTGAGCCGGTGTCGTTTCTTCTGACCGGAGGAGGCTTCGATAGGGGCGCTGCCGTTGTAGGTCGCATAGTGATGCCTGGTGGGGAATCGGGACACCTCACCGGTGTAGCCGATGAGCAACGCGGCGACCACCGGCCCGACACCGTAGATGTCGGTCAGCGATGTGCCGGCCGCTTCCACCGCTACGGCCAGTCGGGTCTTGGACGCTTTGATTTCGGTCTCGAGACGCCGCAACTCACCGAGCAATTGGTGGGCGATGCGTTTGCGTTCCGTCTCCACCATCGTCGCTGGCCGCACCCGCCACAGCAGCTGGGAAGCCTGCCGTGGCACCATCTCTTTGCCCAGGCCCCCGGGGATCAGGGTGGCTAGTACGGCGTGAAGCCGGGAAGCGGTCTGAGTCTTCGACCCGGCGAGCTGCTTGTGACGTCTGGCCAGCATGCGTAGCACCGCCACGTGATCCTCGGTGGCGACCGCTCTCAATCGGGGTTGACGCAACGCCACGATCGCCACCGAACGAGCATCATTCGGGTCGTTTTTCTGTGACCTGGTCGAGCCCAACACCCGGACCCTGGCCGAAAGCATCGACGGCACATCCACCACATGCTCCCTGGCGGCGATCAACTGCTGGGCTAGCAGATAACCGTGGCCATTGGCGTCCTCGATCGCCCACCGCCTAACCGGGAATTGCCCCGCCCAGGCCAACAGCTCGTCGGTCTGGTGGCGGCTGGCGATCACCTCGATCTCCGCAACCGTCACTTCGCCAGCGTCGACCGCTGCAGCAGCATGCGACCCCTTATGGGGGTCGATTCCGATCATCACCGACATCACACACCTCCTTGAATCGGGGGCCGGTGGTCCGGCGGTGGGCACTCCTGATACGGATCTGCGTGCTACGCCTGTTTCGAGCCACACCGCCAGCAGGAATCCCGGCAGGCTGGGCATATCGTTCAAAGCCAACCCGACAGGTGGCAGGCACTTCGAGAGCCAAACCCACCAGGAACCCCACAACCTAGGGAACAAACCTCCACGGCATCCCTACACACCTATCAGGCCCTTCGGGCCACTCCCCCAACACTCGCTTCGCTTGCGGGGGGAGAAACGAGCACCCCCGGCTAGCCTTTTGTGCAGATGACAGCCCCCGACTTCGGTCACGTCCGGGCTGCGGTCGCCGAGCTTCTTCCCGAGGTGGTGGAGCTGCGTCGTCAGCTGCATCGCCGCCCGGAACTGGCCTATCGCGAGGTGGCCACGACCGAGCTGGTGCTGACGCGACTAAGGGCAGCCGGGCTGGAACCGCGCTCTCGGACCCCGCGCACCGGGCTCGTGGTCGAAGTGGGAGAGGGTGGGCACCTGGTCGGATTTCGTAGCGATCTCGACGCCTTGCCCATCCAGGAGCCGGAGGGTTTGGAACACCGTTCCGAGATTGCGGGAGTCATGCACGCGTGCGGCCACGACGTCCATACCGCCATTGGCGCCGGGCTGGCCCTGGTGGCCGGCCGCCTCGAACTCAATCGTCGGATCCGCTTCATCTTTCAACCCGCCGAGGAGGCCTTCCCCGGAGGAGGACAAGAGTTGGTGGCAGAGGGGGCTGCCGCCGACCTGGCGGCAATCGTTGCCTTTCACTGCGACCCGAGCTTGGAGGTGGGAAAGGTGGGGATGCGGTCCGGACCGATCACGGCCTCAGCCGACCGCTTTTTCGTCACCCTGGAGGGCCCCGGAGGGCATACGGCTCGACCTCACCGAACGGTCGATCTGGTGTTTGCGGCTGGGCTTTTGGTATCACAACTCCCTGGCCTCATCGACCGTCATACGGACGCCCGCCTTCCCAAGGCCGTGGTGTTTGGAACGATCTCGGGTGGTACCGCCGAGAACGTGATCCCCACCAAGGTGGAGCTTTCCGGGACCTGCCGAACCCTCGACCGGGGGCTATGGGAGGAGATCCCAAGTCTCATCGACCGATTGGTGCACGAGATCGTCGCACCTACCGGGGCCAAGGTCGGATTCAAGTACGTGCGGGGGGTTCCTCCTGTCATCAACAACCCTGAGGTAGTCGCCGCCTGCCGAGAAGCCGTCAGTCACTCCCTCGGGGTGTCAACGATTGTCGAGGCGGAGAGCTCAATGGGGGCGGAGGACTTCTCGGCGTTCACGGAAGCAGTGCCGGGGTCTTTGCTCCGTTTGGGGGTAAAAGCCCGGGACGAACGATCAGTGGACCTCCACTCGGCGTCGTTTCGCGCCGACGAGGGAGCAATCGAAGTGGGGCTGCTGGCCGGGATGGCGTCCCTCCTCGCGATCTAGATCAGGTCGAATCCCTCCGCCACGAGGGTGGTGGTGAGGAGATCCAACTCGGCCGCCCGCACCGAGAGGGTAAGCACGCCTCCACCGCCATGGGTGGCATGGCGGAGCTGGAGATCGCGCAAGTCGACGCCGGAGACCTCGAGGGCGTGCCCAACCCGGGCGATCTCCCCCGGACGATCCTCGAGTACCACCCCGATCGAGGTGACGGGCGCGGTCAACGAGCTCCTTGCCGCCCGCGCCGAAAGCAAGGCTGCTCCGATCTGTTCGCGGTTCTGGTCATCGAGGAGGTCGGCCCAAGCCAGCAGGTCGCCGCCGAGCTCGCGGAGCAGCACTGCCAATGGCTCCCGATTCTCGACCAGAACATCCGGCCACCAGCCCGGGGAGGAAAGGGCGATTCGGGTCAGGTCGCGAAAACCGCCTGCGGCGAGGTCAAGCGCACCCGGATCGCGAGCCACCCGGTTCACCAGGGCCGAGGCGAGAACCTGCGGCAGATGACTGATGGCAGCCACCGCCTCGTCGTGCTGGACGGCGCTGAGATGGAGCGGTATAGCGCCAAGCCTCGTCACCAATTCGCTGAGCTCGCGGAGGCAGGCGGAATCGGCGTTATCCGTGGTCAACACCCAGGTCGCCCCCTGGAAGAGTGAGCCTGAGGCTCCTCCCGGGCCAGACGTCTCCCGCCCTGCCAGCGGGTGGCCGCCAACGTACCGCCGGAGATGGGCTCCCGCCGCCACCATTGGGGCTTTCACCCCGGCCACATCGGTCACCAGGGCATCGGTCTCCAGCGCCGCCAGGGCTCTCTCGATCGCAGCCGGCGGACCCGCCAGCACGATCAGGTCGGCCGGATCGGCCTCGGCTGCGTCGGCGAGCTTTTCGTCGAGCGCACCCACGTTGGCCGCGGTCTCCAGCGCTTCCTGGTCGGGATCCCAGCCGACTACCGACCAACCCAACCTCCGGAGGGCAATGCCTATCGAAGCACCGATCAATCCGGTGCCCAGCACCGCCGCCTTCGGCATGGGTCAGGTCTTCAGCCCAAGCACACCGGCGAGAGCCCGCACTGACTCCATCAGGTCGGCGAACTCGCTGGGAAGCAATGCCTGGGCGCCATCGACTTTCGCCGTGTCGGGAGCAGGGTGGACATCGACCATGATGCCATCCGCTCCCACTCCCACCGCCGCGCGAGCAAGGGGTGCAACCAGTTCCCGCTTGCCCCCCGAGTGGGACGGGTCGATCAGGATCGGCAGGTGCGACATCGCTTTCACCAGCGGAACCGCAGTGATGTCGAGCGTGTTTCGGGATGCGGTCTCGAACGTCCGGATGCCGCGCTCCACCAACATGATCTGATGATTGCCTTCCTTGTAGATGTACTCGGCGGCATTCAGCCACTCCTCGAGCGTGGCCGTGAACCCCCGCTTCAACATCACTGGCTTCGGTTGGCGGCCCACCTCGGCCAGCAACGAGTAATTGGACATGTTGCGGGTGCCGATGCGGATGATGTCGGCGTAGGACGAAACCAGCCCCACGTCGCGAGAGTCGAGGACCTCGGCCACGAACGGCAGGCCGAATTTCTCCCGCGCTTCCGCAAGATATTTGAGGCCTTCCTCGCCCAATCCCTGAAAGGAGTAGGGCGAGGTGCGAGGCTTGAAAGCATCGCCTCGCAGGATCTGCGCCCCGGCGGCGGATACGGCCTCGGCCGTGCGCAGCAACTGCTCGCGTGATTCCACCGCGCACGGTCCGGCCACCGCCGTGAACGAACCACCTCCAATGGAGACGTCGCCCACTTCGATGACGGTGTCCTCCTCCTGGAAGTCGCGCGAGACGAACCGGAAGGATTTGAGGACGGGGACCGCCTTCTCCACTCCGGACATCGCCTCCCACGGAAGCGTCGAGATCACCTCCCGATCTCCGATGGCTCCGATCACGGTTCGGAACTGTCCTGCCGAGACATGGGCCTCACAGCCGATCTCGGCCAGCCGCGCCACGACGCCAGCAACATCGGCTGGGCTGGCTTGGCGGCGCATAACAATGATCATCGAAGACACTTGCTTTGCCGGAAAGAGTAGGTTCTGAGCGGTGACCGCACAGCCAGTCGTATACGAGGAACACGTCGGGCCGTCTCGCCAGTACTGGCGTGACATCGTCCTCGGGATCAATGACGGGCTGGTCTCGATGTTGTTGTTGGTGGTCGGCGTCGTCGGCGGAGGCCTCAGCCGCGAGCAAATCGTTCTCACCGGCGTGGCGGGAGCGTTGGCGGGGGCGGTTTCGATGGCGACGGGCGAGTACCTGGCGACCAAATCTCAGGACGAGGTCATGGAGTCCGAGCTTGCCCTGGAACGCACCCACATCAAGCATTTCCGCCAGCAGGAAGTCGATCAGCTCTACCCGATGCTGCGCGAGGTCGGCGTCGCCGAATCCGACATCGACACCGTGGTCAAGGCCCTGACCCGCGACGACCAAGTGCTATTGAATTCGATGAAGGTGCTCGAATTCGGCGTCGTCGACACCGAACGCCGCTCCCCGATGTCGGCCGCCTGGGCTTCGGGAGGCTTGTTCCTACTCGGCTCGATCCCCGCCGTCGTGCCTTTCCTCTTCCCGATCAGCCGCACGACCGGGGTAGTGGTGGCCGCAGTCGCCGCCGGGGTCTGCCTCTTTGCAGTCGGGGTGGCGAAGACCTTCGTCACCCGGACCAACCCCGTGGCCGCCGGATTCCAGAATCTGGTCATCGCCGGAGTGGGGGCGCTGGCCGCCTTTGGGGTCGGGCGCCTGGTGGGAGTGACACCCCCCGCCTGAGCTGCTAGCGCATTGCTTGCAGAAGTTATATGCTTGCTATAGCATGCAGTTCGTGAGTGATAGCAAGCAGCCGGTCCCCATCGGCTCGCACGTCGGCGAGTTCATCCGCTCCCAGCGGGAGCGAGCCGATCTCTCGCTCCGGCGCCTGGCCGAACGGGCGGGGATCTCCAACCCATATTTGAGCCAGGTCGAACGGGGATTGCGCAAGCCCTCCGCCGAGATTCTGAAGCGGATCTCGCGGGCGCTTTCGATCTCGGCCGAGTCTCTCTACTCGAAGGCCGGTCTGATCGAGGAAGGGCCTGAGCGTCCCAATGTCGTCGAGGCGATCGCCGAAGATCCGGCGTTGACCCCTCGCCAGAAGCAGGTGCTGCTTGATGTCTATCGAACCCTGGTCAGCGCAGGATCAGAGCTTGATCCTGCCAAAAGAGTTAGGAGCAAGTAATGAACGCCAAGAAAGCCCTCTACGCCGCCGTCGGTGCACCGGTAGTCGCCCTGCGGATGGCGTCGGAAGCCGTTACGGAATTGCGGACTCGCCTGAACGAGGAGGCCAACTCCTTCGGCCAGAACGCTCAGACCCGTATGGACAAGTGGGCCACCGAAGGCGAGAAGGTCTGGAACGGTCTTTCCGACGCCAAGGTGGTCGACGAGTTCGCCAGCCGGGTCGACTTCGATCAGGTCAGCACTCAGGTCAACAAGCTGCGCGATCAGCTCGAGGATCTGCTGGCCACCTGGCGATCGTCTTTCCGTCCCGAGAAGCTTCCCACCATCAAGGCGGAAGCGTCCGGCGAAGGCGTGAAGTTTGAGACGATACCGGCCAAGAAACCCGCCGCTCGCAAGTCCACGGCGGCCAAGAAAACCATTGCCGCCAAGAAGAGCACTGGAGCCAAGAAAGCCGGCGGGGCCAAGAAGACGGCGACTCGCAAGCCCACCGCCCGCAAGGCGAGCGGGCAAAAGAAGGTAGCCGCCGCTAGCTAGTCGCCAACTACTTCACTGCTGGATCGAGGTGAGTAGCAGCCTCGATCCAGCTTTCGACCATCGCCTCGGTAGGGAGGCGGCGAACCATCTGCTTGCGTCCGTTGGTGTCGACCAGCTTCGCCGTCAAGGCAATGGCGTTACGCCGGCGCAAATCCTTGATCGTCCACACCCCGCACGTTTCCAGCAAGAGGGCGTACTCGGATCCAATCCCCTTCACCCTCATCAGGTCGGCTCGTTGCGCCCACCGCAGTACCTGCTCGGATTCGAAACCCATATCCCCCGCCACCTGGTCGCGCCCCGCCTTGGTGCCCGCTCTCCTCAAGAGTGATTCAGTAGTACGGATTCCTGCTTTGCGAAGTTTGGTGGCGTCTTTCGTGTCGATGCCAGCGATCTCATCGATTCGGGCCACAGAGCTCCTTTTCCACAACGCCGGGGAAGTCGATCGACTTTATCCAAGCGC
>DATFFB010000035.1:0-2878 GCA_035250485.1 Acidimicrobiia bacterium
ACGATGGCAATGGCTGAGCTTGTTCGCGGCCTTTGCGCTCCTCGTCGCGGCCTGTGCCACTGGCACCACCGAAACGACCGCCGACGGAGGAACCGCAACCACCGCCGATGGAGCGGCCACTACCGCAGCCCCGACTGACACCACCGGGGCCGCCCCGACTGGAGAAGCGGGGCAGGGCGGGGACTTCCTCGCCTTCCAATGGCAGGGACCGTCCCAGGCCAACGCTTACCTCTCGACGGGCACCAAGGACCTCCTGGCGGGTTCGCTCGTTCTCGAGCCCCTGGCGGAGTGGAGCCCGAGTGGTGAGCTGGTCCCCGCTTTGGCGGCCGAAATCCCCACGCAGGAGAACGGTGGCATCGCCGAGGACTTCAGCTCGATCACCTGGACCTTGAAAGAGGGCCTCCTGTGGTCGGACGGAACCCCGGTGACGGCCGATGACGTGGTATTCAGTTGGGAATACTGCTCGAACCCGGAAACGGGTTGTGTGGCCGACTTCTCGACGGTCGAGAGCATCGTGGCAGATGACGAACTGAACGCCACGATCAACTTCACCAGTCCCCAACCGTTCCCGTTCATCCACTTCGTGAGCTACACCTACCCGGTTATCCAGCGGGCGCAATTTGCGGACTGCGTCGGGGCGGCGGCCAACGCCTGCACCGAGCAGAACTTCTCGCCGGTCGGCACCGGTCCCTACGTTGTCACCAACCTGGTACCCGAAGACGTCGTTTCCTACGAGATGAACCCGAACTACCGGGGCATCCCCGAAGGCAAGCCCTTCTTCGGGACCGTCACCATCGAGGGTGGGGGTGACGCGGAGGCCACCGCTCGCTCCGTCCTCGAAATCGGCGAAGGCGACTACGCCTGGAACCTCCAGGTGGCCCCCGAGATCATCGCTCCGATGGAGGCGGCCGGCAACGGGGTCGTGCAGGTGGCGTTCACCTCGAACGTCGAGCACATCAACCTCAACCAGACCGATCCCGCAGACGACGGTGATCGCTCCGACTACGCCGGTGGGGCCAACCCGCACCCGGTGTTCTTCGACAACCCGGACCTTGCCCGCGCCTTGTCGATGGCGATCAACCGGGAAGAGCTCGTGGCTGTTGGCTACGGACCCTCCGGAATCCCCACCTGCAACATCTGGCCGTCGGAGCCTGCCGTGTCTACCAACATGGACTGGTGCCTGACCCAGGACATCGAAGGGGCCAATGCCCTCCTCGATGAGATCGGGGCAGTTGACTCTGACGGTGATGGCGTCCGCGAGTGGAACGGCATTCCCCTCGAGTTCGACTACGTCACCTCGACCAACGCGGTACGACAGTCGAACCAGGCGCTGATCGAAAGCTACTGGGCCGAGATTGGCGTTATCGCCAATATGAGGAACGAGGACGCAGGTCTCTTCTTCGACGGCACTGCCGCCAGCGATGCGTCGATCTGGAAGTTCTTCACCGACATCCAGATGTTCACCAACGGCTCTACCAGCCCCGATCCGCAGGGCTACATGGTGCAATACACCATCGAGCAGATCCCGGAGTCGACGAACAACTACGCCGGCGGGAACATTCCCCGTTACGCCAGCGAGGAGTACGACTCCGTATTCGCGGAGCTCGAAGCCACGTCGCTCGACGATCCGGCCCGCAATGAGCTGGTCATTCAGCTGAACGACCTGGTCGTCGGCGACGGCGCCATCATCCCGCTCATCCACCGCGGGAACGTGTCGGCGTTTGCCAACTCCATCCAGGGGGTTGGTGATCTCAATGGCTGGGACTCGGAGTACTGGAACATCGAAGAGTGGACCCGCAGCTAACCCGCTGCAATCCAATTAGCAATGCATGACAAAGGAGCCTTTCAGAACCATCTGGAAGGCTCCTTTGCCGTTTGGGCAGCTGAGTAGGCAATGGCTCAATACATCCTTCGCCGGACCCTGTTTGCAATACCGACGCTGATCGTCATCAGCCTGATCATCTTCGCCATTCTCGACCTCGCTCCCGGCGATCCCACCTCGCAATTACCACTGACCCTGCCCGCCGAGGTAAGGGAGAACATCCGCGAGTCGCTCGGCTTCAACGACCCCTTCCTGATCCAATGGCTCAAGTGGATGCGCCTCATGTTCATCAATGAACCGCTTCACGCCATCGAATCGACCTTCAATTTCTGCTTCGGCGAGTGCACGGTCCGAGACCGGATCATCTCCTGGTCATCCCGGGCGCCGGCCATCGACATCATGTTCCAGCGCCTTCCCCAGACTCTCTGGGTGCTGGGGCTGGCCTTCATCCTGGGGATAATGATTGCCATCCCCGTCGGTGTGTTCTCGGCCTATAAGCAGTATTCCGCCTTCGACAACATCGGCACGTTCGCCACCATGGTGGGGTTCTCGGCGCCGACGTTCTTCACGGGCCTGTTGGCGATCGTGGTATTCAGCGTCACCCTGGGCTGGTTCCCGTCCTTCTACGACTCAACCCTGGTCGTCAATAGCTGGGAAACCTTCATTGCCCATCTGAAACAGATGGCGATGCCCGTGGCCGTGCTAACCCTTTTCAACACCGCCGCCTTGAGCAGGTTCACCCGGGCGTCGGTGCTCGACAACCTCAATGACGACTACGTCCGCACTGCCCGAGCCAAGGGCCTCGGCGAGGGGCGAGTCATATTGACGCACGTGATGCGCAACAGCCTGATTCCCGTAGTGACGTTGATCGCCCTGCAGGTGCCTGGCATCTTCGGGGGCGCCATCATCACCGAGCAGATCTTCCGCATCAACGGGATCGGGGCCCTGCTGATCACGGCCATTGGACAGTCCGACGTGCCGATGGTGCAGACCTTGACCTTCATCTTTGCGGTTCTGATCGTCGTCTTCAATCTCCTGGCGGATATCACCTATGGC
>DATFFB010000036.1:0-10477 GCA_035250485.1 Acidimicrobiia bacterium
GGCCAACCCGGCTGTGGCGACCGCGATGTCGACGGCCGAGGAGGAAGACGACGAACTGTTGCTTTCCCGCATCGACCAAGCGATGGCGGCAGCCGGCCTTTCCGGCGACCTCATTCTCAGCCCCGCGCAACGTCGGGCGGCCGGGCTCCATCGACCGCGGCGAGTGAGGCGCCGACCCGGCTGGCAATTGGCATTGGGTGCAGCGGCTGTGGCCGTCCTCGCCGTGGGATCGGCCGCCATCACTATCAACCTCTTGACTCCCCCCACTACAACGACCACGGCGACCTCAGTTGAGGTGAGAGCCTCCACCACGGTCGTGGTCGCCCTACATGAGACCGAAATTCCTCCCCCCGAGTCAAGGCTGAACGGCATCTACCCGGTCCGTGGCGGCTCCCACCGGTCTGGACTCTCGACTGGCGGGCTTCGAGAGGTAGCTGGCTACTACTGGCGGCAAACGCCCGGTGGCAGCATCGTCACCTTTCCCGTTGCGTATGGTCCCTATGTCTACCTCGGCACCGATGAGGACCTCGTCTACGGCCTCGAGATGCAGACAGGTCTCGTGAACATGAGGGTGGTGTCCGATGCGCCGATCTCATCGGAACTGGCCGTCGGCCAGCCCGTATCGGGGGAGGGGGAGCGATCGGCCTTGATTCTCACTTTTTCCACCTCGGAAGGAATCGCCTACGGCTACGACGCTCTAAGGAACGGGGCGGCGATCTGGCAGACTCCGATTGGTCGCTCGCTCGGAGCTCCGCTGGTGATCGCTGACATGGTCGTCTATGCCACGAGCGAGGGGATGTTGCATGCGCTGGCGTTGACAAGCGGAAGTCCTGTGTGGACGTTCGACACCGGGGGCGAGAGCTTCGTCGCCGGGCCGACCGAAGTGGATGGCATTATCTATGCCGTCGCTCGGGACGGACTTCTCTATTTGGTCAATGCGGAAACCGGGGAGGCCCTGTGCGAGAACCCGGTCCGGTTGACCGGTAGCGCGGTGGCAAGCCCGGTCGTGACGGGCGACGCGATCTTCGTCGGGCTGGAGTCGCCGCCGGGAATCCATGTCTACGGAACAGGATCCTGCGGAGTTCCGACAGCCGGCTACTCGCCCTTCTACCCCAGTTCAACCTCGGTCCGTCTTGGTCCGGCGATGACGCCCGAGACCATGTACTTGATCGAGGAGCGGAACCTGATCGCGCTCGCTCTCGACCCATCGTTGTGGACCGATCCGACCGTGCTTCCATCTCCTTGGGAGAGTGTCTTCAGCACCGAGAACCTCATCACGACGCCTCCGGTGCTGGCGGATGACCTCCTTTATCTCGGTACTCAGGATGGACTGGTTCTGGCAGCCGATGCCGCCACCGGGACCGAGGTCTGGCGCTTTGAGACCGGATCGGCGATCAGGGGCGAACTAATCGTCGTGCCGGGAGCCGTCCTCGCCACCACCGCCCAGGGAGAGATCGTCGTCATCGGCGGGGAATAGCGATCTCGACCCGCCGGCGACCTTTCAGTCGACGTCGAGGGTCGCGGCGCCGGTCATCCTCTGCAACTCGTCATAGGTGGTGCTGAAGACCGCGTCGGGGTGCCCGGCTGCCGCCCAGATGGATTCGTGCTTGCTCAGCCAGGGATCGACATAGGTCGGGATCGCTTTGTCGTGGCCTAACGGCGCGACTCCGCCGATTACCTGACCCGTGTGCTGGCGGACAAACTCGGGAGAAGCCTTGGCCAGACGCGCGACTCCCAATCGGCTGGCGACCTGGGTGATGTCGACCCGGTGAGCTCCCGACGTCAGGATCAGCCGCGGGGCGCCATCGGCCTCGAAGATCAAGCTGTTGACGATGGCCCCTATCTCACATCCCAAAGCGGCGGCGGCGTCGGCCGCGGTCCGCACCGGTGCGTCGAATACGCGGATCTCGCCAGTGGCGCCGCAACGCTCGAGCTCTTTGCGAACGCGGGCGATCGACGGATGCTCGGTGCTCAAGGGGATGGCTTCCTAGGCGGTGCGAACCGATGCGGCCGCGGCCAAACCCAGCTCCTCGATAGAAGTCTCCCGCATCTTGAACTTCTGGACCTTGCCCGTCACGGTCAACGGAAATTCGTCGGTTACTCGGAGGTAGCGCGGGATCTTGTAATTGGCGATTCGCCCGCTGCAGAAATCGCGCAACTCCTCGAGCGAGAGCTGCTGCCCCTCGCGGAGGCGGACCCAGGCGCAGAGCTCCTCGCCATATCTGACATCCGGGACCCCGATCACCTGAACATCGACGATGGCGGGATGGCCGTACAGGAACTCCTCGACCTCTCGGGGATAGATGTTCTCCCCACCTCTGATCACCATGTCCTTGATCCGACCGACGATGTTGACATAGCCCTCCTCGTCCATCATCGCCAGATCTCCGCTGTGCATCCAGCCGGCCTCATCGATCGCCTCGCCGGTGGCCTCGGGATTGTCCCAGTAGCCGCGCATCACCGAGTAGCCCCGCGTGCAGAGCTCGCCCGGTTCACCGCGAGGTCGAACATTTCCGCTTTCGGGATCGATGATCTTCGATTCGACGTGGGGCATGATCCGGCCCACCGTCGACACCCGGCGATCGATGGGGTCGTCGGTGCGACTCTGGAACGACACCGGCGAGGTCTCCGTCATTCCGTAGGCGATGGTGACCCCTTCCATGTTCATGTCCGAGATCACCCGCTTCATCACTTCGACCGGGCAGGGAGAGCCCGCCATGATTCCGGTGCGAAGCGTTGCTAACTCGGCCTCGGCGAAGGACGGGTCGTCGAGCATGGCGATAAACATTGTCGGCACCCCGTAAAGTGCCTCGCAGCTCTCCTCGCCGATCGCAGCCAGGGTGGCGGTGGGATCGAAGGCCTCGGCGGGATAGACCACGGCTCCGCCCCGGCTCAGCATCCCCAGATTCCCCATCACCATTCCGAAACAGTGATAGAGCGGCACCGGTACACAGAGCACCGACCCAGGACCGAGTCCCTGAATTCCGGTTACGAAGTAGCCGTTGTTGAGGATGTTGTGATGGGTGAGAGTGGCGCCTTTGGGATTGCCGGTGGTGCCGGAGGTGTACTGGATGTTGATCGGATCGTCGAACTCGAGCACCGCTTGGGCCGACCGCAGCACATCGATCGCGACATGGTCGGCACGATCGAGAAAATCCTCCCAGGGAAGGTCGCTCCCTGCCTTGCCGAGACCAATGTCGGTCTCTAGCCGCGGAACCTGGCTGCGAACCGACTCGAGCGTCTCCGAGTAGGAGACACCTTTGAAGTCGTCTGACCTGACCAACACCGTGACTCCCGACTGATTCAAGGCGTAACTCAACTCGTGACTCCGATATGAGGGATTCACGTTGACCAGGATCGCCCCGATCTTGGCAGTGGCGTACTGGACGACAGTCCATTCCGCTCGATTGGGAGCCCAGATTCCAATCCGGTCCCCTCGCTCAACGCCAAGGGCGAGAAAAGCCCGAGCGCAGCGTTCCACCTCCGCCAGAAAGTCCGCGTAGGACCACCGAATTTCTTGATGCCGCGAGACGAGGCAGAGATTGTCGGGATGCATGGCGACGACTCCATCGAGATGGTCGCCGATGGTCTGGCCGATCAGCGGGGTGCTTGCGGTCCCGGAGACGTAGCTGGGGCTGACCATCCCCGGAGCGTATTGCCACTGGCGGAAGAGGGTCTTGACACCCAACTTGGTAAGCGGTAACTTACGGTAAGTTATGGCTTACAGTGACGCCCTCACCGCCTTGGCCGATCCGACGCGGCGCTCCGTTTTCGAGCGCTTGACCGGTGGGGACCGTTCGGTGGGCGAGATCGCCGCTGAGCTTCCCGTGAGCCGGCCGGCAGTCTCTCAACACTTGCGAGTGTTGAAAGAAGCCGGATTGATCGGTGAGCGCCAGGTCGGGACCAGGCGTTACTACAGCCTCCGCCATGACGGACTGGCCGAATTACGCAACTACGTCGAGGGGTTCTGGGAGGAGGCGCTTGCCTCCTTCAAACGGGCCGCCGAGAGAGGAGAAGAGGATGAAACACGTGACGACTGAGAAGCAGTCGATGGAGCCGGTGCGAAAGTCGGTGACCGTCAACGCTTCCGTGGACCACGCCTTTCTGGTCTTCACCGAGCGCATGGGGGATTGGTGGCCCATCAAAACTCACTCAGTCCATGAAGTCGACGCTGTATCGGCCGGCATGGAACCCCGGCAGGGGGGAGCGATCTTCGAGGTTTGGCACGAGGGTCGAGAAGTGTGGGGTGAGATCACCGCCTGGGACCCTCCTCATCGACTCGTCTTCACTTGGCATCCGGGTGTCCCTCTCGATGAGACCACCGAAGTCGAGGTTCGTTTTGCCTCCCGCGGCAACGTCACTGTGGTTGAACTCGAACATCGCGGATGGGAAACGCGGGGGGAAAGAGCGGAGGAAGTCAGATCCAACTACGAGAGCGGCTGGGTAAAGACCCTCGATCGTTTCGCCGCCGCTGTTTGACTACCTGACCGGATCGATGCGGAAGATTGAATCCGTGGTCAAGACGTAGACCTCGCCGGTGGCGTCCTGGCCGAAGGAGACAACCTGGCCCGGAATTCCCACCTGTTCGGTCCAATCCTGCTGCTGGGAGGCGCCGGCTCCGTCGTAGAGGAAACTGCGCAGCCAACCACCGCAATAGTCGGAGTAGAAATAGTGGCCCGTCAGCTCGGGTATGGCCGAACCTCGATACACGACGCCGCCGGTGATCGAACAAGTTCCCGAGTCGGAATGGGCGACCTCGATCACCGGCAACGTGATCCCGGCCATGTCACAGCCTTGCGGAGGTTCGAAACAGTGGAGGCCCTCGGTGACCGGCCAGCCGTAGTTCAGGGCGGGAGCCGAGCTAGGAGCGACATTGATCTCCTCGAAGTTGCCCTGCCCGACATCGCCGATGTAGATCAGGTCCTCGTCAAATGCGGCCCGCCACGGGTTGCGCAAACCAATCGCCCAGACCTCCGGCGCTCCGCCACCATCGATGAAGGGGTTGTCGGGCGGGATCTCGTAAGGCTCGGTGGCGTCGACGTGGAGGCGAAGAAGTCCGCCGAGTAGATCCGCGGTCGTCTGGCCAGTGCCAAAGGTATCGCCGCCACCCCCGCCATCTCCGAGAGCAATCCAGAGGAATCCATCGGGACCGAAGGCGATCGTCCCGCCGTTGTGGTTGGCAGCCGGTTGGGACACCTGAAGGAATATTCGCTCGGCCGCAGCATCGAAGCCGCGATCGTCGACGAATTCGGACACCGTCGTATCTCCGTTCCGGTCTGAGTAGTGGAGAAACAGGCGGCTCGGGTCCTCGGGATGGAACGTCATTCCCAATAGTCCCCTCTCCCCCGAGTTGGTCACCCGATCACTGATATCGAGGATGACCCCCTCACCTAGTTTCCAGATCTGTCCGTTCTTAGTGGCGAAATAGATCTCATCCGCGCCCGGGCGCGAAACGAGCACGGTTGGAAAGGGCAGATCCTCGACAACGGTGGTGTAGCGCAGGCCTAGTAGCGACGCCGCGGTGGTGCTCGGGGCGGCGGCAGTCGTTGAGGTAGTCGAGCCTGCAGTCGTGGTCGGGGCGGCGGCGGTGACCGTCGTGGCCGGCTCCGCTGTAGTCGTTGTCGCCGTCGAATCCTGGGCCGGGCCACAAGCCAAAACCAAGAGCAAGGCACCGATCGGTACCGGTCGTGGCATCGCTCCGGCAAGCTAGCGATGGCCGCGATCTATAAAGTCGCCGCCGGATGCAAGACACCGGCATGAGGGACGATCGGCGGTCGATATTCGGCTGGGCGATGTATGACTGGGCGAACTCGGCCTACACCACCACCACCCTCGCGGTCCTGCTGCCGGCCATCTTTACCGGCGAGATCATGCCGGAAGGAGGCATCACGGTGTTGGGGAGGACGGTCGATGGCGAGTCGCTCTTCAGCTATATGGTCAGCGCGGCCGCGCTGTTGGCATTTGTGCTCTCCCCGGTGATGGGAGCGGTGGGCGACTTCGCCGCGCGCAAACTGAGGTTCCTCCGCACGTTCGCTTACACCGGCGCTGTGCTCTCGCTCTTGTTTGCCTTGATGGGACCGGGCGACGTCTGGCTGACGGTAATCCTGTTCCTGATCGTCGAAACCTGCTGGGCCATCGCTGCTGTCTTCTACGACAGCCTTCTCCCCCATCTCACCACCAATGAGACCATCGACCGGGTGTCCTCACGCGGCTACGCCTTTGGCTATCTCGGCGGGGGCATCCAATTCTTGATCTCCCTTCTGCTGATCCAGTTCAGTCCGGAGAGCTTTGCCGCCGCTGCGGCCCGTATCGCCATCGTCATGGCCGGACTGTGGTGGCTGGGATTTGCGATCTTCTCATTCCGCCGCCTGCGGGAACCGGGAGTGGCCGAGCCGCTGCCAGCAGGAGCGAGACCGGGGTTTTTTACCTATGCCCGAATTGGGTTCGCCCGCACGGCCAACACGATTGCCCGGTTGAGGAAGTTCCCCCAACTCCTCTTGTTCCTCGTCGCCTTCCTGCTCTACAACGACGGTGTCCAGACCGTCATCTCGATCTCGGCCGCATTTGCCACCGAGACCCTGCGATTGGACACCGCCGACGTTGCCCTGGCATTCCTCGCGGTGCAGATCGTCGCCTTCGGCGGCGCGCTCTTGTTCGGTTGGATCGCGGGCAAGGTCGGGCCCAAGCGGGCCATCATGGTCTCGTTGGTGCTCTGGACCGGGGTCTCGATTCTCGGGTACAGCCTGCCCGAAGAGAGCTTCCTTCCCTTCCTCGGTCTCGCCGCGTCGGTGGGCCTGGTGCTTGGCGGCACCCAGGCGCTTTCCCGCAGCCTCTACGGTTCGATGATCCCCGAACAGGCCTCGGCGGAGTTCTACGGCTTTTACTCGGTCTTCTCGAAGTTCGCCGCCATCTGGGGACCGCTCCTATTCGGCATCGTCAACCAAGTGACCGGGTCGAGCCGCCAGGCGATCCTGTCGCTCATCGCCTTCTTTACGCTTGGATTCATCCTTCTGGCCTTCGTCGATATTGATCGGGCCCGCGAGGCCAAACAACACTGGCACTTCCAAGGTGCCGCGGCCAGCGTCGACTAGAAACGCCTCATGACCGAGCGGCTCGTCGTCGTTGGTGGTGACGCGGCAGGGATGTCTGCCGCCTCCCAGGCGAAACGTCTTGCCCCCGATCTCGAGATCATCGCATTCGAGCGAGGCGACTACGTGAGCTACTCGGCCTGCGGTGAGCCGTACGTCATCGGCGGGGAGGTTGCCGAGGTCGATGATTTGGTGGCCCGGACCCCGGCAGAGTTTGCCGCCCGCGACATCAGTGTTCACCTGCGAAGCGAGGTCATGGAGATCGATCTCGATCGACGCGCGATCCTGGTCGACTCGGCCGGCGACAGGTCCGAGATCGGCTTCGATTACTTGATGTATTCGACGGGAGCGCGTCCACTGCGCCCACCGAGCGTCGCCGGCGCCGAGAAGGCCCTGGGCCTGCGATGGCTCAACGACGCGGAACATCTTCGCCGGTTGGTCGACCGCGGAACTCGCCAGGCGGTCGTCGTGGGTGGGGGTTACATCGGCCTCGAAGTGGCGGAGGCCTTCGCCCACCGCGGTCGCAATGTCACCCTCGTCACCTCGGGTGAACACGTCCTGACGCGCACGCTCGATCCCGACATGGGATCACTGGCCGACGAAGCCGTTCGCAGGCTCGGCATCGAGCTCGTCACCGGTGTGTACATCGACACCATCGACGAGCGCTCGGCGTCGGGCGCTGGTCGCGAATTTACCGGCGACGTCGTCGTGATTGGGCTCGGGACCTCGCCGGATTCAGAACTCGCTCGCCAAGCCGGAATCGAGACCGGAGTCACCGGGGCGGTGGCGGTCAACTCGTTCCAGGAGACGAATCAACCTGGAGTCTGGTCAGGAGGTGATTGTGCGGAAGCAACTCATCGAGTGTCAGGGCGCCAGGTCAATATGGCCCTGGGAACGGTCGCCAACAAGTCCGGTCGAGTCGCCGGCACCAATATCGGCAACACCGCCGTCGGGGATTCCGAGCGGGAAACGTTTCCGGGCGTGCTCGGAACCGCCATCACGAAAGTTGGCGAGGTCGAGATCGCTCGCACCGGACTGCTGACGGCGGAAAGCGTGATCTATGGATACGAGCCCACCGTGGGCACCGTGACCGGCACCAACACCGCCGGATACTGGCCAACCGCGACTCGAGTCGACGTGAGGCTGATCGCCGATCACATCAGCCGAAGGGTCCTGGGCGGCCAGATAGTGGGTGGCCCCGGGTCGGGGAAGAAGATCGACGTGATCGCCACGGCGATCTGGGCACAGATGTCTATCGACGAACTGGCGTGGGTTGACCTGGCCTATGCCCCACCGTTCTCATCGGTTTGGGATCTGATCCATATCGCCGCTCGTCGCGCCTCTTCTTAGCCCCCCTCTTTGGCAGGGGAAACCGTCCAGTCGAAGTCCTCTTCCCAGAATTCGCGCTCGTTGCGCAGGCGGTCGGCGATGAACTCGGCTGAGCGCAGTTCCACTCGCCGGATCTTTCCTGAGATCGTTTTGGGCAGATCGGCGAACTCCAATCTTCGCACCCGCTTGAACGCGGCCAGGTGCTCGCGACCAAAGGCGAGAATGGACCTTGCGGTTTCTCGACTCGGTTCGTGACCAGCTGTCAGCACCACGTATGCCTTGGGGACTGCGAGTCGAATGGGATCGGGGGCGGGAACTACTGCCGCCTCTGCCACCGCCGGATGTTCGAGGAGCACACTCTCCAATTCGAATGGCGAGATCCGATAGTCAGAGGCCTTGAAGACATCGTCAGACCGGCCGACATAGGTGATGTAGCCGTCCGCGTCGCGGGAGGCGACATCGCCGGTGTGGTAGAAGCCCCCGCGCGTCACTTCGGCAGTGCGGGCGGGGTCGTCCCGATAACCCACCATCAGGCCCAGCGGCCGCTCCGTCAGATCGAGACAGATCTCGCCTTCATCCCCCTGCTTCCCGCTGACGGGATCGATCAGCGCCACCCCGTATCCCGGCAGGGCCCGACCCATCGAACCCGGTTTGAGAGGCTGGCCGGGGGGATTGCCGATCTGTGCCGTCGTCTCGGTTTGTCCGAATCCGTCGCGGATGGTTATCCCCCAGGCTCTCTCCACCTGTTCGATCACTTCGGGATTGAGCGGCTCCCCCGCTCCGACCAGCTCCCGCACTTTGATCGGCCAGCGTTTGAGGTCGCCCTGGATCAGCATCCGCCACACAGTTGGTGGGGCGCAGAACGAATCCACCTGACAACGGACGAGGTTGTCCAGGATGTTCTCCGCCGAAAAGCGGCTGTAGTTCAAGACCAGCGCTGTCGCCTCGGCGATCCATGGAGCGAAGACGTTGCTCCAGGCGTGTTTCGCCCAACCCGGAGAGGAGATGTTGAGATGGATGTCACCCGGCTGGAGGCCGATCCAGTACATGGTCGAGAGGTGACCGACCGGATAAGAGACATGAGTGTGCTCGACGAGTTTGGGAAGAGCCGTGGTACCGGACGTGAAGTACAACAGGAGGGGATCACTAGCCCCGGTGATCCCGGGCGGTGAGAAGTCGGCCGGCGCCTCCTTCGATTCCGCATACGATTGCCAGCCCGAGATCGATTCTCCCACTCCGATCTTTCCAACCTCTAGGCCACCAAACTTGTCGGCCTGGCCCGTCTCGGCGATTACCCACGAGGCGTTCCCGCGCTGAACCCGATCAATGATGTCCGAGCGATGAAGCAACGTCGTGGTTGGGATAAGGATTACGCCCAGCTTGATGGCGGCGAGGATCGTCTCCCAGAGCTCGATCTGGTTTCCGAGCATAAGGATCAGGCTGTCTCCTCGTCTCAAGCCGAGATCTGAAAACCAGCCCGCCACCTGGTTCGAGCGCTCCGCCAACTGCCGGTATGACCATTTGGCTTCACTGCCATCGTCTTCGACGATCCACAAAGCCGGCCGATCGCTTTGGACTTGATCGAACCAGTCGAGGGCAAAATTGAATCGCGAGAGATCCGGCCAGCGGAATTCGCGGTAGGCGGTCTCGTAATCCAGGCGGTGCTCGAGCAGGAAGTCACGGGCCCGTCGAAAGTCGTCCATATCTCATTCTTGCGTAAAGAATGAATCCGATGATGCTGGAACGAGACACGCGATCGCGACGCTGGTCGCCCTGTTGAACCAGGCAGGATCGGGTCGGGGCTCGCTGGCTTTAGTGGCGGGCGAAGCCGGGGCGGGAAAGACTTCTTTGGTCAAGGCTTTGGTGGAGCGACTCGCGCGCCAAAGCCGTCGTCGCGGTCAAAGTTGGGGGTGATATCGAGGCAATCTAGGGGCTTGCCCCGATGTCGAACTGCCTCCCGCGCCATACCTTGGCCGGAGGACCGGAAGTACCGGTCGGAGAGGAGCGCAACATGCCGCGCTACATGGTGGAGAGAACGTTTCCAGGTGGCCTCGAGATCC
>DATFFB010000037.1:0-12084 GCA_035250485.1 Acidimicrobiia bacterium
GGACCGCAGTTCCTGGGCCATCCCGACGATGACCGTGAGCGGTGTCCGCAGCTCATGAGAGACGGAGGTGACGAACTCGTCTTTCGAGGCCAGGAGAGCAGCCAGTTTTTCCTCGGTCCGCTTGCGCTCCGTGATGTCGACCGCGATCGCGCCCAAGCCGATCGGGACTCCATCCGCATCCCGGATCCGAGTGATAGTGGCGAGCGCCGGTACCTCGGCGCCATCCACTCCCTGCAGGGTGGTCTCTCCCCGCCAGGTTCCCTCCAGGGGGACGTCGATGCCCGCAAGTGCCTCTCGCGCCTCGTCAGTAATCAAATCCAGCAAGCGGGAGCGACGCATCTGCTCGGGACGAATTCCCAAGGCCGCAACGGCGTTGGCGTTGACATAGATCAAGCGCCCGTCGAGATCGGCGGCGACCACCATGGTCCGGACCTGGTCTAAGAGCGCGGCTTGGAATTCGATGCGCTGAAAGACGGCCCTTTTGTCGGAAACGTCCCGCATCACGGCCACGTAGAGCGGTGCGCCTCTCTCCCGGGTGCGCCCTATCGTGACTTCCAGCGCCACCTCGTGACCGAGACGGTGCAGTCCCAAGAGCGAGAGATTGATCGTCTCCCGAGAAGCCCTGATCGATGTTCGGTCGAGGGTCGGGAGGAGGCGATCGATGGAGGAGCCGATCACATCGGTGGGACGGAATCCGAGGATCGGATCGAGGGTGCGATTGGCGAAAGCGATCCGCCCCTCCTCGTCGAAAGCGACGATGCCGTCGCTCGCATTGTCGGTGACAACACGCAGGCGGCCTTCCTTCTCGATCAGGCTTTCGGAGAGTTGCTGGCGGGAGCGAAGGAGACGGGTGGACGAGGAGATGAGCCAGGTCATCGTCGGCAGGTGTATCGCGGCTGCCAGTGCGGCTAGGACCCACTGGCGTGGAAGGGACCAGTCGGCCGAGGGATAGAGGACAGCCATGAAGGCGGCGGCGGCGAAAAGGGACATGGCGGAGATGACCAGGACGCCCGCCCGCCAGCCATCGAGGGCCAGCACCCCGGCGACCACGATGTAGCAGAGCCCGGGGATGAAGGCCCAGACCGGCGGTTCGCCGGCGAGGAAGATCGCTGCCAACCAAAAGAGATCGACGGCAAGAGAGATGACCAGCGATTTTTCCGGATGGGTCTTTCGGTGCAGCCCGTGAGCGGCGACTGCTAAGGAAAAGAGGGAGAGCTGCCAGCCCTCCCACCACCCCCAGCCAAGGGCGAGCAGGCCAAACCCAATGGCGGCGATGAGCCCACTGAGGGCGCGGGCTCCATGAAAGGACCCGCCAATGGCCACGCCCAGGGCAGGGCTGGGAGGACCCCAGGGGGCAGTGGATTTGGCCGCAACCACTCGGGCTTCATCGGCAAAACCGGTCTGGAACCTTACGAATCGGGATAGAACCGCCACCAGAACCCCGACGTTTACGACCCCTTTAGGGGCCTCGTATACCATCGAGACCTCGCACGGCCGTATACCGGCCGCGCCGACAGCTCATTTGGAGGATTCAAAAGGATGCGAAAGTTGGTATCAGTCGCGCCAGCCCGAGTTGTATTGGCTGGCCTGCTCCTGGTTGCAGTATCGAGCCCTGCCGCAGCTCAGACCACAAGCTTTTCGCTCAGCACCCCTTACCCAGGCCTCACCGTCGAACCGGGTGACACCGCCGGCTTCGATCTCGCGCTATCGGCCGACGCGACGGCCGCAGTCAATCTGGCCGTCGACGGGGTGCCCGAGGGCTGGACCGCCACCTTCCGCGGTGCGGGCTTTGTTATCAACCAGGTCACGGTTGGTCCCGAGCTAGCGCCCGAGCTTCGCCTCGATGTGATCGTCCCAAGCGGCACCGCCGACGGCGACTATCCGATGACCATCACCGCCAGCGGCGGCGGGGCCACTGCCTCGCTTCCGGTCACCGTGACCGTACAAGGCGGGGCCGGCGGCTCGGTGACCCTCACTCCAGAATTCCCCGGCCTGCGCGGTCCGGCCAGCTCGACTTTCACATTCAACGTTGATGTCAGGAACGACACTCCTTCAGAGGTTCAGCTCGAGCTCGCCGCCGAAGGACCGATCGGTTGGACTGTCGATGCCAGGCCGCAGGCTGCCTCCCAGGCTTCCTCCATAACGGTCGAAAGCGGAGCCACCGGCCGAGTCACCGTGACTGCCACGCCCCCGAGCACGGTGGAGGCGGGGCTATACGACCTCCGAGTCACTGCCCGCGGTGGCGGGGTCGATTCCGAGGCCGCCCTACAAGTCGAGATCACCGGCAGCTTTTCGATGGAGCTAACGACTCCCGACCAGAGGCTCAACGCCAACGTCACCGCCGGAAGCCCGACCCAGTTCCCGCTCGTGATCCTCAACACAGGCTCCGGTGACCTGGCCAACGTGGCCCTCACCGCCACTCCTCCGGCCGGCTGGGAAGTGACATTCGACAGCGAGAGCATCACAACCGTCCCGGCGGGTGACTTCGCCCAGGTAACTGCCACGATCACTCCCTCGACCGAGGCCATCGCCGGTGACTACTCGATAACTTTCCGCGCCAACACCGACGGCGCCGACGCCTCGATGGATGTGCGGAGCACCGTGAGTCCCTCTGCCTTCGGTGGGCTGGTGGGAATCGGATTGATCCTTTTGACTCTGGCCGCGTTGGCCTGGGTGTTTCGGCGCTTCGGTCGGAGGTAGCTTTGGCCCACGTCAAGGCGGGTGCCGCCACAACCGTCGTCACACACCATTTGACGAAGGATTACGGCGAAGCTCGGGTGGTCGACAACCTCGAGCTCAAGCTCAAAGCCGGTGAGATCTTTGGTCTCTTGGGGCCGAACGGTGCCGGGAAAACAACCACGATCCTGATGCTTCTCGGCCTGATCGAACCAACCGCCGGCTCCATCGAGGTCCTCGGTCTCGATCCCTCCCGTCACCCGCTCACGGTCAAGCGCCGGGTTGGTTACCTGCCCGATGCGGTGGGCTTCTACGACGGCATGACCGGCTGGGAAAACCTCTCCTTCACCGCCCAACTCAACAGGCTGGGTAATGGTGACGTCCGGATCAACGAGTTGCTCGACGAGGTGGGCCTGGCCGAAGCTCGTGACCAGAAAGCGGGCACGTACTCGCGAGGCATGAAGCAGCGCCTCGGCATCGCCGATGCCCTGTTGAAGGATCCCGAGATCCTCATCCTCGACGAGCCCACGACGGCCATCGATCCCGAGGGAGTTGCCGAAATCCTGACCATGATCCGGCGGCTCGCCGACGAGCGGGGAGTCACAGTCTTGCTCTCGAGCCATCTCCTTCACCAGGTGCAGGCCGTCTGCGACCGGGTCGCGATCTTCGTCCGGGGCAAGGTTGTAGCCCAAGGAGCACCTACCGAGCTCGCCTCCCGTGGGGGCGGGCCCGAGGACGTGGAGTTCAATACCTCTTCGACCGATGACAAGGTCCGGTCGGCGCTGGGGCAGGCGGGATTCGTGAAGAAGCTCGAACCTGCTCGGATGCGCGGGAACTACGTCGCCCGGATCGATCGCGGCTCGACCAACAAGCTCGTGTCCGCCCTGGTCAATGGGGGCGTGCAACTAGACGGCATCCGCCGAACTTCGGACGACCTCGACGAGGTCTACCGGCGCTACTTCCACATGGATGATCAGGATCGTGACTGAGGCAACGACAGCCCGCACCAACGAGGGATTCGGAAGTGGCTGGCGAGTGGTAGCCCGTAAGGAGCTCGCCGATCACCTCCTCTCGGGGCGCTTCCTCGTCCTCACCGCGGTGCTGGCAGTGGCGGCAGCGGGGGCGGTGTTTGCTGCCTCGGGCGGGATCCGGTCGGTGGCGGTGGATGCTACGGGAGTGCCGGCCCTCTTCCTGAAGCTCTTCACGGTTACCACCGACCCGGTGCCGTTCCCTCTGGTGGTATTCATCGGCTTCCTGGCGCCGCTCCTCGGCATCATGTTCGGATTCGATGCCATCAGCGGCGAGCGCTCGCAAGGAACCCTCCCCCGACTTCTCGCCCAACCGATTCATCGCGACGAGGTCATCCTCGGGAAGTTCGTCGGAGGACTGGCAGTAGTGGCGTTGATGCTGGCTGCGCTCACGGTCTTCGTTTCCGGTATCGGGATTTTCCGCCTAGGGCTATTTCCGGAGCCGACCGAGGTTGTGCGACTCCTCGTCTGGCTGCTGGTGGCCATCATCTACGTCGGTTTCTGGCAGGCCCTCGCCACCTTGACGTCGATTCTGGTCCCCCGGGCTGCAACCTCAGCGATGATCGCGGTGGGCTTTTGGCTGGTGCTGACTCTCTTCGGAAGCTTCATCTTCCGTGCGGCCGCCTCGGTTCTAGCCAACCCGGAGGATCAAGTATCGAGCATTAGAGCCGAGCTGCTGTTATCCCGTTTGTCGCCCTACACCCTTTACAGCGAGACCTCGACCGTGCTCCTCGATCCCACCGAAAGGGCTACCGGTCTCTTGACGGCGCAGCAGGTCGACCGGGCCATCGTGTCCAACCTTTCACTGCCCCAAAGCCTCTCGGTGGTGTGGCCCCAGGTGGTCGGGCTACTCGCGTTGACGGCGGCGCTCTTCGCGGTTGCCTACGTCGCCTTCATGCGCCAAGAGGTGCGAGCCTGACACAGAAGAGGCAATGACCTACCCGGGGTCGGGAGCGAAGGCTGAGACGAGGTTCTTCGACCTGCCCGCATTCAAGATGCGAAGTGGGGATCTCCTGCCCCGGGTTCGTCTCGCCTACGAGCTGTATGGCGAGATCAACGCGTCAGGCGACAACCTGATCCTGCTGTTTCACGCTTTGACCGGAAGTCAACACGCGGCCGGGTTCACGGCCTCAGTGGAAGGCGTCGATCGTTGGGTCGAGGAGAATCAGACCGGGTGGTGGGAAGGCTTTGTCGGTTCGGGCATGGCGGTCGACACCGATCGCTACGCGGTGCTCTGCGTCAACTATCTCGGTGGCTGCTACGGCACCACCGGGCCCTCTTCAATCAATGACGAGAGCGGAGATCGTTACGGTCCCGATTTTCCTCCCGTTCACTTGGCCGACATCGTCGATTCACAATTGCCGTTGCTCGACCATCTCGGAGTCCGGACCGTGCGGGCGGTGGCGGGGGCGTCGGTTGGGGCCCTGCTCTCGCTGTCGATGGCAGCTCGCTACCCGGACCGGGTACAAAGCGTGATCGCTCTTGCGGGTGGCCTGGGCGCGACAACCCTCCATCGGATGCTCAACTTCGAGCAGAAGCTAGCGATCCTCAACGACCCCCACTTTGCCGGTGGTCACTACTACGACGGCGAATTCCCCGTTGGCGGCCTGGCCCTAGCTCGAATCATCAGCCACAAGGCCTTCGTCTCGATCGATGCAATCAAGACCCGTGCTCGCTCAGAGGTAATCGACCATCCCTACGTCACTCATCCAGTGGAGAGCTACTTCTGGCATCAGGGAGAGAAGCTGGTCATCCGCTTTGATCCCAACAGCTACCTCCGAATCATCGATGCCTGGTCCAACTACGACTTGCTCACCGACACCGGAGCCTCGACCTACGAGGAGGCGTTGGGCGTGTGTCGAGCCCAGCAGTGGCATGTGCTGACGATCGACACCGACGTGTGCTTTTACCCCGAGGAGCAACGCCAGTTGGTGGAAGCACTGCGGGCGGCAGGGGTGTCAGTGGAGTGGGCCAAGGTCTCGTCGGCCAAAGGGCATGACGCGTTTCTGACCGAGCCCGCCCTCTTCGACGAAGTTCTACGCCGCGCCCTCGCCTAATTGGTCGAGGGTGGTTTGAAGGCGGGGATGCCCGTGATCGCCTGACCGAGGATGAGGGTGTGGATCTCGTTCGTTCCCTCATAGGTGTATACCGTTTCCAGGTTGGTCATGTGCCGAATCACGGGGTACTCGAGCGTGATCCCGTTAGCCCCGAGGACCGAGCGGGCGGAGCGGGCCACCTCGAGGGCGTTGCGAACGTTGTCGAGCTTTCCGAAGCTGACCTGCTCGGGACTCAGACGTCCATCGTCCTTCATGCGTCCTAAGTGCAGTGCGAGCAAGGTGCCTCGGTTCACGATCACCATCATTTCGACCAGCTTTTGCTGAGTGAGCTGGAAAGAGGCGATGGGTCCACCAAATTGCTCGCGCTCCTTCGCATAGGTGAGCGCCGCCTCGTAGCAAGCCCGCGCGGCTCCCATCACTCCGAACAGGATTCCGAATCGAGCTTCGCTCAGACACGAGAGCGGTCCCCGCATCGAAGAGACGCCCGGCAAGACGAATTCGTCAGGGACTCGGACACCCTCGAGCACCAACTCGGAAGTGATCGACGCCCGCAGCGACGCCTTGTGGTGGATCTCGTTCGCCGTGAATCCGGGGGAATCGGTGGGAACGATGAAACCCCTGATGCCTCCTTCGGTCCGAGCCCAGATGATGGCGAGATCGGCGACATTGCCGTTGGTGATCCACATTTTGGTCCCATCCAAGATCCAGTCCGATCCATCTCTGCGTGCCGTTGTTCGCATGGAGGACGGGTCGGAGCCGGAATCAGGTTCAGTTAGCCCAAAGCAGCCGATGACCTCTCCAGCGGCCATGCGCGGTAGCCAATCCTGCTTTTGCTCCTCCGAACCAAACTTCCAGATTGGAAACATCGCCAAAGAGCCCTGCACCGAAACGAAGCTCCGGGTTCCCGAGTCCCCCGCTTCCAGTTCGAGACAGGCGAGGCCGTAAGCGGTGGCACTGGTTCCCGCACATCCATATCCCTCGAGATGCATCCCCAGCAGTCCCAGCTTGCCCATGTCGCGGGCGATCTCGTGGGGGAAGGTGCCCTGCTCCCACCACTCTGCCACCTCGGGCAGAATCCTTTCTTCGGTGAACTGCCGCACTGTCTGGCGGAGGAGCTTCTCCTCGTCGCTGAGGAGGGCGTCGAGATCTAGGAAGTCCTTGGACATCAAACGCGAAGTTTACGTGCCCGGCTAGGACGAGAAGGCGACGGCGAAGGCCGCCGACCAGCGGCCCATCAGGTTGGTGTAGTGGAGACCAGCCTCGTCAGGGTTTCCGGAGGCAAGAGCATCGATCGAAGCCCAAACCTCGGTCGCCGATTCGTCGAGTGCGAGATCCGCGCTTTCGAAGAGGTCGGCGACGGTCCCATAGTCGAGCTCCAGCATCGAATCGGCGGGAAACTCTCCCAGCCATGACGCCAGGTGACCTAGTTCGACAATCAAGGTTTCAGGCAGTTGAGCCTTGGTGAGGATTGTTGCCGCATGATTCACCCGCTCGATGGCCGAGGCCAGCGAGCAGCGATAGCGAATCGATCCGTGCACCCGTCCATCGCCTTTCTCGACCTGTTCGTAAATCCGTTGCTCGGGCGTGAAGGGGATAAACCAGCGCAGCGGGACATGCCACGCCGACGTGAGGATCTGCGACCTCATGTCGGGCTCAGAAGCTCGGAGCTTTCGCAGCTCTCGATCGGCCTGGCGTGCGACTTCTTCCGGAATGATCGTCGATCGGCCCATTCCCTCGAAGGCGTTGTACAACGCGAGCACACCTTCCAGCATTCGAAGCTGAGGACGGCGGGGACACACGAAGCGACTTCCGCGCCATTCGGTGATCCACGCATCCTCGATCATCGACTCACCGATGAATCCGTACGGTTCCCAGCGACGCGTGCGCTCAGGACTTGCATCGGGATGTTTATCCCATGCTCTGATTCGATCCTCGGGTAGATAGACCCGCAGATACGCCGACTTGATCACCAGCTTCATCCTATGTTCGGGGTGCTCAAAATCAGTGTCCGTTAGTATCTCGGCCAAAAGGAGTAGCCCGCTGATCGCCGCCCTTCGCGCATGAGCTGGATGCAACGGGACGTTCATCATCGAGACCTGGGTCTATCCGACTCGCAAATGCTCGATATGTACCGGCTCATGTTGGAAGCGCGACGGGTCGACGATCGAATGTTTGCCCTCAATCGACAGGGGCGTGCTCCCTTCGTAGTCGGCTCCTCCGGTCACGAAGCCGTCCAGGTTGCTTCTGCTTTTGCCCTTGATCGGGAAAGAGACTGGGTACTCCCCTATTACCGGGATATGGGAGTCGCCCTCGCCTGGGGGATGAGTCTCACGGATGTCTTCATGGCGGTGTTCGCACGGGCCGACGATGGCTTCTCCGGCGGCCGTCAGCTTCCCAATCATTGGTCGGATCGCGATTTGCGGGTGTTTACCCAATCGTCCTGCATCGGCACTCAGTATCCGCACGCAGTGGGAATCGCCAAGGCCCTCCAGATCATGGGCGAGGATGCCGTCGTCGCAGTCTTTGGAGGAGAGGGTTCGACCTCCGAGGGCGACTGGCACGAAGCGGTCAACTTTGCCGGCATCCACCGACTGCCCGTGGTCTTCATAACGGAGAACAACCAATACGCGATCTCCGTGCCGAGCTCAGACGAAGTGGCGGGATCGATCAGCGAGCGCGGGCCTGGATACGGGATGCATGGTCGTCGCATCGACGGAAACGACGCCCTCGAGGTCTATCGCACGGTCAAAGATGCAGTGGACCGGGCGCGGCGGGGAGAAGGTCCCAGCCTGATCGAGGCGGATACATATAGGTATTACGCCCATACCTCAGACGATGACGATCGTCTTTATCGCAGCCGCGAGGAAGTCGAGGAATGGCGGCGCCAGGATCCGGTCGTGACCATGAAGCAGTACCTCATCGAAGAGCGGCTGCTTTCCGAAGCCGAAGAGAAGCGAATCAATCAGGAAGTCACCGACGTGGTGCTCGCGGCGGTGGAAAAGTCCGAGTCGGCGCCCGCTCCCGACGATCCCTATAGCCACGTTTATGCACGGCTGATCGACCCCGGCCCTGCGGCCACTGTGCCGGAGCCGGCGGTGCAGGGGCCGATCATCAACCTCATCACTGCTATCAACCGCTCTCTTCACGATGTGATGGAGACCCATCCGGAGACGGTGGTGTTCGGCGAGGACGTCGCCGGGAAGAAGGGCGGAGTCTTCAAAGCCACCGAGGGTTTGACCGATCGTTTCGGAGAAGGACGCTGCTTCAACACCCCGATCTCCGAATCGCTCATCGCCGGTCTGGCGGTCGGAATGGGCGCTACCCGTTTGCGACCGATCGCCGAGATTCAGTTCGCTGACTACATCCATCCTGCATTCGACCAACTGGTCTCCGAAGCCGCTCGCATCTCCTATCGATCCAACGGCGTTTGGACCTGCCCGATAGTTGTCAGAGTGCCCTTTGGCGGCGGTATCCACGGCGCGCTCTATCACTCTCAATCGATCGAGGCCTACTACGCCCATGTCCCCGGCCTCAAGGTGGTGGTGCCGTCCAACCCGGCCGACTTCAAAGGACTCCTGACCACCGCCGCCGAGGATCCTGACCCGGTGATGATCCTCGAGCCGAAAAAGCTCTATCGATTGGTCAAAGGTCCTTATCCCGAAGGCGAATGGAGAGTGCCGCTCGGCAAAGCATCGATCCGCCGAAATGGCGATGACCTCACCATCCTCACCTATGGAGCGATGGTTCATTTCACGATGGAGGCCATCCCGGCGCTGGAGGAGCTAGGGATTTCGGCTGAAGTGATCGATCTCCGCAGTCTGCGCCCTCTCGACTGGCCCACGATCGAGGCCTCGGTGAGGAAAACGAGCCGGGTCCTGATCATCCATGAGGACAACGAGTTCGTCGGGTACGGGGCCGAGCTGGCGGCACAGATCGCCGACAAGGCTTTCGAATGGCTCGACGCGCCGGTTCGTCGCTACGCCCTGGGAGAGGTTCCGGCCTTTCCCTACGCCCAGGAACTCGAGGACATGCTTTATCCCAACCCGGAAGGGATAATCCGACATGCCCAGGAGCTCGCCAAGTACTAGCCCGGCTAAGGGTGATGGTCGAATAGTCGAGGTTGTCGAACTCGATCGCGACGCTTACGACCCAGGCTTGCCCACCCTTGGTAATCGTCCTAATCGCTGGGCGATTCTTCTCGGGATCGTCGTTCTCGGTGTGCTTGGCCTGAGCCTGCTCCCGGCTGCCGAAGTCCAACCCAACAGCCTCGACGACACCCTCCCCGACCCGGCCGTAGCCACCACGCTGGTGGGGAGCCGCCAGCCCCGAGTGGCTTTCATCAACGATGAGACGTTCCCCATGTTTGTGGTGAGCGGGCTGCGGGGTTTTGCAAGTCTCACCGAGCCCGTGCTCTTCGACGGGAAGTGGTGGATCATCGGCAACCCTCCCGGTTCGGCTGCTGCGGTAGCGCTCTCCTCCGAGGACGGAAGGCTCTGGGAGGCGAGTTCAGAGATCGCCGATGACAACGGGATGTCAATCCGCATCGACCAGCTGACCGTTCTCGACGAATCGCTCGTGGCGGTAGGCACGCAGGGAACATGGATCGGGCCCGCATTCTTTCCGATCCTGTCGGGCGAGCTTGGTCTTTGGCGATCGGGTGACGGGGAGCGTTGGGTCCCGGAAATGGTGACGGCGGGCAATTCGAGCGTCGCCTTCACCGATGCTCATTTGGTGACGAGCGGCCGCTCCACCCTGTTGCAGGTGCTCGCTCAGTCCACCGCCTCTCACAGGGCCGCGAGTCGGCTTCCCGCCTATCTCCACGAGGACTTGGAGGCTGGCCGATTCTTCCTCCAGCCGCAGGGGACTCGGCTGGTCGTGTACGGGCCGCTCTCCATCTACGTGGATGAAACCGCGTTGACCGAGGTCGCCAGCGAACCCACGGCGCACCTCTTTCGATCCGAAGGATTCGCTTCGTGGGTAGAGATTGACATCCAGTTCAATATGAGTGGCGAGATCGTGGCTGCTCCTGAGGGCGGATTCGTCGTCGGCACTGGCGGAGTTGCCTTCACCTCCGCCTATGGGGTGAACTGGTCACCAAACGCTCAGGCTTACGACGCTGACTTCTTTCAGGATTGGGGCGAAGGGATCCTGGGGCTCAGGTACCAGAACGGCAACCCGGTCTTGAGCCTGATTGATTCCGAGGGTCAACGAGCCGTTCAGCTCCAGCAAGAGATGACCTACTGCTTGGTCAACGGCTCTAACAGCCTCCTCGCCGCAAGTTGTTTGGACCCGGAGATACCGACTGCCCGGAACGTCCCCTTCCAGGAGTTTGAACTCAGCCTTAACGATTACACGTGGCTGCAGATGCACGATCCGTCCACGGGCGAGGACCGCAATTTTCGACTGCAGAGGGGGATCGCCGCGGGCTATGACCCCGACCTTCAGACGATCACCTTGGCAGATTCTCAGGGGCGGCTCGAGGTGTTTCCCATCGCAGTGCTCGAGCAGTTGGCGAGTCCTGACCCGATCATCAGTCATGAGACGATGCTCAGTAAGGATGGGTTGACCTGGTCGCGCAGTCAGATCGCATTGCGAGCCACGGAGCTCGAACTCCTAGGCGGTATAGGTGATGGGTTTCTAGTCGCTACCCGCTCGTCGGAGCCCGGTTCGACCCTGACGGTTCTGGCTGCCGATTTCTGATGTCACTGCTCTCCGAGTTGTCGGAATTGGTTGGCCGAGCATTCGGCGATATAGGTCTCGATCCTTCCCTGGGCCAGGTTCAAGTCTCGGACCGGCCCGAGCTCGCCCAGTTCCAGTGCAATGGAGCTCTGGCGGGGGCGAAATCGGCGGGACGACCGCCGCGAGAGCTAGCCGAAGAAGTGGCCGCCAAGTTACGGGCCGAGTCTTCGATGCTGGAGAAAGTCGAAGTGGCGGGGCCGGGGTTCATCAATCTTTCCGCCACCGACGCCACCCTGGCCGGCTTCGTCAACGCCACGGCCGCCGATCCTCGCCTGGGGGTAAGCAGGGCCGAGCCCCCCCAGGTGGTGTTGGTGGACTATGCCGGACCCAACGTCGCCAAAGCAATGCACGTTGGCCACATTCGCGCCACCATCATCGGCGACTCCCTCGCCCGCCTCTTTCGGTTTCTGGGCCATGTCGTCATCCGCGATCCCCATTTCGGTGATTGGGGGCTGCAGATGGGCCAGGTCATCGCCGCCATCGAAGATCGCTGGCCCGATCTCCCCTACTTCCACTCCGACGGCCCCTACCCCGACGAGTCGCCAGTGACCCTGGCCGATCTCCAGGAGCTCTATCCCATCTCG
>DATFFB010000038.1:0-6860 GCA_035250485.1 Acidimicrobiia bacterium
TGCCTACATCACCGGCGAGGTGATCACGATCGGGGGCGGCCGCAGCCTCAGCCGCTGATCGGAACACGGTTATTTTTCGCCTGGGGCGCATCTCGACAGCCCGAATCTGTCACAGGTCTCTTGTACGTTGCGGCTATGGGAATGGGGCAGGTCACCAGGAATCGGTCAATCGTCATCCCCCGGCTGGAGGATCCCGCATCGGCCTCGCCCGACGAGCGGGATGAGCACCTAATGCTGCTCGAAGCCGCCCGCCATTCCCTCGATGTCGAGTTCATCCGGACCCTGGCTGCCTCCGACGCCGCCGGAGACCACCACCTCAGCGGCTACCCCTCCACCGTCGCCTATCTCCGAGACCGTCTCCGGATCGCCGCCCACCGCGCCAACTCCTACCTGAAGACCGCCCAAGCGGCGCTCCGGCATCCCGCCACCTTCTCCGCCTGGGCCCATCGCCAGATCTCCTCCGATGAGGCCTCCCTCCTCTTCCGGGCCGCGGCTTCCGATCCCGACCGTTACCAACGAGCGGAAGCGGTGCTCCTCGAGCTGGTTGGGGACAGTTTCGAGGAGACCAAGAGAACTCTCGACTATTGGCGGCACCGCACCGACCCCGAGGGATCCCGTCTCGAGCTCGAGGAGCAGCTGCAGAGGAGACGCTTCGAGGTGAGCCGCCGGGCCAACGGGATGGTGTGGGGCGAATTCGAGCTTCCCTCCCTAGCGGGTGAGACCCTCCTTGTCGCTCTCGATGCCCTGATGCCAGCTCCGGCACCCGACGATGCCCGCTCCACCAGCCAACGGCGGGCAGACGCCCTCGAGGATCTCGGGCGCAGCTTTCTCGACGGCTCGCAGTCACCAAGGTTGGGGGGTGAACGCCCCCACCTCAACGTCCATGTCGACTGGGACGCCTTGGAGCACCGGCTCGGGGGACTCCACGAGACCGAGAACGGAGTTGTCTTCGGCGACGACTCCTTACGCACTCTCCTGTGTGACTGCTCGGTCTCCCGCATCGTCTTCGGCCGAGGCTCGGAACCACTTGATGTGGGAAGAAAGACCCGGGTCATCCCCGCTGCCCTTCGGCGAGCGGTGATTGCCCGGGATCGGCACTGCACCTGGCCGGGTTGTACACGCTCGCCTCGCTGGTGCGACGTTCATCACCTCGTCTCCTGGGCCGATGACGGTGAGACCGAGATCGACAATCTCTGCTTGCTGTGTCGGTATCACCACACCCTGACGCATCTCGAGATATACCCCGAGGATGAGGCTCGGGTTCTGGCCGGCGCCGGGAATAGATGGTGTACCTAGGGGTGCCGCGTCCGGCGTCACCCCGCCTCAGTCAACGAAAGCGGCTTAGCCAAACACATCCTTCCGAATTCGGGAACTGCGTTGTTATGAATGGCGTCCAATACTCGAGCGGCCATTCATCTGTCGGCTGTCCCAAGTCAACTCTCGAGATACCTCTTTGAAATCGACTTCACGCCCAACGCCAGTCGCGGGAATCTTCGTGCTCTTGGCGCTTGCCCTCGCTTGCGGCGATTCCACGATCGACGGCGGCCTCTCGACCGTCTCGAGTGTCACGGATGCTTCGCAATATGGCCCAGTCGTCACGCAGCTTCGATCGCGAAGCATGATGGGTAGCAGGGAGCGAACGTACAAGTCCATTCTCGAGGCAATGCCGAACGTCGTATTCGTGGGACCTGAAGGAAATCGTGGGTCAGCAAGTGACGCGGTCTTGATTGGCTCGGTTGTCGACGTTACTCCCGGGGCATCATTTGTTTGGGACGAGGTAGGCACCACCCGAACCGAGCTTCCATTCAACGACGAGCAGGCCATGAGCTCGACTATTCACGTCGAGATGAAGATCGATCAACAGATCGCCGTTTCTCCCGGTGTCGTACTTGGGCCGACCGTATCCTTCGGCCTCGCATTGGGGCCGTTTGTGGATGTGGAGGCGGCAGTCGCAGAGCTAAAAGGACTGGGCACGATCCTCGTTTTCCTCCACGAACACTCACCGGTGTTCGACTACGACAAATCTCTTCTCTCGGTCCTCGAAGATGGAGCATTTCTTGGGTTGGTAGCAGAAGACGGGACGGTCACTTTTCCAGCGATGGATCCGGTTGCCGTCCCCGTTCTGGTCCCCGCTGGTCTTACCGTCGACACTTTGCGGGACGCCCCCACCAATCCAATCGAGATTCAAATCAACGGCTAGCAGGTGCCATGCTCCCCATGGTTGATGGTGACGCGCCGCCTCCGGCTTCTAGCCAGTTCCGCTAGGCCGGTCACTTGCGCCGGTCATGAGTGCACGGGCCGCGCTCCTTCGATTCGCATCGGCTGAGTTGGACGAGTCGGGGCCTATGGCCCCACTATTTCCCAGATTTGGTTCCACATGATCCCGCTATCGGTACTCGCTCGCCAGCGACGAAATTTTGCTGAAGCCGTTCCTCAGCCGCCGAATTTCTTCTCTTGCGAGATACACCGCCGAAATAGGTGTCTGGCCGACTCCGGGGTGCCCGTGTTTAGATGACGGCTTCCCGAGCAGAAATCCGAAACCTGGAGCACTCAAGCGATCCCCTGTCTCGCGACGAGCTCCTTACCCACGCGCCCTCCGACGCATCTGAGGCGCGCGCCAGGGAGTTATTTGTCGGCCGGAGCCGGGAGATGGACGAGCTCCTTCGAGGATTGGACGACGCCACCTCCGGACGCGGCCAGCTCGTGCTGCTATCGGGACCCCCGGGGATTGGAAAGAGCCGACTCACTGCCGAGTTCGCTGAGAAGGCTCGGAACCATAACGCCCGAGTCCTGATCGGCCGCTGCTGGGAAGCGGGCGGGGCTCCTCCTTATTGGCCGTGGGTGCAGATCTCGCGGACACTGCTCCGGGCCCTGGACTCGCCGACAGCGCGACAGTTGATGGGCGGCGGTATTGCCGATATCGGCCAGCTTCTTCCCGAATTGCTCGAGCTGTTCCCGGACGTGACGCCACCGCCCGCCCTTGATCCGGAGTCGGCGAGGTTCCGATTGTTCGATGCCACCGCCAAGTTCCTGTCCGACGGCGCCGAACTCAAGACTCTGATTCTGATCCTCGAGGATTTGCAGGCGGCTGACACACCCTCTCTACTGCTGCTGAACTTCCTGGCAGGTCAGCTTTTGGACCGCCGGATTTTGATCATCGGCACATACCGCGACGTCGCCGTGACTCCCGACCACCCGCTATCGGAGGCCCTGACCCGGCTTCGCCGCGAGCCAGTAACTCGCGATCTTCCTCTTTCGGGCCTGGGGCCATCCGACGTGGCCCGTTTCGTCGAAGCCAGCGGAGGCGACGGGAGCGATCAGCAGCTGGTCATCTCTTTGCATCGCCAAACGAATGGCAATCCTCTCTTCCTGACTGAGACTGTTCGCCTCCTGGCTGCCCGCAGCCGCGAGGGACGCAGTCCGGAGCCGGCCTTCGGTCGTTTCGTCCTCCCTCACGGGATCACCGAGGCGATCACCCGACGCATCGAGCAGCTGAGCGAAAGTAGCCAGCGAGCTCTGGAGATGGCGTCGGTGCTGGGAAACGAGATTGCCTTCGAGCCGGTTCGCAAGCTTTCGGGTCACACGGGCGAGGATTTGCTCGAGGCTCTAGGCGAAGCGCTAACCGCCAGCCTCCTCATCGAGGTACCGGGGGTGCCGGGCCGCTTCAGATTCGCTCATGACCTGATCCGGGACACGCTCTACCAAAGTCTGAGCCCTGCCCTCCGGATGCGGCTCCATCGTCAGACGGCCGAAATCCTCGAGGAGGCGTATGGCGACGATATGGAGGATCATTTGGCCGAGCTGGCTTTGCACTACTTCGAAAGCGCGCCCACCGGGGATGCATCCAAAGCGGCCGACTACGCACAGCGGGCGGGGGATCAGGCGATGCGTGCGCTCGCCTACGAGGAAGCGGTGCGCCTGCTCGCGATGGGGCTGTCGGTGTTGGAGGCGTACGAACGACCCGACCCCGAGGTCCTCACCGAAACCCTTCTGTCTCTGGGAGAAGCCCAAGTAAGGGCTGGCGACCTGCCCGGTGCCCTCGATGCCTTTCTCCGTGCTGCCGGGATCGCCCGGCGCGCAGGCGCCGGCCGGCAGTTAGCCCGCGCCGCCCTCGGCTACGGAGGTCGATTCATCTGGCCACGAGCGGGGAGCGACCGTCACGTGATTCCGCTGCTGCAGGACGCCCTGGTTCTCTTGGGGGGCGAAGACGACCGGCTCCGGGTGCGACTGCTGACCCGACTTGCTTGCTGTCTGCGTGGCTCGCCGGACCCCGAGCACGGCGCCGCCCTGAGCCAACAGGCTTTGGATCGGGCGCGAGCCCTCGACGATCCCTCCACGCTCGTGTACGCATTAGTGGGCCGATTCGCCTCGATCTGGTGGCCCGGTAACGAAACAGAGCGCCTGGCCATCGCCGAGGAGACGGTGCGGGTGGGTTCCGAAATCAGGGACACGGAACGAACGATCGAGGGGCACATGGCGTTCTGTCTCACCTACATGGAATTGGGCGACATCGACCTGACCCGGGCCAGTCTGAAGGCCATCACCGACGCCAGCGGCACACACCGCCAGCCCGCCGACCGTTGGTTGGCTTCGGCGCTGCATGTGGAACTGGCGTTGCTGCAAGGTGTCTATCGGGGAATCGAACAGTTGATAGACGAGACGTCGGGTCAGGGTGTCACGACCACCGCCCTGGACAACGTTTCGGGTGCCAGATTCCAACTGTTCCTTCTCCGACGCGAGCAGGGGAGGGTGGCCGAGGTCGAGCAACCGATGCGAGCCGCCGTCGAGACCTTCACCTGGTACCCGATACATCGGGTCGGCTTGATTTGCCTCTTGCTTGACACGGGGCGAGCGGAGGAGGCCCGGTCACTGTTCGACGAATTGGCCAGAGAACGGTTCGCAGCCGTGCCCCGAGACAATTACTGGCTGATGGTCATGGCCATGGCGGGTGAGGCCTGCTTCATGCTCGATGACCGGGCAAGGGCGGCGGTCTTGTATGAGCAGCTTTTGCCTTTTCAACACCTCCACGCGGTGGGAGCTCCCGAGGGCGCCCTGGGCTCGGTCGCCCGATATTTGGGCTTGCTGGCATGCACCCTGGGCGATCTCGACCAGGCTGATCGCCAATTCGAAGCCGCCGCCGCGTTCAATCAAGCGATGCACGCGCTGCCCTGGGTGGCGCATACGCAGCATGATCAAGCCCGCATGCTTTTGCAGCGCGATCGTCCCGGGGATCACGATCGCGCTCGACGTCTGCTCAGCGATTGTCTTGAAGCGTGTTCGAACTTAGGGATGGCGGCTTTAGCCGGAAAGGTTGGCGCGCTGCTGTCCGGGCTCGGCGACGAAGCCGCATCTCTATCGGGCGTGTCGTTGCTTTCCAGCGCGTCTGCTCAGTGGCGGCGAGAAGGCGAGTACTTCACCCTCCGCTTTGATGGCTCGGCGTTCCGTCTCCGGGACTCGAAGGGCCTTCGCTACCTGGGCACGCTGCTCGCCTCACCGGGGAAGGAAATCCACGTGCTGGATCTCCTTCAAAGCGCGGATGGATTTAGCAGCACGCGAGTATCGACACCGCCGGACGAGGCGCTGGTTACGTCGGTCGGCCAAGGTGGGCTCGAGGTCCTCGACGAACGAGCCCGGGCGCTTTACAAAGAACGACTACTCGAGCTGGAGCGCGATCTCGAAAAGGCCCGAAGCTTCGGCGATGGCGAAAAGGTCGCCCGGATAGAGGAGGAGAGGGATTTTCTGATCCGGGAACTCGCTGGGGCTATGGGACTGGGGGGAAGGCCTCGAACGAGCGGTTCCGCCGCGGAGAGGGCGCGGGTGAACGTCACCCGGGCGATCCGCGCCTCGTTGAGCAGAATTCGGAGGGAAAGCCCGGGGCTGGCCGATCACCTCGAGGCCACTATCCACACCGGCACGTTCTGCTCGTACACCCCCGATCCTCGGAGCCTCCCGATCTGGAAGTTCTAACAAGTGTTCACTCCGCGGCGGCGATTGTTCGTTCAATCTGAACGATCGTTCCGTCCTTTCTCACGCCTTCTTGGTACACGACGGGCCACCAGGGCTCGTCACGAGGAAAGGACGGATCATGGTCAATCGCAGCACCACAGCCGGGACTCTTCCGGTTGCGCGGCCGGTTGCCTCGCGGGCGCCGATGTACTTCGCAGTCTTGTTTCTGGTGACGGTGATTTCCGCCGCCATCGCCTGGAGCCTGAACCAGCCCGACTCGAGCACCGAGCTCGGCCCGGCCCTGACACTGACCCCGATGGACGACTACGGAATCCGCCATCCCGATGGAGGGCTGCCCGTGCGCTCGGCGGTTGTGCTTACCCCGATGGACGACTACGGAATCCGCCATCCCGATGGAGGGCTGACGACAGGCTGAGTCCTAACCACGAACTGTGAGGATCTACGCGGCCTGAGGCCGCGTAGATCCTCACAGTTACGAGGAGGCTCGTAGTTAGCGGCAACTTCTGGTCCCCCGATCGGTCGGTAGGCTCCAGCCGGTCATGAGTGCGCCCGCCGTCGCTTCTTCAATTCGCGTCGGCTGGGTCGAACGAGTCGGCGCCTATGTCGCCCTGACCAAGCCAAGGATCATCGAGCTCCTACTGATCACGACCGTTCCGGCGATGGTCCTGGCGGCACGAGGATGGCCAGGCACCTGGCTAGTCGTTGCCACGCTGGTCGGCGGAACACTTTCGGCGGCAGGAGCCAACACTCTGAACTGCTACCTCGATCGTGACATCGACGGGGTCATGCACCGCACCTCCCGCCGTCCCCTTCCCCGTCACCAGATCGAACCGGAGTCGGCTCTCATCTTCGGGGTTGCCCTTGGGGTCGCAGGTTTTGCCTGGTTGAGCCTC
>DATFFB010000039.1:0-2086 GCA_035250485.1 Acidimicrobiia bacterium
CCGGGTCGAGATCTCGCCCCAAGGCGAAATACGCAGCTGCTTGATCCCGGCCACGATTGAAAGCCCGGGGCACCCGGTTCTAACGGGCGATCCGGCCTGTCCGAAGTCGTGAACGAGGCGGAGCCCAAGAAACGATGGGCAATACCAACGGTTGTCGCCCTCGGCGGTCTCCTCGGGGCAGCCTCTTTTCTGGTGGCGCCGGATAACGCCGTCACCCGACTTTTCGGCTCGACGACCACGACCGCCACGACCACACTGACAACGCTCGCGCCGACCACGACTGCCCTCTTCGAGCCCAGCACCACTATCGCCTCCACGACCACCCTTCCGGTCCGTGAGCGCGGCACCGTCCCGGGCTTTACCGCCGGTCGTCCGTGGGGGATAACTCCGGGGCTGACGATGTTCCGGGGCAATCCCACCCGCACCTTTTACGGGACCGGACCCTTGCCCGACAACCCTCGAGTACTTTGGAGTTATCCGCCCGATGGGGTCATGTGCGGGTTCTCCTCGGTGGCTGGGGTCAGCTCCCAATGGTGCGGCAGCGGCTGGACGGGCCAGCCCGTGGTTTGGGAGCGAGGCGACGGGATCACCGAGGTCATCTTCGGTGCCTACGACAAGGCGGTCCATTTCCTCGACTCGGTCTCGGGTGCGGAACTGCGACCGTCGTTCGCAACGAATGACATCATCAAAGGGTCGGTGACCCTCGACCCCGATGGATTTCCGCTCCTCTACTTCGGCTCACGAGACAACAAGTTGCGCATCGTCGCCCTCGATCGAGCCGAGCCCACCGAACTTTGGAGCCTCGATGCCGATGCCGTTGCCGGGATCTGGAACGACGACTGGGACGGCAATCCGGTGGTTCTCGATGACATGCTCTACGAAGGCGGGGAGAACGGATGGTTCTTCGCCGTCAAGCTCAATCGCTCCACCGGTCCCGATGGACTCGTCGCCGTTGCGCCCGAGATTGTCTTTTCCACGCCGGGATGGACCGACGAGTTGCTTTCCAGGGTGGGTCGCAACGTGTCCTTCGAGAGTTCGGTGATGATCCACGACCAGGTCGCCTATCTGGCCAACTCGGGAGGAAGGGTGGTGGGGTTCGATCTCTCCGACATCGTCAACGGCAATGCCCCGGTAGCGTTCGACTACTGGGTGGGCGACGACACCGACGCCACTCTGGTCTCCGACGCGGACGGGTCGGTATACGTGGCGGTGGAGGAAGAGCGAAAGAACGAGCGCAGCCGAGCACTCGGTCAGCTGATCAAACTCGACCCGCGGCTCTCTGATCCCTACGTCTGGGGCGTTCCCGTTCCCGGCGGCGACCAGGTGGGCGGGCTCTGGGCTACACCGGCGCTCGGGGACGGTGTTCTCTACGAGGCCACCCAGCCCGGCGAGTTGCTGGCGGTCGACGTCGCGACAGGCGAGGTGACGTGGCGCGAGGAGATCGGATGGCATGCCTGGTCCTCGCCGGTGGTGGTCGGAGACGAATTGCTCGTGGCGACTTGCACCGGGGAAATGCGCGCCTATTCCCTGACCGATCCGCGCCGCCCGGTCCCGCGGTGGACGCTGAAGCTCTCGGAGTCCTGCATCGAATCGACTCCGGCGGTTTGGGCTGGTCGGATCTATGTCGGTGTGCGCGACGGCAAGTTCTACGCGGTCGGCTAGACGGCGCTCGGCTTCGCCGAGCTTGAGACTAAAGACCAGAGACAAGAGACGATCCCTTGTCTTTCGTCTCTTGTCTTAGACCGCGAGATTCCCCCAAAGGTCGTCCGAGGCGATGTCGAAGACGGTCCAGGCCATTCCCACCGCCCCATCGATCAACCCCCTCTCGCCGGCGGGGGTGATGGTGTGGGCGGCGAACTCCGGTTGATGATTCACCGCGGGAGTGCTGTCGATCGAGATCATGGGGTGAATGGTGGGAACCAGCTTGGAGACGTTGCCCATATCCGTCGAGCCCGATACGGTCGGCGGCAAGTCCTTACCCCGCATCATCGGTCGGCCCAACGCCTCGGAGTTGGCCGCGAACAGCTCGACCATGATCGGGTTGCTGATCATGTCCTCATAGGTATGGCCCACGTATTCGATCTCG
>DATFFB010000040.1:0-3618 GCA_035250485.1 Acidimicrobiia bacterium
CCCCCGGACTCGGCCAGCCTCCCCGAGTCCATCGCCTCCCGGCAGAGATCGACGAGGGCATCGGCCCGGCGTTGGCCGGGGGAACGGTGGTCGGTGGCGTTTGGAACGGGACAGGACCCCTCGACTGCGGTCCGCACCAGCTCGAAGCTCTCGGGGTCCAACAATCCCTCGATCTTCCCCATCCCCTCGATGGTGGGAGCGAGACGGAGGAAGCGCTTCTCCTTGAGCGCCTCCAGCTCCCGGTTGCGTTGCTCGGCATTGACCCGCTGGCGCCACTGGTTGACCGCCCGGGCGGTGTCACGGAGATCGAGCTCCTCCACTTTCTCCAGCAGTTCTTTCTCCCCGGCCGAGAAGAGATCAGGGTTGGCGTCTCGGGCCGCCACCAGTTGACGGGTCTGGTCGGGGGAGAGACGGTCATCGGCCCAGGCGGCCATCGTCTCTGGCATCTGGGAGAGCGATTCGGCCTGGGATAAGAGTCCCTTGGCCCGGGAGGGCGACATCTTGCATTTCTCGGATAAGAAGGCGGGGGCGGAGACATGGCCCTCTCCCTTCCAGGCCTGGCGCTTCCCGAAGAGGAAGAGCCGCCGGGCCCGCTGGCATTCGAGGGCGGAGATGGCCGAGTCGAGCTCGACCAGCTGCTCGGTCAGCACCTCGTCGGAGAGGGATTCGATCTCCTCTCCTGCCCACTCCTCGATTGCCGACCGTAGCGATCCCACTCTCTCTCCTCTAGAACTGGTGTTCGATTAACTATGACAGAGGCCTGGGACAATTTCTAGGGGGTTGATCAACGAATATTTCGATCGACTATTCGTGCTCAACCAGCGAACCGAGAGCGCGCGGCCGTTGTCTTCGTTTCTTGCCTGCAATCCGCCTCATCCGCTGCCGTGCCAAACCAGCCGCCCGACCAATGTCCAAGGATTCGACTTTCGTCCGCAATACCCTCACGCAGACCGGTCCACGCGCGACATTCAATAGCCTCTCCCACTCGGCGATTCCCTTAAAGGCCACGAGAGCCAAATCATCTGCTGAGAACTGCTTTCCTCGCGGATCGATCCAAACAACTGACTCTTGCTGTTCGTGGCAAAGAAGAATCATGTCGTGATTTGACGTCACGACTACTTGCCCCGTCCTCTTGGCCTCCGTCAACACCTCCTCATCCGTGGCACCACGGGGAGGAGAGGCATCCGACGCGTGCCCGACGTGACTTGTATTGAAACCGAGCTCGCGCAAGGCCCTGGCGACCTTCGGTGAAAGGAGTTCATCAAAAAGCAGCCGAATCCTTGGGCGCTTTCGAAGGGCTATGACCCTACCTCAAGCAGCTCTTTCAAATTTCAGCGCAGCTTCAACTTGGCCGACATCGAGGTCGAAGTCAGCAGCCAGATTTTGAGGGTCCTCATCCTCAGCAACTAGAGCGGCGAGTAGAGCCGTTGGAACTCTTGTGCCGTCTATGCAAGGCGAACCTGCTTGAACACTCGGGTTAATCCACACGCCACCCCTGGGCCTCCATATAGCTGCGAGGTCGTCAGCGCCAAATTCGATGGGTCGTACGTAATCTTCAATAACTGTCTGAAATGCCCGTTGCCCGGACTTGCCCACGTCGATCCACTCCGCCGCAAGCTCGCCGAAGAACGCTCCCCCAACCGTCGCTAATCGCTTGTGGGCAAACGGAAACTGCGTTTCCAATTTGGTCGCCAGGTAATCACGACCAGCCCGAAGCTCGTACTTTGACACTCCTCTAGTAATCAGTTCCGAGATCACCCATAGGCTGATCATGTCCAAGAACGTGAACAACGGCTTGGCTCGGACCTGATGTAATGCCTCTCGACCTCCGGTCCACCGAGAAATCGTCTCCGGGTCTCTCCCAACGAGTCGAGCGACGTCGACCACGTCGTATATGCCCCTCCCGATTAACGGATGGTCCAACGCGGCAGTCTTTTCGTTAGCGATCATCACCTCCCGAACGTATCGAGGTGGAGTGACAGATTCTGCCACCCAAGCCTCCTAATCCTCTGAATCCTTGGCCGCAAGGCTCGCAGCAATTTCGGCGAACTGCTCCAGAGCGGCTTCCAGATCCTCGGCATTACCGGCGGGCGCAGGGGCCCCACGAGCCACCGCACAACCCTAAGCGAAGCGAACGAGCACAATCGACGTATAAATCTTTGGAGAAACGACCGTTTTCGGAATCGGATAGAGGCCGGCCAGGCTCTCGCCCGCAAGCTCGAGCACCTTCGTGACCAAAAGCCACTCGTCCTGGCGTTACCACGAGGTGGAGTCCCGGTGGCAGCGGAGATCGCCCGAGCCCTCGATGCGCCGCTCGACATCCTGTTGGTACGCAAGCTCGGGGCGCCGTTTCAACCCGAGCTGGCAATGGGCGCCATCGGCGAAGACGGCATCAGGGTTCTCGACGACACCATGGTCCGCCGGTTACGCATTAGCCAACGCAGGATCGATGCTGTCGAGGCGCGAGAAAGGCAGCGGATCGAGGAAGCGAGCGAAAGCTTCCGGACCTATCGCCCGGCGGGGATCGCATGGCAGGATCGAACGGCAATAGTGACCGACGACGGAATCGCCACCGGTTCGACCGTTATCGCCGCCTGCCAGGTGGCTCGTGAACGACAGGTCGGACATCTGGTGGTAGCGGCGCCGGTGGCCACCCAGGGGGCCGTCGCCCGCCTCGAGGAAATCGCAGACGAGGTGGTCGTAGTGTCGACTCCGGCCGAGTTCATGTCGATCAGCCAGTTCTACGAGGACTTCGCGCAGGTGACCGACGACGAGGTCGCCCGCCTTCTACAAACCGTCAATCAGCCCCATGAACCGCTCGAGGGTGGCGATGCGCTCGGATGAAGTCGTCCCTTCGGGAGCAATGCGGATCGTCGTGATCCCAGCCTTGCGATAGGCCGCGATCCTTTCGGCGACCATGGCGTCGGTTCCCAACAGGTTGGTTTGCAAGACGATCTCATCGGGGATGAGCGCCGTCGCTTCCTCGCGACGACCATCAATCCAAAGGCTTTGCACACGTTTGGCCAGCTCTTCGTAACCCGCTCGCGAGAACGCGTCGTTATAGAAGTTGCTCTTGGCCGAGCCCATCGCTCCCAGCGTGAAAGCGATCCCGGGACGGCGCGCCGCAATCAACCCCGAAGGGTCATCGGCAAACGCGACGACTCCGCCGGCATGGAGGTCGAGATCGGACAAGGCACGGCCCGCTTGTTCGGCGCCGCGGCGGAGGTGGGTGATGAACACTTCGGCGTGTTCGGGCATGAACGACGTCCCCAGCCAGCCATCGGCTATCGCACCGGTGAGGACCAGACTTTGGGGCCCCAAGGTGGCGAGATAGATCGGCACCGGAGCCACCGCGCTCAGGCCGAGCCGAAGCGCTTTGCCCTCGCCCCCGGACAGTGGGAGCTCGTAGACCTTGCCCCGATAGGTGACCCGCTCGCCGCTCAAAGCGAGACGAACGATCTCGACGATCTCTCGCATGCGAGTGACCGGCGCATCGAAGCTGATGCCGTGCCAACCCTCGATCACCTGCGGGCCGCTCGTGCCCAGACCGAGGAGGAAGCGGCCGCCGCTCAACAACTGCAGGGTGGCAGAGGTCATGGCCACCAGAGCCGGCGTGCG
>DATFFB010000041.1:0-75445 GCA_035250485.1 Acidimicrobiia bacterium
GTTTGCCGCCGGCAAGACCCGCAGCGCCTTCTTGGTCCGGGGCCGATTTCTCACCGTCTACACATTGAGCGATCGGGGAGTGAGCTTTTGGCTATCGATGTCGAAAGGTCACGAGCATCCCCGGGTCCGAAAGCTATTCCAGGTTGGTCCCCACGAATGGGTGCACGACGTCAGGGTTAATAAGACCGACGAGTTGGACGACGAACTCGGCGAACTGATCTGCCTCGCCTATCAGTGGGGGTTAACCGGGGAGAAGTAGGGCTAGGGCTCGCCCGCCCCCACGTGAGCCGTCTCCCGAAGCGGAAGCTCGGGCGTCATCAGGGCGAGGAAGAGGGCCAGGACGGTGAAGGGCAATGCCACCAAGAAGACGGTGCCGATTGAAGAGGCAAACGCTTCGATCACCTGGGTCCGGACGGCATCGGGCAGGGCGGCGATCGCCGCCGGGCTCGAGGTGAGCTGGCCGCTCCCGCCTTCAGGGACGAGGCCGGCCAGTGCAGTGGTGAGCTGGCTCGTGAAGACTGCACCAAGAAGCGCGGTGCCGAAAGCGCCACCGAGGGAGCGGAAGAAGTTGTTCGAGGAAGTCGCCACTCCCAAATCGCTGTGATCGACCGCGTTCTGAACGGCCAGCACGAGTACCGGCATGATCATTCCCACGCCCACCCCGAGGATGAACATGTAGATCGAGGCGGTGACGAGAACGGTGCCAACTCCCATGGTCGAAAGAAGGAAGAAGGACAGCGTCGCCAGTGCCGAACCGATAACCGGGAAGATCTTGTAACGACCGGTGTGGGTGATGAGCCGGCCCCCGATCACCGAGCTCCCGATGATGCCCACCATCATCGGAATCAAAAGCAGTCCGGAGTTGGTGGCGCTGGCCCCGACTACTACCTGAAGGAACAAGGGCAGGAAGACGATTCCCCCGAACATCGCCAGACCAATGATGAACCCGGAAGCCGACGTCAAGGCGAAGGTTCGGTTCCGGAAAAGACGGGGAGGAAGGATCGGTTCTGTTGCCCGGCGTTCCCACCAGAGAAACACAAGGGCCATCAGCACTCCTATGGCCAGGAGACCGATGATCTGCGGCGAGCCCCACTGATACTCGTTTCCGCCCCAGACCATGGCCAGGAGCAGGGCAGACACGCTGACCACCAGCGTCCCCGCTCCCCGGTAGTCGATGGGATGCTCTCGGCGGACAAACGGGAGATTGAGTGCCGACGCGGTCACGAAGAGAGCGACCAAGCCAATCGGAACATTGACGTAGAAGACCCAGCGCCAATCGACGTTGTCGACGAGCCAGCCGCCAGCCAGTGGTCCCGCCACACTCGAGAGGGCGAACACCGCTCCAAAGTACCCCTGGTACCGACCTCGCTCCCGGGGGGAAAGGATGTCACCGATGATGGTCATCGCCATGACAAACAGTCCCCCCGCCCCCAGACCCTGCAAGCCGCGGAAGGCGATCAGCTGTCCCATGTTTTGGGATAGCCCGCAGAGAATCGATCCGGCGAGGAAAAGAATGATCGCGGCCTGGAAGACGATCTTCCGCCCGTAAAGGTCGGAGATTTTCCCGTAGAGGGGAGCGGTCACGGTCGAGGCGAGAAGGTAAGCGGTTACCACCCACGAAAGCTGTTCGAGCCCACCGAGTTCTCCGACCATGGTCGGGAGCGCGGTGGCGACGATGGTCTGATCCAAGGCCGCGAGGAAGAGGCCGATCATCAATCCCCAGATCACGGCCATGATTTGGCCATGGGTCATGGCCACGCGGGGAGCGTCGGAAGTCGGGAGGACGGTGTCGGTCATTTAGAGAACCCCGGGAGAACCTATCAAGTCCGGCCAGATATTCCGAGACGGCGAAATTTTCGTTCTGAGGGCTGGCAGATAGGTCCAGCCACCCTCCCAACCCAGGGTTCGCAGGTAGCCTCAGGGAGATGGAAACCGATCGGCTCATCGAGACGATCCGACGATCGGTCATCGGTGCCGATACCGCCGTTTTCACCCCCTACGGGCTCCGCCGGGTCACCTACGCGGACTACACCGCCTCGGGCCGTTCCCTCTCCTTCATCGAAGACTTCATTCGCGAAACGGTCCTTCCGCTCTATGCCAACACACACACGGAAACCTCGGGAACCGGCCTCCAGACCACTCGCTTCCGAGAGGACGCCCGGACACTCATCCGCCAGGCGGTGGGCGGGGACGAGAACCATGCCGTGATCTTCGCCGGCTCGGGCTCGACCGGAGCCATCGACCGGTTGATCACGATTCTCGGCGTGCGTGTGCCGGCCGCCCTGGATGACGAATTCGATCTCAGCGGTCACATCCCGGTCGATCGACGCCCGGTGGTATTCGTCGGACCATACGAGCACCACTCCAATGAACTTGGTTGGCGAGAGACGATCTCCGACGTGGTTGAAATTGCCGAGGACTCCGACGGCCACATCGATCTCGACGACCTCGAACGACGGCTGGTCGAATTCTCCGCTCGGCCGCTTCGGATCGGGTCGTTCTCCGCCGCATCGAACGTGACCGGGATCATCACCGACACCTCAGCCATCTCAACCCTTTTGCATAAGCACGGAGCGCTCTCCTTTTGGGACTTCGCCGCCGCCGCTCCCTATGTCGGCATTGCCATGCGTCAGAAGGAGGCGGGCAACCTCGATTACAAGGACGCCATCTTCATTTCTCCGCACAAATTCATCGGGGGCCCGGGGACGCCGGGGGTATTGGTGGTGAGAAAGGACCTCCTGGCCAATCGTGTTCCATCCGTTCCCGGGGGAGGGACGGTGGCGTATGTCAACAAACTGGTCCATCGTTATCTCACCGATCCCGAGCATCGCGAGGAGGGAGGGACACCTGCCATTGTCGAATCCATCCGGGCCGGTCTGGTGTTTCAGCTCAAAGAAGCCGTAGGAGTCGGAGAGATTCGCCGGCGCGAGGAAGACTTCATCCAGCGGGCGATCGATTCGTGGTCGCAAAATCCCAACATTCAGATCTTGGGCAATCCCAAGGCGGAGCGGCTCTCGATTGTCTCGTTCGTGATTCGTTTTGGCGATCGCTACTTACACCACAACTACGTGGTCGCGTTGCTCAATGACCTCTTCGGCATCCAGGCCCGAGGCGGCTGTTCCTGTGCAGGTCCCTACGGCCATCGCCTTCTCGGCATCGACCTCGACACCAGTCGTCAGATCGAACGCCAGATCGGTCTGGGTTGCGAGGTTGTCAAGCCGGGATGGGTACGGGTCAACTTCAACTATTTCATCAGCGAGGATGAGTTCGCGTTCATCGTCGACGGAGTCCACCTGATCGCCGAGTTCGGCTGGAAGCTGCTGCCGCACTACCGCTTTGAGGCCGACACCGCCTTGTGGAGACATCGAAGGAGTTTGCCCCATCCGCCGCTGTCGCTATTCGAGATCGATTATGGCCACGGACTTCTCGAGCACCGCACCAGTGGGCGATCGTCCGCCAGCGCGGATGACTACCCCCGATACGTGACCGAGGCCCACACCCTTTTTGCCACCGCCGCCGTCGATTCCGAGGTTATAGATGAAGTCCTCGATGCCGAGGCCGAGGCTCTGCGCTGGTTTCCACTGCCGCACGAGGTTGGCGTTTGACAAACGGTCGCGTCGTCGCCGTCAACATTTCCGCTGGCGGTGTACCCAAACTCCCCGTTGACCGAGCCTTTCTCTCGGCCAATGGCCTCGAGGGAGATCGCCATACCGATCGAGTTCATCACGGAGGCCCTCTACGCGCCGTCTGTCTCTTTTCGGACGAGGTCATTGACGCCCTGCGCGCAGAGGGCCACCCGATCTTCGCGGGGGCGGCAGGAGAGAACGTGACGGTGACCGGAGTGAATTGGATCGATGTGGTGCCCGGTTCCCGCTGGGGTATCGGCGAAGAAGCCGAAGTCGAGGTCACGAGCTACACCAGTCCCTGCTTCAAGAATGCTGGCTGGTTCATCGACGGCAATTTCACCCGAATCAGCCAGTCACTCCACCCGGGATTCGCCCGCGTCTATGCCAGGGTGCTGGTAGAGGGGTCGATCGCAGCAGGCGATCAATTCACCCGGACTGATTGAAGAAAGGTCAGCGTCCTCGACCAGGCGAGGTCTGCGGCATCCGCGTCGAAGTGATTCCCTTCTTCGAAAAAGCCGGGACGGGTGCCGGGGTAACGAAATGTTTCGAACTCGATTCCTTCGAGGCCCATGGTTGCCTCCATGAACGCAGCATCATCGGAGCTGACCCAAGGATCTTCTTCCGCCAGATGGAGTTGGTAACGAGCTCGGGATCCGGCGAAGTCGATGGTCTGGGTGCCGTAGAAGGAAACCACTCCGACTACTCGCTCGGGTCGACGCACCGATAGCCAGAGCGCCAGCGAACCGCCCATACCGAGGCCGAGAACCGTCGCCGGGCCGGGAGCGGAATTGCCCAGCACCTCGAGCCCGCCGAGCGTGGCCGAGACCAGGTGATTGGGATCTACCGCCCCGAGCACCTCCTCCGCCTCGGCTTGGCTCGCCGGGAGCGCCCCGGACAGAAGATCGGGCACGAGTACGGTGCAGCCCTCGTCGGCGAGGCGGTCAGCCAGCTTCTTCGTGGCAGCGTTGAGCCAGTGCCAGGAGTGGAGCAGCAAGACCGGATTGGCCGGCCGAGGAGGCCCGACGTAGTAAGCCAACCCAGACATGGCTGGGAATTGTGACCACGAGCTCATCCTTATCTGAAAAGCATCGACGAGGGATCGCCTACACCGCCTTGGCGGCCCTGCTGTTCGGTGTGAATGGGGCAGTGGCTGCCGACTTGCTGATGGCGATTCCCGCCGGCACCGTCGCCCAAATTCGGTCGGTCCTCGCGGCCCTGGTCCTGGGACTGATCGCCTACCGACGGAGAGCTGTCGCGACCAATGGCAGACTCCTAGCCCTGGTGGGCTTCGGCCTCAATCTCGCCGTTGTCAGCCTGTCTTTCCTGGTTGCCATTTCTCGACTCGGCGTGGGTCCGGGAGTCACGATCCAGTTCAGTGCTCCGGTGCTGGTATTGGCCTGGATACGACTCGTGAACAAGCGGCGGGTGCCGGCGTTGGCGTGGGTCGCGGCGTTGGTCGCCCTGATCGGTGTGTCCTTGGTCAGCGGCGCTCCCAACTTCGGCCGCCTCGACCCAGTTGGTCTTTTGGCAGCGGGAATCGCCGCACTCAGCTTCGCTACTTACATCATCCTTTCGGGCTTTTTGGGTCGCTGGCTGCCAACCATCACGATCGCCGCCTATGGCTTCTCCTTCTCGGCGCTTTTCCTGCTGGCCGCCTTCAAAGTGGCGTTGCCGCCCACCGAGCCGCGGGTCCTGGCAGGGGTTGTGTGGCTGGTGATCTTGGGGACCGTGGTCCCGTTCCTCCTCGAGGTGGCCGCCCTCCGTCTCACGGATCCCGGCACCGTTGGCGTGGTCGCCACGCTCGAGCCCGCGATTGCGGCGGCAGTGGCCTGGTGGTGGCTCGACCAGATCCTGACCCCTCTCCAGGTTTTGGGTGGGGTTTTGGTAGTCGGAGCAGTGGCATTGATCGAGCGCTATTCCGCCCGGCCGCCTCTCGGTATCTAAAGATCTCCCGGTAGTACCGTCGAGGGCCGAACCCAGAAGGAGGTTTCAGTGGCTACTCGGCTCAATCCTTATATCTCTTTCACCGACAACGCCCGACAGGCAATGGAGTTCTATCAGTCGGTGTTCGGGGGAAAGCTCACTCTCAACACCTTCGGAGAGTACGGAGCACCTGACGGACCCGGAGCCAACAACATCATGCACGGCCAGCTCGACACCGATAGCGGGCTGACGTTGATGGCCGCCGACACCCCGCCCGGAGAGACGCACCAGGTGGGGAACAACTTCGCCGTCAGCCTGAGCGGGGAGGACGCCGACGAGCTCCGTGGGTATTGGAAGAAACTATCGGCCGGGGGGGAAGTATCGGTGCCCCTCGAGAAGCAGATGTGGGGAGACGAATTCGGTATGTGTGTCGATCAGTTCGGGATTCCCTGGATGGTGAACATCGGTCCGCCCCGGAGCTGATCGCCTCGCTTAGCGCGGATTCTTCCGGGCTTATAGCCGGGAAGAATCCGCGCAGATCCACCTCGTACACTCGCCGGGCCTATGACCTCGTCGGTGGCCCCGCTGCAGCTTCGTGGTTTTCGTTCGCTGTGGGGGGCATCCCTCTTCTCCAATATCGGAGGCTTTCTCCAAGCCTCGGCGGCTGCCTGGCTGATGCTCGACCTCACCGGCTCGGCCACCTGGGTGGGACTGATCTCGGCTTCAACCACGCTGCCTTTTCTCGCCCTGGCGCTGTTGGCGGGTGCCGTGGCCGACATGACCGATCGGGTGCGGATACTGCTGGTATCTCAGATTGCGATGGCCACCGCGGCCGCCGCCATGGCCATCCTGGCCTTCTTGGGCGAAGCCACTCCGGTCCGTCTCCTTGTCCTGGGCCTGCTCATCGGTGTCGCCGGCTCTTTCAACCTTCCCGCCTGGCAGGCTCTGGTCCCCGACCTCGTCCCGCGGGAGATGATTGCGTCCGCAGTGGCGCTCAACTCGGTCTCCTTCAATGTCGCCCGGGCCGTCGGCCCAGCCCTCGGCGGGCTGCTGATCGCCACCATCGGGGCGGAAGCGGGATTCGGACTCAATGCCCTTTCCTACATCTCAGTCGTTGTCGCTCTTTGGTTCATCGGACGCTCTGACACCCAGAAGCCGGCCGATGCCGCCCCACTGACGACGGCGATGGCCCTGGGGTGGCGGTTTGCGCGCTACACCCACAGCTTTCGACGAGTGCTCTTGTTTGGAGCCCTTTTTGGGTTGTCGTCCTCGGTCGTTCCGACCGTTCTTCCCAGTCACACCGATGCGCTCGGGGGCGGCTCGCTCGCCTATGGGGTGCTGCTCGGCACGATGGGTTTCGGAGCCATCGTCTCGGCGTTTGCGAGACGACGGTTGGCGGAACGCCTGCGAAAATGGACCGTTCCCGCCGCCATCGGTGGGTATTCGTTGGGCGGCATTGCGGTCGGGCTGGCCCCGTCGTTGCTCTGGGCCATTCCCGGTCTGCTCCTTTCTGGCGCCTCGCTCGTGCTCGCCACCACAACTCTCAACTCGACTGCCCAGATGCTCAGTCCTCGTTGGGTTCGAGGGAGGACCATGAGTCTCTGGTCGCTGGCCTTCGCCGGAATGACCCCATTCGGTGCGATCCTGGCGGGGGCCGTCGCTGACGCTCTCACCACTCGCTCTTCGTACGTATTGATCTCGTCCGCTGGTCTGGTGTTAGCAGTGGCAGCCATTCGCTCGGGCATCCCGGTGCTGAGCGAGATCGTCCCGCCCGAATTCGACCCCGACCGCAGCCCTCCCGAACACGTCGAAACCCTCGACAGCGGCCCAGTGATGGTCCTCAACGCCTTCGATCTTCAACCCGGCCAGGTCGACGATTTCCTGGAGGTGATGCAGGACCTGCGCCTGGTTCGCCTACGAACCGGGGCTTACCGCTGGCGTCTTTATCGGGACGCCTCCGATCCGCGTCGCCTGATCGAAATGTTCCTCGTCGTCTCCTGGCGCGAGCACCTCAACCAGCATCGTCGGATCGACGACGTCTCGGCCGAACTAATCCGCCGGGCGCGCTCGTTCGATCGAACCGGTGAACCAAGGTCGCGCCACCTGATCGCAGTCGACGTAGAGAAGCCTCCGGATTTCGACCTGCTTCTCACCACCCACACGCAAATGCACGAAACGGACGGTTCGATACTCCTCGAAGAGACGGCCGAATTCGACGCCATCCGCGGCGACCACATATGACCGCTCGAACCGGGGGCCGCTATCTCCGATTGCTCGCCGACAACGCCGACTTTCGGAGGCTCTATCTCGCCCGACTCGTCTCCTACGGGGGCGATTGGTTCCTGCTGGTGCCGATGCTGTCTCTGGTCCACGATCTGAGTCGCTCGCCTTTCCTCACCGCGGCCGTGCTGACCGCCAACACCCTCCCCGCCTTTTTGCTCTCTCCGATCGGCGGGGTCTTGGCCGATCGCGTCAACCGGAAGAAGATCATCGTCTGGTCGAGCCTGGTCGCCGCTGGGGCGAGCTCCACAATTCTTTTCGTCGACTCGTCGTTCATCCGCGACAACGGGCTCGGAGTCACGCTGGTCCTGGGAGCGATGTCGATTCTCGCCGCCCTCAGTGCCCTGATCACTCCGGCCTCCTCGGCGTCACTCCCGGTGATCGTCAAGCCAGCGGAGCTGGGAGATGCATCGTTTCTCCTCGAATCGACCTGGGGCACTATGGCCGCGGTCGGTGCCGCCCTCGGCGGGGTCGTCGCCACCTTGTTCGGGCGGCGGGCGGCCGTGGCGGTCGACGTCACCAGCTTCCTCGTCGCCGCCACACTGATCTGGCGGGTGCGGACCAATCTCTCTCCTCATAAGGAGCGAGCCAGTGGCGAGCCTCCAGCGCGTCTCCGCTCGGCGTTTACATACATCGCCCAGAAACCGACCGTGGCGGCGCTGCTTACCTCGAAGGCGGGCTTCGCCATCTTCGGGGGCGGGGCCGTGGCGCTCCTCCCGGTTCTCGCCCTCGATTCATTCGGCGCAGGTGACGATGGTGTCGGCTGGCTCCTCGCCGCCCGCGGCATCGGTGTCGTCATTGGGCCGTTCATCATTCGCCGGATGGTGGGTGGCACCGATCGCGCCGTGCTCACCTCCATCGGGGCGTGCATGGCTTTTTGGGGCCTTTCCTACCTGGGTACCGCGACAGCCCCCTCGCTGCTCCTCGCCGCCGCAGCGGTGTTCTTGGGCCATGCCGGGGCGGGAAGCCAATGGAGTTTCTCTTCCTACGGCCTTCAGCTCTACACCGACAACAGCATCAAAGGTCGCATCTTCGGCCTTGACTTTGCCGCCGTCACCCTCACCTCGACCATGTCGCAATTGCTGTTCGGCTGGCTGGCGACGTCCTATTCGGTTCGCTCCATCTTCTTCGGTTTGGCGTTAGCCGCAATTGTTTTTGGGCTCGTTTGGCGTCGAGTCACCACGCGGTACTGGAACGAGCCCGCTCACGCCATCTGAAATGCCTGCAACCGGGTGGCGAGCTTCGGGGTTCCTTGATTGATGGACGATCTGCCAATTCGGCTTGCGGAGGACCTTGATGGCGCCTTTCCCGAATTGGTCGAAGGCCTGCAATCGGAGCTCTACTCGGGTTTGCGCTCGTTGGCAGGTGGGGATGCCGAGGACCTCGCCCAGGAAACATTCATTCGGGCGTATCGCGCCCTCTCGAGCTACGACACGGCACGGGTCCGCAACCTCTCGCTGCGGGGCTGGATCTGGACCATCGCCCTCAATCTGGGGCGCAACCATCTCCGGGATCGTGCCCGCCGACCCACCGTGGCCAATGAGCTGTTCGATGTGGGGAGAGACGATCCTGAGCCAATCGACTGGATGGCTTGGGAGGCTCGTTTGCAGAAACTGAGCCTTCCGATCCGCAAGGCGGTGGTCCTCCGCCATGTGGTTGGACTCGATTACCCAGAGATCTCGTCGGTGACGGGCCGGCCGGTGGGAACGGTGAAAGCGGACGTCCATCGCGGACTGCAGAGACTGAGAACGATCATGGAGGACGAAGAATGAACATCGAAGAAACGCTCGCCGGACTGCGTCGAGGGGCGCCGGCGTCGCTGAAGGCGAATGTCGAGCTCGGCACCGGTTTGGCCGACGGTGTCTCCATCTTCGAGAGCCCAGTGGGCGAACTGGCGGTGACGTTCAATCCGCACGGCGTTTCGTCGGTAAGTCTGGCTGCGCTCGACTTCGAGGACTACTTCGCCGATCGGTTCGGGCGTCGACTCATCGAGGCCCGACCGCCGTCGGGGTGGGAGAAATTGATCAATCGGGGAATCGAGGCCGGAAACCCAGGACAGCTTCCCCTCGACCTGAGAGGGGTTACTGCCTTTCGACGAGAGATCATGCTCATCGCCACCACCATTCCCCGCGGTGAAGTTCGGCCCTATCAATGGCTGGCCCGACAGGCTGGACGCCCGGGCGCGGCCCGGGCGGTGGGAAGTGCCATGGCCAACAATCCGATTCCCTTGATAGTGCCCTGCCACCGAGTCGTGCGCTCCGATGGCTCTCTGGGGGCCTATTCGCTCGGAGGAGCCGATAACAAACGCGTGCTCCTCGCCCGTGAGGGCTTTGTCTCCACCGAAGGATGAGCCAGGCGCCCTAGCCAAATAGCCTTCAATGCTTGGCGCCGCGGGGCGATAAATATCAGAATTGATCATGGCCGATATGCCAGAAACCACTCCCGCCGACGAATCATCTCCGGATGCGCCCAGCGAGCAGGCACCGCTCGACTTGGTTCCCTCCTTTGCGGTCGAAGATGAAAAGACGGAGGCCTGGAGCCCGCTGACAAGGGCCAACTCAGACTACGAACGACTCTGGTCGATGCCCAATGGGTCCACCCACCAGAAGGCTCCCGTGGCCGCAGACGCCCCGCCGCCCGCCTCCGAGTCGGCACCGCCAGAGCCCGAAGCCCTGCAGCCGGTGGCGCTGTCAGCCGAGCCGGAACCGGCCCAGACCGCCGAGCCCGAAGCCCAGACAGCCGAGCCGGAACCGGTGCCGAAGATGTCTGCGGCTTCCTCGAGTCTTCCTACCCCGGGGTTCACTGGGACTCTGGTGACGGGTTCTGAGGTCCTCAATGCCTCGATCGTGGTCGGTAGCGCCGGCATTGTTCTCTGGGGCGGAGGTGCCGAGATCGGAACCTGGGAGCATTCGCAGGCCAGGATCGCTCGACTGACCTTTTCTCGCTTCGCCATCCAGGCCGAAGGCGAGACCCTCACCTTCACGGCCGACGACCCGACCGGACTGGATAACGCAATTGCCGCCACCGCGCCGGTGGCGCCACCCGAAGGGCCAGAGCCGATCCCGTCTGAGGATCCGCCGCAAGAGAACCAAACCGAGGCGCCACCACCGGAACCTGTCACCTCCGAGGTCTCGGTGGCGGCGGCAGCAGTCAGAAGGCCCCGCATCAAGAACTTCCGGCCGGAAGGATCGGAAGCCCCAGCACCATTGCCGGCGCCGGTTACTCCTCTTCCGCCCGAAGAACCCATCCCCCAAATGGCTGAGGAAGCAAGCGAAGGGGTCACGATTGCAGACTCGGTACGGGCCCACAGCGTGGGGAAAACGGTCCGCCCCCGCCGATTCCGTCCCAACGACCTCCGGGGCATGCTCATCAAAACCGCCGTTGTCATCGGCCTCGTCGCTGTCCTGGCCGGAGCAGCGTATGCGGTGATGCTGCTCATGGGACGCACCGGGGATCCGGGAGCCACTGCCACCACCCAACCCGAGGCCACCGCACCTCCGATCACGATTGTCATCACCACCGCTCCCCCGGCCACGGTCGCCACCACTGCCGCCCCCGAGTTGGGGGATACCACCTTCTTTCAGACCGACGCGGCCACGCTCACCGAGCGCTGGAACACACTGGCCGAAGTCTCGGCTCCCAACATGGTGCTCTTCTCCGATCTCACTTCCCCCTTCATCCTGCTCCTGACCCCGAACGTGACGCTGGAAGGCGTGCTCGATCCCGTGGCCGGAAATGTCACGATGCGCGCGACCCCAACGGGGACCCCGGAGGGCGACGGGGCGATCCTCAACGCCCTCGGGATCCTGATTGGGACCGCCGATCCCTCGCTAGACGGCAGCGATCGCAAAGCCTTGCTGGCTCAACTCGGTTTGGACGTGGATCGACCCGAGTTGGGCGGAATCGACGGATCACTCACTCACAACGGGCTGGCTTATCGGATGGTTTATCAGGCCGAGCAAAACACGCTTGAGTTCGCCATCACCCCTGAGGGGGCGGTCACAACCACCGCGGCCGGCTAGCCCCTCCGTCGTCTTCGCCCCGACCTCGCTTCCTTCGCTGGGCAAGGAAGCAAATTCCTATTGCTTTAGGGCTTCGGTGACCTCGCTCCAAGCTTCGAGATCGCCGGTATCGGTGAGGCCGACCGGCGACACGAAGATGGCACCCACTCCGCGGCTCGCCAGCTCCCGATAGCGCTGGATGTGGCGAACGGGCATCCCGGCGTGATGGCGTTCGGCAAAAACCTCCGCCCGCGTCCGGCCTCGCCACTGCTCGACCTTCGACGCGACCGCTGACCGATCGCTCGCCATCAGAGGGAAATCGAGGATCGAAAGTTGAAAGCCGGATCGATCATCCAACCTCCGCCTCACCGCCGGCAGCGCTTCATCGAGGCGCCCCGCTCCCACGACGTTGAGACCATCCGCCAGCCGGCTAGCCAGGGACACCGTCCCCTTGCCCTTCCCCCCCACGTAGATCGGGATGGAATGGAGAGGGCGCGGGTAGCAAACCGCCTCGTGAACGGAGTGAATCTTTCCGGTAAATGTGGCCTTGCCAGGTGCCCACATCAGACGAAGGATTTGGATCGTGTCCTCCAGGCTCTCGAGACGTCTCCTCATCTCGAGCGCCTCGTAGCCGTACGCGACCTGTTCCGCCTCGAACCAGCCCGCTCCGAGACCACAAAACGCACGTCCTCCGCTCAAAGCATCGAGGCTGGCCAGCATTTTTGCCAGGAGGGCGGGGTTGCGGAGGGTTACGCCGGTCACCAACGTTCCCAGCTGCAAGCTCGAGGTCGAGGCTGCCATGAAAGCGAGGCCGGTATATGCCTCGACGATGTTGTCCCATTCCCTTCCCACCTGAGGGATTTGCACGAGATGATCCATCAACGCCAATCCCCGGAACCCCACCGTCTGAGCAGTGGCGGCTATCTGCGCCAACCAGGGACCGAGTAGCTCCCTGTCGGGGAAGCGGGAAATCTGGAGGTACAGATCGAGGCCGGTCCGGGGGGACGGTTCCTCGGCGGGTGCCGGGACGGCGGTCGATGCTCGGTCGCCCCCGTCCTCCACGCGGACGATCAAGTCCCACCCTTCTTCTTCGAGTTGAGCGCGGACGTCGCGCAGGCGGCGGAATTGCCCGGTCAGGACGGCCGCAGGCACCGGGCGAGGTCGGTTGCGGTTGCGGGCTCGGCAGAGACCTTCCGGAGTCTCGAAGATCACCGCTACTGCCGGCAGCCCGGCCTTGTTCGCATGAGCGCGCTGCGTTTGCCGGCGAGCAGAATCGAAGCCGAGGGTGTCGACTACCGTCGTCAGCCGCCGGCCGACCCGAGAGTCGACGATGCGGTCGAGGATGTCGAAGGCAACCTCGCTGGCATCGAGATCATGCTCACCACTTCCCACCAGTGCCCGCAGTCGATCGGAAGAGACGATCTCTTCGGGTCGATATCGCTGCTCCGACCAGTAGGTCTTCCCCGATCCAGACGCACCAACGAGAACGACGAGAGCGGGATCTGGGATTTCATCCATGCAGCCGGGCTCAATCTCGGCCGTAGGACCAGGCCGACCAATACGCCTTGAGCCGGCCGGTGAACTGCTTTGCTCCTTCGGCGTAGATGCGGCCTCCCATTACTCGGGCGGCGCCCTCGAGCTCGCGCCGGCGTTGATGAGATAAGGCGACCAGGAGATTGCGCTCGTCGGGATCGGGAGCGAGCTCGGGGAGCGCCGCCACCAAGGCGATCAACTCGCTTTGATCGTGGTCGTCGCCGAGGACGTCGCCAAGACGCTCGAGCGATGCCGCCAGACCGCCGATCACCTCCGGCCACAGTGGATCGAGTACCTCCATCTGATGCCGGAGGTATTTGACCTGCTTGCGCCAGTCGTGGAACTGTTCCGGCGCTCGAGTGCGATAGGCGAGTTCCATCGCCTTGCGCCCCCGGTCATAGGTGCGACCGACCCCTCGCCCGATCGATCGAAAGGAGTTGGGGATGATGCGGGCGCCGTAGCGCGGATCGGATGGATCAGTGGGCCAGGCCGCATAGCGGGAGCGGGCGCGGTAGATGATTGCCGTCACCTGCCGGAGCACCTCCGGATCGTCAAGGATGCGGTTCATCATCCGGGCGTGGCGGTCATGGAGCCGATCCTCGATTCCCCCGAAGATCCCCGGAGCCAGCAAGTGGCTGTAACGGCCCCGCAATCGGGTCACCGCGTCCAATAGCACCTTGCCGTTCCGAACCGGCGCCACCAGCCGGGAGGCCTGGGCCAGGGCGCCGTTCTCGGCTCGATACACCTTGTCGCCAATAACCGGGCGGACCATACGCAATAGCGCTCGCACCCGTTTGTTCGACTTCCGCAGTTCATGGATGGCCAGGTTGAGATCGCGGCCCGAGGAGAGGGAATCGAGCGATGCTTCGAACTGCTCCAGGCAGACCCGACGGAGGCCGCCGGAAAGGTCCTCGCCGGGAAGCAAATGGAAGTCGGGCGCTGGCAAGGCCGGCAAGTGTGGCACTGAAAATCAGGCTAACGACAGGGATGCCAGCCGCCGCTCGAGAAACCGGCGATCGGCATCGTTCATGTTCATCGCCAGAGCGGAGCGATACGCGGCCGCGGCCTCGGCCTCGCGGCCGAGCTGACGGAGAAAGTCGGCTCGGGTCGACCAGTACAGGTGCCAGCTGTCAACCCCGGAGATCCCTTCCAGCAACTCCAGGCCCGCCTCAGGACCGAATACCTTTGACTCGGCTACCGCTCGATTGACGCGGATCACGGGACCGTCGTTGAAGGACTCGAGGAACCGATAAAGATCGGAAATCTGCCGCCAATCGGTTTCGGCATCCGACCGGGCTTGGCCGTGCAGGCAGGCGATGGCCCCCTGGATTTGATAGGGCCCCACCCGGCGACGGCGCAGAGCCTTCTCAATCAGGAGCGAAGCCTCGTTGATCGCTTTCACATCCCACCGCGACCGGTCCTGATCGGCAAGGAGCACGATGTCCCCGTGTTCGTCGAGCCTGGCGCGGTGACGGGCGGTGGTGGCGAGCATGAGGGCCAGGAGTCCCAGAGCCTCGGGTTCATCGGGCATCAATCCCACTAGCAATCGACCGAGACGAATTGCCTCTGCGGCCAAATCGAAGCGTGAGTCGAGAGGGCCCTCGAATGCATGATGGCCCGTGGTGAATATGAGATAGATGACCGCCAGAACGCCGGCCAGGCGATCCGGTAGTTCATGGGGCGATGGCACCCGGTAGGGAATGCGCGCCAAAGCAACCTTCTTCTTGGCCCGGCTGATTCTTTGACCGACCGTGGCCTCGGGGACGAGAAAGAGTCCGGCGATCTCCGAGGTCGTGAGTCCTCCGACCAACCGCAGCGTCAGGCCAATCCGCGCCTCCATCGATAAGGCCGGGTGGGCGCAGGTGAAAATCAGTCGAAGGCTGTCGTCTTCTTCCATCTCAAGTGGCCGCTCGTAATGCGCTTCGATCTCCTTGTCCCTCCGACGAGCGTCTCGCCGAATCCTGTCGAGGGCCTTGTTGCGAGCAACGGCTGTCAGCCAGGCGGCTGGATTAGCAGGAAGGCGGTCGGTGGCCCAGCGCTCCAGGGCAACGATCGTTGCGTCCTGGAGGGCGTCTTCGGCCAAACCGATGTCTCCCGTGAAGCGGATGAGGGTGGCCAGAACCCGACCACCCTCGATCCGAATCGTTTCCCCAATCGTCATCGACTCAGGTCATTGTGCCTGCGAGAAGTCAACGCAGGGCCTGACCTCCACCCTTCCCCTCCACGCGCCCGGTATCTGAGCGGCCCATCCGAGGGCCTCGTCGAGGTCGGCGCACTTGAGGAGGTAGAAGCCGCCGAGGGCTTCTTTGGTCTCGGCAAAGGGGCCGTCGGTGTGAACTGCCTCGCCACCTTTGCCACCCTTGACATGGACCGTTGTGGCTGTCGTGGTCTCCTCGAGCGCCTCACCGCCCTGGATTACGCCTGCGGCTCCGGCCTTGGCCGAGAACTCGTTGTACTCCGCCATCACCTTTGACCACTCTTCGGGCGACGCCTCGCCTCCCTCTTCGGAGTAGATGAGTGCTGCATAGAGAGGCATCCTTTCTCCTTTCCTTCGTCTGGATACCGCCTTACGACGAATGGGCCGAGGCCGATTTCGACACCTTCCGCCGATGCTACGGGCCGGAGATAGGGTGTTCCCGATGCGGATGAGCGCCGGCCTTCTCCCCTACCGCTTCCGCCAGCTTCTGGAGGTGCTCATCGCCCATCCCGGCGGACCTTTCTTCGCTCGCAAAGACCTGGGGGCTTGGAGCGTTGTGAAGGGCGAGATCGGACCGGACGAGGATCCCCGCTCCGCGGCGCTGCGCGAGTTCCGGGAAGAGACAGGTTGGCAGGCGCCGACCGAGAACTGGATGGAACTCGGATCGGTCCGGATGCGATCGGGAAAGAACGTCACGGCTTGGGCTGTGGCGGCCGACTTCGATCCCGCCGCCCTCGACCCCGGCACCTTTCGAATGATGTGGCGAGGTCGAGTTCAGGAGTTCCCCGAGATCGACCGGGTCAGTTGGTGCGTGCCCGAGGACGCCCGCCGGCTCTTGAACCCGGCTCAGATCCCCTTCCTCGACCGCCTGGAGTCAAGGGTGGCCGTCCCCGGATAGAGCTTGGCTCTGCACGGATTTTTTCGTGTCAGGCACGCATAGATCATGTGCCGTCGGCCAGGCCGACGGTGGTATCGCCCAGCACCTCCTGATGGCCGATCCCGAGGGTCTTGATCCACCGTTGCTGTCCGCTGGTCAGGGCGATGAAGAAGCCCAGTTCGACCAGCTCGGGCTCGGTGAAATGGCGATGGAGATCGGCCCAGAGCTTGTCGTCAGCAATGTCGGCATCCCAAAGGATGGCGCTGGTGTAGCGGAGGGCGGTTTTCTCCCGCTCGTCAAATCGATCGGAGTCCTCGAATTGAAGGAGCTCGTCGTAATGAGCTTCGGTTAGTCCTTGCCGTCCAGCCTGGACGGACCGTTGAACTCCTCAATACTCACACTTGATCGACTTGGAGACGTAGACCCGACAAAGCTCCTTGATCTGATGATCCAAGACGCCGTCCAAGAACGTGGTGCGCCACGCATTGGTGAAGGCATGGAGGACGGCGGGCACGTGAGAGCGGATGGCCTGGCTCTCGGGCCGGGGGGTGGAATGTGTGCGACCGTATTCGACTATTTCTCGATCGCCAGGATCGAGCGAGGCAAGGTCGGGATAGGAGATTCGGGGCATCAGCTCCTCCTGTGCTGGCGGTGCAAGTGCATCCAATCAGTTCTAGCGAAATCCGGCGGCGAAGGACGGAGGAGCGACCATGGCCGTTTCGATCGTGGTGGTAACGAGGCCGTCTTCGGTCTTGCTGATGTTCTCGAAGCGAGCCAGCAAACGGGCGATCCCAACGTTCTCCGGGAGAGACACGAAGATCAACCGCTTGATGCCGGCTTCCCGGGCAAGCCCGGCGAGGTGCTGAATCAGGATCTCGCCGATTCCCCGTCCCTGCCAGTCGTCTAGCACGGTGATGGCGACTTCTCCTTCATCGTCGTCAAGCCGGACCAGACGCCCGATAGCGACCGGTTCGCCATTGGAGAGCACGCCCCAGGCATGATGGTCCCGCTGATCCACCTCGGTGAGATAGGCGAGCTGCGCCCGGGTCAGGTGCTCGGTCGCAACCAAGAATCGCTGCCGACGGGAGCGGTCGGACAACCGAGCCATACCAGCCACGAGCAACGGCTTGTCTTCAGGACGTACCGGCCGGAGGACGATGTCGGTTCCGTCGGCGAGTTGGACATTGATCATTTACTTTCCTCATTATGCTTGCAATTGCAAGCATAGGCCCGACCGGTTCTATTCCCGATGCGCCGCGATCGGCCCCGGTAGCGTGAATGGGTGCCTCGCCGCCCCACTTCCACCTCGTCTTTTGGCTCGGGCCGACGTGAGAGCCACGATTCGAGCAGCTTCTATCAGCGCTTCCCCCTCCCCACGATCTCCTACGACGACGAGATCAGCCCGGCGGCGGCAATCGACCGCCTCTTTGTTGGGGACGCTCGCCTGATGAGCGCCGAGCAGGTCGCCGACCGGTCGGTGGCGCTGGTGGTTACCTCGCCCCCCTATTTCACCGGCAAGGAATATGAGGAAGTCATCTCCGCTGGGGAGGAGCCTTTTGCCTACGGTCAATACCTCGACATGCTGAGAGGCGTCCTCTCCGTATGCACCCAGAAGCTCGAGCCGGGAGGCAGGCTGGCCATCAACGTCGCCAACCTGGGTAGGCGACCATATCGATCGCTTGCCGCCGACGTCACCACCATCCTCCAAGATGACCTCGGCCTGCTCTTGCGGGGCGAGATTGTTTGGCGCAAAGCGAGAGGCCAGAGCGGCTCCTGTGCCTGGGGAAGCTATCGCAGCCCCGCCAACCCGGTGCTAAGGGACCTCACCGAGCGGGTGGTGGTCGCCAGCAAAGGGCGATTTGATCGGGCCATCAGCCGCGGCGAGAGACAGCGACGCGGATTACCGCACCTCGCCACCATCTCCGCCGAGGAATTCATGTTGGCCACCCTCGACCTGTGGGAGATCCCATCCGCCAGCGCCAGCCGGGTCGGCCATCCCGCCCCATTTCCCGTCGACTTGCCGCGGAGATTGATCGAGCTCTTCACCTATGCCGGCGACCTGGTGTTGGACCCCTTCATCGGCTCCGGAACCACGGCGGTGGCTGCCCAACAGAGCGGCCGTCACTACGTCGGATTCGACATCGAGCCGGCCTACATCGAGCTCGCCCAGCACCGTCTCTCTGTTCCGGCGTAGATCAGGCGCGATTTTGCCGTGCCGGATCTACGCCAGGTTGGTTAGGCAGGCTCGAGGGCGAGATCGAGGACCTGGTCGATGGTCTCGACCGGATGGAAGGTCATCTTCTCCCGTACCGATTCGGGGATGTCGTCGATATCGATCTCGTTCCGCTGCGGGAAGAGGACCGTCGTCAGCCCCGCCCGGTGAGCGGCCAGCACCTTCTGCTTGAGCCCGCCGATCGGCAAGACCTTCCCCTGGAGGGTGACCTCACCGGTCATGCCCACTTCCGAGCGAACCTTGCGCCCGGTGAGGAGCGAGGCCACCGCCGTCACCATCGTGATCCCGGCGGACGGGCCGTCTTTGGGCACGGCCCCGGCCGGGACGTGGACGTGGAAGCGCCTCTTGAGAGCCTCCGGTTTGACTTCCAGCTCATGGGCGTGGGCTTCGACATATGAGAGGGCGATCCGCGCCGACTCCTTCATGACATCGCCCAACTGACCGGTCAGCGTGAGGCCCGGTTCGCCATCGGTGGCCGTGGCCTCGATGAAGAGCACGTCGCCACCGGTGCCGGTGACAGCCAGGCCAGTGGCCACGCCGGGCACGTCGGTTCGATCTTTGGCTTCGTCATGCCACACCTTGGGCTTGCCCAGGTATTCGACGACGTCGGGGCCGTCGATCTCGATCGTGTCCTTCTCGTCGCTCTCCCGCCTGGCGACTTGGGTCGCCACCTTGCGAGAGAGTTTGCCGAGCTCCCGTTCGAGGGAACGAACACCGGCCTCCCGGGTGTAGCGATCGACCACCACTCCCAGCGCTTCTTCGGTTACGGCGACCTCCTCGGGCTCGAGACCGGCCTGGCGGATCTGGCGGGGCAGCAGGTGATCGCGGGCGATGGCGACTTTCTCCTCGTCCGTGTAGCCATCGAGTCGGATGACTTCGGTCCGATCCAAGAGCGGAGCGGGAATGGTCTCCACCACGTTGGCGGTGGCGATGAAGAGGACGTCCGAAAGGTCGAGATCGACCTCGAGGTAATGGTCACGGAAGGTGTGGTTCTGGGCGGGATCGAGGACCTCGAGCAAGGCCGAGGACGGATCTCCTCGCCAGTCACTTCCGACCTTGTCCATCTCGTCGAGCAGGAAGACGGGGTTCATGGTCTCGGCCTCGGTCAGGGCGCGGGCGATCCGACCGGGCCTCGCGCCGACATAAGTACGCCGGTGTCCCCGCACCTCGGCCTCGTCGCGGATGCCACCGAGGGCGACGCGCACGAACTTCCGTCCCAGGGCGCGGGCGACCGATTCTCCGAGCGAAGTCTTGCCGACCCCTGGAGGGCCGACGAGCAGCAGGATGGCGCCGGACTGCCGCGAGTTCTCCTCGCTCAGCCCTCGTTCCTGACGCAGCTTGCGAACCGCGAGGTGCTCGACGATCCGCTCCTTGACATCGTGGAGCCCGGTGTGATCGGCATCGAGCACCGTCCAGGCCTCGTTGAGATCAAGCCGATCCTCTGAGCGCTTGCCCCAGGGAATGTCGAACATCGTGTCGAGCCAGGTCCTGATCCACGAGTGTTCCGGGGACTGTTCGGACATCCGCTCGAGGCGGTCGATCTCTCGCTCGACGGACTCCTTGACCTTCTCGGGCATCGCCGTCTCTTCGAGCCGGGCCCGATAGCTGTCGGAGGCTCCCTGTTCCTCGCCCAACTCCTTCTTGATGGCCTCCATCTGCTGGCGCAGCAGGTACTCGCGCTGACTCTTGTCGATCCGCTCGGCGGCATCGTCGCGCACTCGCCGGCGCAGTTCGAGGTCGGCGAGGACCTCTCTCATCCAGATCAGCAACTTGCCGAGACGCTCCCTGACATCGAGCGTCTCGAGAATCTCCACCTTCTGCTCGAGGCTGAGGTCGGGTGAGTAGACGGCCAGGTCGGCGAGTTGTGAGGGGTTTTCGAGACCCAGGATTCTCTCCGCCACCGCTCCCACGCCGCGATGATCGAGTACCTCGGTCACCACCGCTCGGTACTCGGCCACGAGGTCATCGAGGGCTTCGTCGTGGACATCGACCTCGGGATAGGGCTCGAATTCAACCCAGAGGGCTCCGGCAGTGTCGGAGGAGCCACTGCCCACCCGGGCGCGCCCCACTCCCGACACCACCACGTTTCCTTCTTCGTCGCTTTGCTGGATTTCGGCGATGGTCCCGACCGAGGCGTACTTGCCCGCGACCCGCGGCACCAGAATCAGACGACCACCGGCTTGCTCGGATGCGGCCAGGGCAATCTTTCCTTCCGAGGTCTCGATGCGGAGGGTGACCACCATATGGGGAAAGACCACCCCGTTCCGAAGGGGTAGAACCGGAAGGGTCTGGGTATCGAGGTTTTGGGTCAAAGGGTTCTCCTGGTGAAAGATTGGTAGTGAAAACGCCCCTCACCTGGGCAATATTTCCCGATCCTGGAATATGACAATACCTGACTCAAGTTATAATCGCTGAACCCACTCAACCTACGAGGAGCAGATATGGCCCGTGCCGTCGGCATCGATCTTGGAACCACCAACAGCGTGATCGCCACCCTGGAGGGGGGCGAGCCCACCATCATCCCCAATGCCGAGGGCTCTCGGACCACCCCCTCGGTCGTCGCCTTCAAGGAGGGTCAGGTTCTGGTGGGCGAGGTGGCCAAGCGCCAGGCGATCACCAACCCCGATCGCACCATTCGCTCGGTCAAGCGAGAGATGGGCACCGACTGGTCGATTTCGATCGAGGGAAAGAATTACACCGCCCAAGAGATCTCGGCTCGCATCCTCATGAAGCTGAAGCGAGACGCCGAGGCCTTCCTGGGCGACACCATCACCGACGCCGTGATCACGGTTCCCGCCTATTTCGGCGATGCCCAGCGCACGGCCACCAAGGAAGCCGGCCAGATCGCCGGCCTCAACGTCTTGCGGATCATCAACGAGCCCACCGCCGCCTCGCTGGCCTATGGGCTCGACAAGGAGAGCACCGACCACACCATCTTGGTCTTCGACCTCGGCGGTGGGACCTTTGACGTCTCCCTCCTTGAGATCGGTGAGGGCGTCTTTGAGGTCAAGGCCACTTCCGGCGACACCCATCTGGGCGGTGACGACTGGGACCAGGCCATCGTCGATTGGCTCATCACCGGATTCAAGAACGACCACGGGGTCGACCTCGGCAAAGACCGGATGGCGAGTCAGCGGCTCAAGGAAGCGGCCGAGAAAGCGAAGATCGAGCTCTCCCAGGTTTCGGAGACCGAGGTCAACCTTCCTTTCATCACCGCCACCGCTGAGGGCCCCCTTCACCTCCAGCGCAAGCTCACCCGCTCGGAGTTCCAGAAGCTCACCGAGGACCTGCTCGAACGCTGCAAGGGTCCCTTCCAGCAGGCGATCAAAGACTCGGGAATCCCGGTGGCCGACATCGACCATGTCGTTCTGGTGGGTGGATCGACCCGAATGCCCGCCGTCCAGGAGTTGGTCAAGAGTCTCACCGGCAAAGACCCTCACAAGGGCGTCAACCCCGACGAGGTCGTGGCCGCCGGTGCCGCCATTCAGGCCGGCGTGTTGAAAGGTGATGTGAAGGACATCCTCCTGCTCGACGTGACGCCGCTGACCCTCGGCATCGAGACCAAGGGGGCGGTGTTGACCAAGATGATCGAGCGCAACACCACCATTCCCACCCGGCGAACCGAGACCTTCACCACTGCGGCAGACAACCAGCCGGAAGTGGAGATTCACGTCCTCCAAGGCGAGCGCACCATGGCTTCGGATAACAAGAGCCTGGGTCGCTTCCAGCTCACGGGGATCCCGCCGGCTCCGATGGGAGTGCCGCAGATCCAGGTGACGTTCGACATCGACGCCAACGGCATCGTCAATGTCCACGCCAAGGACATGGCTACCGGCAAGGAGCAGGCGATGACCATCACAGGCGGCACGGCTCTGGCCAAGGACGACATCGACCGGATGGTGAAGGACGCTGAGGCGTATGCCGAGGAGGATCGCCTCCGCCGCGAGCAGATCGAGACTCGAAACCAGGGCGATCAGCTCGTCCACCAGACTGAGAAGGTGCTGGGCGAACAGGGCGAGAAGCTCTCCGCCGACGAAAGGGGCTCCATCGACTCGGCTCTCTCCGATCTCAAGGCCGCCCTCGGCGACGAGAGCTCCGACACGGCGACCCTCCGCTCCCGGATCGAAGCTCTCGTGACCTCCAGCCAGGGAGCGTTCACCCGGATGTACCAGGAAGCCGCCTCCCAGCCGGGCGCCGGTGCTGGAAGCGAGGGCGCCGGCGATGACGATGTGGTCGAGGCGGAGATCGTCGACGAGGGCGATGAGCAAGCAACCTGATCTCCCCGAGATCACCATCGTCGAGGCAGAGCCGGTAGAGGAAGAGGCCATCGAGGCGGTCACCGCCGAGTCTTTGGGCCTCGACCTCTCCAGCGATCCGAACGAGGCCATTGACCAACTGGTTGCGGCCCTGGCCGGGTCGCGCAAGGAGGCCGACTCCTATCTCGACGACCTGCGGCGGGTGGCAGCCGATTTCGACAATTATCGCAAGCGTGCCCAGCGCGAGATGGGCGGTCTCGTCGATCGCGCCTCCGAGCGAGTGGTCTCGGCGCTGCTGCCAGTGATCGACAGCCTTGATGCCGCCCTCGCCGTTGAAACCAATTCCGAAACAGAAGAGAAGCTCAAGTCCGGGGTCCGCAGCACTCGCGACCAGCTTCTCGATGTGTTGGCCAAGGAAGGACTCGAGCCGATCGAGACCTTCGACATGCCATTCGATCCTTCATTGCACGAGGCCGTCACCGCCAGCGGCGAAGGCAACGGCGAACTCGTCATCACCGACGAGTTTCGCCGCGGGTATCGCCTCAAGGGCCGGGTGTTGCGCGCCAGCATGGTGGGGGTAACGCCCCGCAAGGAATGATTCTTTGAACCGCGATTGGGTTGACAAGGACTTCTATCAGATCTTGGGAATCTCCAACTCGGCCACGGCCGAGGAGATCAAGCGCGCCTATCGCAAGCTGGCGCAGAAGTTCCATCCCGACGCCAACCCGGGAGACAGCGCCGCCGAGGAGAAGTTCAAGCAGATCTCCGAGGCCTACGGGGTGCTATCCGACACCGAGCAGCGCAAGGAGTACGACGAATTGCGCCGCCTGGTGGAATCGGGTGCCTTCAGGAATTATGGCGGTCAAGGCGGCCGCGGCTTCGGTGGCGGTAGCCAGCGGGTACGGGTTGAAGACCTGAGTGACATCCTGGGCGGATTCGGAGACATATTCGGATTCGGTGGAGCCCGGGGGAGAGCGGGCCCGCAGAAGGGGCGGGACACCACCGCCGATCTCAACATCTCTTTTGATGATGCGGTCGACGGGCTCATCACCAATGTCGAACTCCGAGGCGAGGCTCCCTGCAGTCGCTGCGGCGGCTCCGGAGCCGAACCGGGTTCGGCCATCGACGTCTGCCCGACTTGCGGTGGCGATGGAGTCGTTGCGCAGAATCAAGGCGTCTTTTCATTCAGCCAGCCTTGCCCTCAGTGTGGCGGCAGCGGCCGACTGATCACCAGTCCCTGCAGTCAGTGCCGGGGACGAGGGACTGAGGTTCGCACTCGCACAATCAAGGTCAGGATTCCGCCGGGGATCAAGGATGGTGCCACCGTCCGCCTGGCGGGCAAGGGAGCGCCCGGCGCCAACGGCGGACCTCCGGGAGATCTGCTGGTGAAGGTTCATGTCTCGAGCCATCCGCTGTTCAAGCGCAAAGGCGACGATCTCCATATCACGGTTCCGATCAGCTACACCGAGGCGACACTCGGCACCACCCTCGAGGTGCCAACTCTCAACGGCAAGGTTTCGATCAAAGTGCCAGCCGGCACGCCCTCGGGGAAGACATTCCGGGTGAAAGGGCGAGGAGTCAGCGCTGGCCGCCGTCAAACCGGTGACCTCTATGCCAAGGTCGAAGTAGTCGTGCCCGCCAAGATCTCTCGTGAGGAAAAGCGCCTTCTCGAGGAGCTAGCGGCGATAGACGACGATGACCTCCGTGGTCATCTCCGTACGCGCCAAGAAACGGCCTCATGAAAGACCGCAAGGGCGCAGCCGTATTCGTTATCTCGGTCGCTGCCGAAATGGCGGGGATGCATCCCCAGACTCTTCGCATCTACGAGCGCAAGGGATTGGTCGAGCCGTATCGGACCCCCGGTGGAACCCGTCGCTACTCGCAGGCCGACGTCGACCGCCTCGCCCTCATCAACGAGCTGACAGCACGCGGTCTCAACCTCGAAGGGGTGCGGCAGGTGCTGAGTCTCAGCAATGAAATCGAGAGCCTGCGTGCCGAGGTAGCCCGGCTTTTGGATGAGACCGAACGGTTGCGAGCTGAAGCCGACCGCCGGGTCAGGGAAGCTCACAACCTCTATCGCCGCGATCTCGTCCTCCGATCCACGACCGTCCCTCAGGTTCGTACCAAGAAGAGATAACCGGCGGAGACCCCGCATGGAGCGTTGGAGAATTCTCCCGCCCGCTTCCCGTAAAACATCGGGGCTACCTGATAGAAACGTCCCTCAATGAACTACTCGGGACCGGTTCGCATCACTCTTGAAGGCGTATTGCTCACAGTGGGGACGGTGGAGGTGGCTGATGATGAGGACGCTGGCACCTGGACCGGAACACTGACGGTCCTCGACGACACCGGGGTTGCCGGAAAGGCGCTGGTCGTCGAGTTGGTGATGGGCGATCAAACTGGCAAGGCCCAGCTCATCCCCGAACGGGTGGAGGGCGAATTCGCTTTCTCCCGAGTGGTAGGTCTCGAACCCGTGACGCCAGCTACCTAACCAAAACTGCGGGCGAGGCCCAGCATCTCGCGCGCCTCCTCCGCATAACGGGGGTGGAAGTGCGGGTTGAGATCGAGGGCCGCCTCGAGGTCGGTAATTGCCGACCCATGGTCTCCCAGGGCGAGCCAGATGGCGCCAGAATGAAATAGCAATTGCGGGTCGCGGGTTCCGAGCGCCATCGCCCGGTCCATGGCGCGGCGAGCGTCCCCAAAACGCGCCAGGCGATAGAAAGCCCAGGCCAGGGTGTCGTACCCATAGATATCCCTGCGCTCCTCGAGACCACTTTCAGCCAGCGCCAGCGCCGCTTCGGGGTCGCCATGCTCGGCTTCGTAGAGGGCGAGGTTGCGGTCATACACGCCAGGCGAAAGTTGGGAAATGACCTCGACGGTGGCGTAGCTGTCGCGGGCCTGCTTGAGCTCACCAATGATGGAGTAGATGTCTCCAAGGGCGACCATGACTTCCGGGCGGGGGACCATGTCCGCGGCCGACTCGTAGAACCGGACCGCCCGGTCGAAGTCTCCACGGGCGGCGCTCACCTTTCCCCGTCCCGCAAGCGCGGGCCAATAGCCGGGAAGGAGGTCGAGGGCCGCCCGATAGCGGCGATCGCTTTCCGCCAGCCTGCCAACGGTGAAGTTGAGGTCGCCGAGGCGGACCTGAAACCAAGCCGCCCCTTCGCCCACGGCTCCCTGCTCGAGCCCGGCCGCAGCGGCCCGTTCGGTTTGACGGATGGCCCCTTCGAGATCTCCCGCTAATTCGTCCAAGTGGGCCAGCCGGGCGGCGAGCCCGGGCGAGCCACCGGCGAGTCGCGAGTAAGCCTCCCTCGCGCCCTCATAGTCGCCGGTGGCTACGAGCACGTCACCTACCAGGCCCAATGCCCCCAATCGAGGGTCGAGCTGTTGGGCGCGGCGGGCGGTGGTGAGGGCTTCGTCGAAGCGATGCTGGCCCGCCAAGACCGAAGCCAGTGTGAGTACCGCTGGTCCGTAACTTGGTTTTTGGGCGAGGGCGTCCCTGACCGCAGTTTCGGCCGCAGCCAGCTCTTCAACATTTCCCGTCTCGCGGCTGCGCCGGGCGTAGAGCTGTGCGAGCAAAGTGAGATTGATGGCATTTGCATCTCGCTCCACCCGGCTCTGAAACAGCGCCAGGGCGCCAACGGTGTCGGGCACTGGGCGGTCGCCGGTCGGGTAGGTGCCGGGGAGCCGAGCTGGCAGGAGACCGGGACCAACCAGGGCCACGACCCCCACCAACGCCCCGACCAGAATGTTTCGCAGATTCAAGATGCTCTCCTGTGATAGAGCGGCTCGAGAGCCGCTCTATCAATTCCGGGCTGTCAGTTCTTCGGGGCCAAGTAGGGGAAGGTTCCGCTGAACGCGGAGTCGTTGCTCACACAGTCGGTGGTCACGGCCCCGTTCGTCACGATGCCGAGCTCGGTGTCGATGACGTCGTCGGCCAACCTCCGACCGTTGAGGAATCCCGCGCTCGACCCGAAATCCACGGTCAGCACATCGGGCAGAAGAATGTCGGTGAGGGCCCCGACAGTCGGGTTTCCAGCTCCGTAAAAGATCTCGAGCGTGTCGACAACTTCGCTGCGGAAATCACGCTGATCGTGCTGCGGCTTCCCGGCGTTGAACGCATTCCTCTGCGACGGCTCTGAGCCAGCTGGCTCGAAGATGTTGTTGGGGATGAATACGGTGTTGATCGCTGGTCTCCCCATGCGGTCGATCTGCTGATCGCCGAGGATGGTCCGAGCCCACACCCCGACCGTTCCCGATAGCTCCGACCGCGGAAACTCGAAGACGATCGCCTGCGTGTTGAGCCCGGCAAAGAAGTTGCTTGCAGATGAGCAGTCGAAATCGGCTGCCAGGAAGCTGACCAGATCGAAAAAGAACGGATCGTCAAAGGTCCCGGCCGTGACCTTCACTTGACCATCGAGGTCAAACGTTTGACCCGTCACACCCCTGATGTTTGGCCCCGTGCCTTTGACTTTGAGCCGATATGCCTGCTGACCGCTGGGGTCGGCAGGATCGAAATTGATCCGGGCCCAGTTGTCGGGTTTGGCATCGCCGTCGTTGTCGGCCAAGAACTCATAGGTGGCATCGGGGTGAAACCCGAGCTGTCCGGTTAGTGCTCCGGCCGCGGGATTGGTGGTCATGATCAGGACTGCGTGGCCGGGATCGGCCGGCGACTGAAAGGCGTAGACATCGTTGATGTCCAACCGGGAGTCTCCGCCCGGAGGCGTCAACCCGGGGGCGTCGAGGTGATCGGCCGCCAACAAGCTCGCCGGGCCGGCTGCCAGCCCCACCGCCAATGCCGCGATGACCGCCAGGATCGGCAACCTTCTGAAAAGCTCGCGCATGTTCTCCTTCTCCTTCTGTCGAACGCTTCGACAACGGTTTCGGAGTCCGGCTCACCGCGGATTGCTCACTTTTCAAATCACCAATCCTTTGCCATCCCGAGAACGAACCCTTATCGATGGACCGGCTGTCAGGGGATCGAGGACTTGGTAGGGGCCGTGCGCGCCGCCAGTCGCCTCGTCGTGCCGGGGCCAAGCTTCTCATCCTGACCGCGGTCGCGCTGGTGCTGATGACGGGTACCGCCTTTGCCCATCCGTTGGGCAACTTCACCACCAACGTCCACCTCGGTCTCTTTTTCAGTCCGGGCTGGCTGGAGCTCTCCCTCGTGGTCGACATGGCAGAGATTCCAGCGTTCCGGGAAAAGCGAAATATCGACCAGGACAGTGACGGCATTGTCGGCGCTCGCGAACGAGATAAGTACGCCGCCGCCGCATGCACCGGCTTTCGGCCCCAGATCGTTCTCCGGCTGGAAACCGCACCGCTCGTTCTTGAGAGCCGTAGCGCCATTTTGAATTTTCCGCCCGGGCAAGGCGGCCTCGACACGCTGCGCATCGAGTGCCGCTTCGCCGCCGCTCTCTCCGACCACCGCGGCGAGTTGCAGGTGGAGAATCAGGTCTATGCCGATCGCTTGGGGTGGTCGGAGATCGTCGCCTCGAGTCGAGGGTTGGCAATCGAAACGACTCTGCCAACGGCCAGTCCCTCCGAGATCCTGACCATCTATCCGGCTGGACCCGCCCGGGCGGAACGAGCGGGATCGATCCTTGTCGGAGCCGGTGAGGGAGGGACACTTTCGACTCCCACCGCCACCACCCCGGCCTTGGTTGAGCGAATCGGCCGCGGGGTGGCAGGGGGCTCCAGCGCTCTGGCGTTGCTGGCCGCCCTGGCCCTCGGGGCCGGACATGCCCTCGCACCGGGCCACGGCAAGACCCTGATCGCGGCCTATCTGGTGGGTCGCCGCGGGGGGCCGCGCACCGCGGTCGGGTTGGGGTTGAGCGTGGCGCTTTCGCACACACTCGGGGTCGGCCTTTTGGGGCTGGTGACCGCTCTCACCACTTCGGCGTTCCAGCCTGAGTCGGTTTATCCCTGGCTGTCTTTGATCTCGGCCTTGATCGTGACCTCGATCGGATCCGTGATGCTGGTCCGGGCGGCCCGGCGGGATCGGGAACATCACCATCCCCACGGTCATGACCACCCTCACGAGCACGATCATGACCACGACCACGAGGGAGATCACCTTGCGCACGGCTCCGCCGGTTGGCGCTCGCTAGCTGCCCTCGGCTTGGCGGGAGGGCTGGTGCCCTCGGCCTCGGCGGTGGTGCTTCTGCTGGGAGCGGTCGCTCAGGGAGAGGCCTGGTGGGGGCTGGCACTGGTGGCCGGATTCGGCTTGGGGATGTCGGTCAGCCTGATCGGAGCCGGCCTGCTCGCCGTGGGTGCTCAGAGGTGGGGTTGGACCAGAATGAGTTCCGGCCGCTGGCGACAGACGTGGCAGCTGCGAGTCCCCCAGTTCGGCGGATTGGCCGTCACGCTGATCGGTGTCTGGCTGGTCTTCGATGCCGCTCGGCGATTCGTCGCCTAAAGGCTGGCAAGAATCGATTTGATGGCGGCCGTCGCCCGCCATACATCCTCATAACCGATGTATAGGGGCGAGAATCCAAAGCGGGCGACATCGGGCGGGCGAAAGTCACCGATCACTCCTTCGTCGGCAAGCGCCGCCATGAGCTTCTCTGCTTGGGGGATCTTTAGGCTCACGTGGCTGCCGCGCCGCTCTGGTTCTCGTGGCGTCAGCACGTCGCAGCCCACTTCACGATCGAGGAGGTCGATGAACAATGCCGTGAGGGCGACAGATTTCTCCCGCACCTGCTCGACGCTGACCGCTTCATACGCTTTGAGCGCCTCGTTCAGAGCGACCATCGAGAGGATGTCCGGCGTTCCGGTTCTCATGCGATCGATTCCGTCGGCGGGGAGGAACTCTGTGGAGAACTCGAGAGGGAAGCGATGGGAGAACCAGCCATTGATCGGGTTGGCCACTCCCGGAGAGCGTCGCGGCGAGATGTAAATATAGGCCGGAGCCCCCGGGCCTCCGTTGAGATATTTGTAACCGCACCCGACGGCAGCATCGGCCCCGCAACGAGCAAGCGCGATGGGAATCACTCCCGCCGAGTGGGAAAGGTCCCATACCGTCATCGCCCCTACCGCGGCGGCGCGACGGGTGATCTCCTCCATGTCATGAAGCCGTCCACTCCGAAAGTCGACATGGGTGAGTGAAACCACACCGACATCGCCATCGATCTTGCTCAGGACGTCATCGGGATCGACCACCCGCAGCCGCCGCTGCTGCCGGCGGGCGACGGTTTCGAGGATGTAAAGGCATGAGGGAAAGTTGCCTACGTCGGTGAGGATGTCACCTGGGGACAGATCGCACATTGCGGTCACTGCCTTGAAGAGGTTCACCGAGGTCGAATCGGTGCAGACGATCGAGCCCGGCTCGGCGCCGACGATGGGTTCCAGTCTCGTACCGACGAGGCGAGGGAGGTCCACCCAGCCGCTGTCCCACCACCCGGCGATCAAGTGACTGCGCCAATCCGAGAGCACCTGCTCGACCGCATGGCGAACACTCTGCGGCGGAGGACCCAGGGAGTTTCCATCGAGATAGATGAGGCCGGGGGGGAGATCAAAGAAAGCGCGCCGATCGGCGAGAGGATCGGCCTCGTCGGCGGTGCGACATTCTGCGAGGGTGTGCAAGTTCTTCGAGGCTAAAGGAGTTGGGGACCGATAACGTCGTCAACATGACGGCCTTGGACGGTGCCATGCTCCTTCTTCGCGTCGTGGTCGGCCTGTCTTTCTTCGCCCATGGCGTCCGACATGCCCGCACACAGGAAGGCACCGCCCGCTGGTTCGAGCGGGTTGGATTCAAGATGGCTCCGTTGCAAGCGCGCCTGGCTGCCTTCGGGGAGCTGGCGGCCGGCGCGGGTTTGGTGGTGGGTCTCTTGACCCCGATCGCGGCGGCCGCGGTGGTGGCGACGATGGTGACGGCGGCCGGCTCGGTCCACCGCTTCAACGGCTTCTTCACCTTCAACAAAGGCGAGGGATGGGAATACGTAAACGTGCTCGGCACGGCGGCGTTGGTGGTGGCGTGGTTGGGGCCGGGGGAGTTCTCCCTCGATCACCTGGTCGGGATCGATTGGGCGGGGATAGTCGGCTTCCTGATCGGCATCGGGGGGATCGTCGCCGGCTTGGTTCAGCTCGCCCTCTTCTGGCGCAAACCCGCCACTAGCTAGTCGACCCTGAGCCCGGGGGCACCCGGTCCATTGACTGCCTGGCGATCTCCGTAGTTGACCAGCTGGCAGGTGCCCAGTGAAAGACAACCGCAACCGATGCATCCGGTCAAGGTGTCCCGCAATACCTCCAGGCGCTGTATCTGGAGGTCGAGACGCCGCCGCCAGCTCTTCGACAATCGCTCCCAGTCGGCGCGGCCCGCGGTCCGATGCTGGGGCAAGGTCGCCAGAGCCGCTGCGATCTCGTCGAGGGTGAGGCCCACAGACTGGGCGGCGCGGATCGTGGCGATGCGACGCAGGGTGGAACGGTGATAGCGGCGCTGGTTGCCGTCGGTCCGTTCCGAGTCGATCAGGCCCTTGCTTTCATAGAAGCGAAGGGCCGAAGTCGAAGTCCCGCTGCGGTTGGCCAGCTCGCCAATGCTGATCGTTTCCGGCAGGGCGCTCATTGACGAATTCTAGGGCTTGACTTCAAGTTAGCTTGAAGTTGTAGGTTGGGCTCGTGACCACGCGCCAGGCCCACGTCGCGATCATCACCGGCGCCTCCCGCGGCCTCGGGCTCGCCCTTGCGCGCCAACTCGCCGGCGACGGCTACATGTTGGTTATCGACGCCCGCGGGGTCGACGATCTCGAACAAACCCGAGTCGACCTGTCCGGGCTCACCAAGGTCATCGCCGTCCCTGGCGACGTTTCCGATCCCGACCATCGCCGCCGTTTGGTAGAGGCCGCCGATGGGCGCCTCAACCTCCTGGTGAATAACGCCTCGATCCTCGGGCCCAGCCCCCAACCGCCACTGGCGGACTACCCCCTTGACATCCTCGAGCAGGTCTATCGAACCAATGTCATCGCCCCGCTGGGCATGATCCAACTCGCCTTGCCGCTGCTGCGACGGTCACAGGGAACCGTCATCAACATCACCTCCGACGCGGCTTTGGAGCCATACGAAGGATGGGGCGGCTACGGCTCCTCGAAGGCCGGCCTCGAACAGATGTCACGGATTCTCGCCGCCGAGGAAAGTCAGGTTCGGGTGTACTGGGTCGATCCCGGCGACATGAACACCCGGATGCACCAGGAAGCGTATCCCGGCGACGACATCTCCGACCGCCCACCTCCGGAAGCGAGTGTTCCCGGCCTCATGAATCTGATCAACTCCAGCCGACCATCCGGCCGCTACGCCGCGCGCGAGCTGGTGCCCGCGCCATGAGAGTCGGCGCGGCGTTCAGCTTCGATCTCCCGCCGGCTCAGGTGGCTTCGGCGCCACCCGAGGTGCGACGGTCGGGCCGCGACGACGTTCGCCTCATGGTCTTCGCTGCTCATTCGGGTTCGCTGATTCACACCGGTTTTCGGCGGATCGGGGATCACCTGCGGGCGGGGGATGCCCTCGTCATCAATGTTTCGGCGACGATGCCATATGCCCTTGACGCCCTCACCCCGAATGAGACCGCGTTGCGGGTGCATCTGTCGGTTCCCCAACCCGATGGACTCTGGAGCGTTGAGGTGCGAACCCCTCGTGGCGTCGGCAGTGCCCCCGGTCCGTCCCTCGATCCACAGACCCTCCATCTCGAAGGGGGAGGATCGATCCACCTCCTGGCTCGAGATCTTCGCACCCCGCGGCTGTGGAGGGCGAGCCTCGAGCTCCCTCTCGACTTCGCCCCTTATCTGCAACGCCACGGCAAGCCTGTCCGCTATGGCGAAGGAGGCGAACCTTGGCCTCTCCGGGATTATCAAACGGTCTACGCCACAGAGCCGGGGAGCGCCGAGATGCCGAGCGCCGGTCGGCCCTTCACCCACGAGATCCTCGTCGAGCTTGCCGCGGCGGGTGTCACTCTCGTGCCGGTGCTGCTGCACAGTGGGGTTTCTTCGTTCGAAACCGGTGAGCTTCCCGGTCCCGAGCGGTTTGGGGTTTCCCCGGCGGCGGCTGCGGTCGTCAATGCCCTTCGCGACCAGGGAGGAAGGGTCATCGCCGTCGGCACAACCGTTCTTCGGGCTCTCGAGAGCGCGGGAAATGAGGACGGAAGCCTGCGGGCAGCCGAGGGTTACACCGACCTCGTCGTGAGCAGCGATCGCGGCGTGCGAACGATCGACGGGCTCCTTACCGGGTGGCACGAACCGGGAGCGAGCCATCTTTCGATCATCGAAAGCGTCGCCGGAGCTGACGGTGCCCGTCGGATGTATGAGGCCGCACTCGGGACCGGTTACCTCTGGCACGAGTTCGGCGACTCCAGCCTCATCTTGCGTTAGTCGGATGGCAAGCATCGTTCGGCCCGTGCGGATCGCAGCCCAGCTTCACCCTCAGCACGGCGACTATGCCGAGCTAAGAACAACCGTCGGCCGGGTTGAGGAGATGGGTTTCGACCTCCTCTACAGCTGGGACCATTTCTTCCCGCTCTACGGCGAGCGCGATGGAGCCCACTTCGAATGCTGGTCGATGCTGGCGGCGTGGGCGGAGCAGACCTCGCGGGTGGAGATCGGTGCCCTGGTCACATGCAATTCCTACCGCAATCCCGATCTGCTCGCTGACATGGCTCGAACGGTCGATCACATCTCCAACGGCCGCCTCGTTTTCGGCATCGGCTCGGGTTGGTTTCGACGGGACTACACCGAGTACGGATATGACTTCGGGACCAAGGGCAGTCGGCTCGATAGCCTCGCCATGAGCCTGCCCCGCATCAAGGCGCGATGGAAGAAGCTGAACCCCCCACCGATCCGATCCTTACCGGTGCTGGTGGCTGGAGGCGGATTGAAGAAGACGCTCCGGATCGTGGCCGAGCACGCCGACTCCTGGCACGGCGGCTTTCCCGAGGATCCCGCAGAAATGGAGCCCAAGATCGCTGCCCTCCGGCGCTGGTGCGAAGAGCTGGGACGCGATCCGAGTGAGATCGAATGGGGCCTGGGAGTCGAACCAACCGATCTCGACCGCTTCCTGGCCAAGGATGCCCGGACCTATCTCGAAATGGGTTTCACTCAATTCACCCTCGGGTTCAATGGCCCCGGCTGGGATCTCTCCCCGGGCCGCGACTGGCTGGCCTGGCGCGACGGCCAGACCCGCGGCTAGCTCGCCCTCGAGCCCACCTCGTGGGCTCCGGCGCTCCTAGCCAAAGCGCCGGCGATCAATCCGATGACGAAGCCTCCGATGTGGGCCATATAGGCCACGCCGCCGGTCGTTTCCTCGGAGACGGCAAAGGCACCGATGCCATTGATGAACTGGAAGACCGCCCACATCCCGATGACCGCGATGGCCGGGAGCAGGGCCTGCCGAAGTCCAATCATGACCCGCACCCGGTTACGAGGGAAAAGCACCAGATAGGCGCCTAAGACCCCGGAGACGGCGCCGGAGGCGCCCAAGGTCGGGATCGGGGAGTCAGGGTTTATCAAGATCTGGGCGAGAGCGGCAACCAATCCTGCCAATAGATAGAAGAGGACGTAGAGGCCGCGGCTGATGGCATGTTCGACATTGTCTCCGAACACCCAAAGGAACACCATGTTGCCGATGAGGTGAAGCCACCCGGCGTGCATGAACATGCTGGTGAGCAGGGTCAGGTAGATGGGGTTGGGGCCGGGCTCCTGCGGCACCTGGACTTCTCCCGCGGAGGTCTCGATGACTTGCGCCGTGGTGAGGTCTTCGCCGGTGGTGATCTCCAGCGGTACCGCCGCGTAGCCGTAGGTGAAGGTCTCGTTCGCACCGGCGCCCTGGAGGAAGAGGAAAACCAGAACGTTTAACGCGATGAAGACGATCGTGACAACGCCGAGCCCCTTGCCCGGAATCTGGTCATCACCGGTCGGAAACAAAACGCGCCTCCTTTGATCACGGGGGTCGTACCCGAAGCCCTCGCCCGCTACACGGTACTGCGCGGATTTTTCGTTCCCCAGGCCGCGTAAATCTGCACAGGTCGACAAGGCGGGCGGTTCTGCGCGGTTTTGTCGTTGCCAGAGCCAAAAAAAACCGCGCAGAACTACGGACGGAGGTCGAGGCTTCGTAGCAACTGGGCGTTGATAGCGACGATGACAGTGGAAGCGCTCATCAGCAGTGCCGCCGCGGCCGGAGCCAGCACGATCCCGGCCCAAGCCAGGGCCCCCGCTGCCAGCGGTATCGCCACCACGTTGTAGCCGGTGGCCCAGACCAGGTTCTGGACCATCTTCCGATATCCGGCCTCCGAGAGACGACGGACACCGGCTACCGCCCGCGGGTCGTCGGTGGCGAGAATGATTCCGGCCGACTCGATGGCGACGTCGGTTCCCGCCCCGATGGCGATACCGACGTCGGCTTGGGCCAGGGCCGGAGCATCGTTGACCCCATCGCCCACCATCGCCACGATCGAACCCTTCTTCTGCAGCTCGGCCACCCGTCGATGCTTGTCCTCGGGCAAGACCTCGGAAAGCACCTGGTCGATACCCAGATCGGTGCCGACCGCGTCCGCCACCTGTCGGGCGTCCCCAGTGATCAACGCCACCTCGACGCCTAGTTGGTGGAGCGTTCTCACCGCCTCTACCGACTCCGGACGTATCTCGTCCTCGAGTGACAACGCCCCCCGCACCTGGTCGTCGACGATCACATAGAGGATTCCCGCCCCGCGCTCGGCCCAGGCACTCGTCATCGCCTCTACCGCCCTTGGCTGGTCGAGCTGGCGTTCGGCAAGCAGCGCCGGGCCCCCCACCGCCACCACGGATTTTTCGACCTGAGCTTCGACACCGCGGCCGCTCATCGCCCGGAAGCGGGTTGCCACCGGCACCTCGCCCCGGTTCCTGGCGGCGGCAACAACGGCCCGCGCCAGTGGATGCTCGGAGTCGGCCTCGACGGCGCCTGCCCATGCCAGCAGCCGATCGGTATCGCCATCGGTGGCAAAGACCTCGCGCACCACATGCTGACCCTTGGTCAAGGTGCCGGTCTTGTCGAAGAGGACCACGTCGACCTTGCGCATTCGCTCCAGCGCCAGCCGGTCCTTCACGAGGATTCCGTTCCGGGCGGCCAGGCTGGTGGAGATGGCAATCACCAATGGGATCGCCAGTCCCAGGGCGTGAGGACAAGCGATGACCAGCACGGCGACGGTTCTTACCACTGCCTCATCGGTCTCCCCCGCCGCCAGCCATCCGATCACGGTGAAGACGGCTGCGCCGATGGCGACATAGAAGAGAAGGGCGGCAGCCCGGTCGGCCAAAACCTGGGCCCGCGAGCGCGACCCTTGCGCCTCGGCCACCAGCCGCTGGATGCCCGCCAGAACAGTACCTTCACCAACGGCGTCGATACGCAGTCGTACTGCAGAATCCGTCGCCACGGTTCCGGCGACGACCCGGTCTCCCACTAACTTCGACACCGGTCGCGATTCACCGGTGACCATGGACTCGTCGACTTCGACTTCGCCGGCGACGATCTCCCCGTCGGCCGGAATCCGCCCTCCGGGCCGGACCAGGACGAGATCGCCAAGGCCCAGCTCTGAGACTGGAACCGTCTCGGTACCGGCGTCGGTGATCCGCTCGGCCTCGTCAGGGAGTAGCTCGGCCAGCGCACCGAGAGCGCCGCGAGCCTGGCCGATGGCGCGCATCTCCATCCAGTGGCCGAGCAGCATGATCGTGATGAGGGCGGCCAATTCCCACCAGAACTCGAGAGCGAAGAGTCCGAGAGTCGTCGCCGCCGAGGCGACAAAGGCGACGATGATCGCCATCGCGATCAAGAGCATCATCCCCGGCTGGCGAGCTTTGATCTCCCGGACCGCTCCGCTGAGAAAGGGCATGCCGCCATAGAAGAAGATGACGGTTCCCAGGATGGGGGCGACCAGGTTGGACCCGGGAAACCGGGGGGCAGCGTAGCCCAGCCACTCCTGGGGCATCTGGCTCCACAGGATGACCGGGACGGTCAGCCCCAGGCAGACCCAGAACCGGTCCCGAAACATGGCCACGGTGTGACCGGCGTGCTGGTCAGGTCCCGGGCGAGGGGATTCGTGGTGGTGGCTGTGGTCCAAAGAGCTCTGCCTACAGATACCATCGCCGGGCCGTGGCTGCCACCGATCCTGCCTGTCTGATCATCGCCGACATCTCCGGTTACACCACCTACCTGGCCGGAGTCGAACTGGATCACGCTCAGGACATCCTCGCCGACCTGATGACCACCGTTGTCAAGGGACTACGACCTCTCTTCAAGCTGTCGAAGCTCGAGGGCGACGCCGCCTTCGCCTATGCCATCACCGACGAGGTCGATGGATCGCTACTGCTCGACACCGCCGAGGCCTGCTACTTCGCCTTCCGCAATCGGCTGCTTTCGATCCGCCAAGCCACCACCTGCTCCTGCAACGCCTGCACGTTGATCCCCTCCCTCAATCTGAAGCTGGTGGCCCATCACGGTCAGGTTGCGACCCAGAAGATCGCCGGGCGATCCGAACTGGTGGGAAGCGACGTGATCCTGGTTCACCGGCTCCTCAAGAACTCGATTGCAGAGCCGGCCTACCTGTTCATCACCGATGCTTGTTTGGCCAAGACCACGCTCGATCCAGAACAGCTCGAGTTCCGACGCCACTCCGAAGAATTCGAGCACATCGGCGAAGTTGGTGGCTGGGTCGCTGATTTGGAGGCCGCCTGGAAGTCATACCGCGATCGGAAGCGCGTCTACGTCGACGAGAGCGAAGCCGCCCTTTCCTTTTCCGGCTTCGTTCCCGCCCCGCCGGAGTTGGTGTGGGAGTTCATCTCCTCGCCAATTCTGCGGCCGAAATGGTCAGAGGGAATCACCAGTATCGATCAAAAGGACCCGAGCGGTCGACGTCGAGCTGGCACGCTTAACCATTGCATGCATGGTGAAGACGTGATCCTGCAGGAGTTCTTGGATTGGCGTCCTCCCCACTACTACACGTCACGATCGACGGTGCCGGGAGGGCTGAGCCTTGTCTCTACCCACGAGGTGGAACCAGCCGAGGGGGGAACGACGGTTCACGACCGTTTCCTGCGGCCCAAAGGCAAGGGGGCGGCAGCCGGCTTCAAGATGTTCACGGAGATGTTCACTGCGCAGTTCCCGATCGAAATGAGCCGGCTGACCGAAGTGGTACGGGAATGGATGTCGGATACAGCCTCCGAAGAACCGGAACTGCCGGTGGCCGATGAATCGAAACGCTTGGCTACCTCAGTCGGGCGCTAATCGCTCCAGACGACAGAGGCCACGTCAACCGGGGTCTCCACTCCCTTCAACGACGCCTGGCGTCCCTCACGACTAGCTACCCCCGCGGGCAGGGATGCGGTAGTGGCCACGATCTCACCTCCGTTGGCTAATGCCGCCACCCGGGCCGCGATGTGCACGCCTTGGCCGCTGTAATTGTCGTTGTGGCGCGTGGCCTCGGCAGAGTGGAGGCCGATTCGGACCGATAGCGCGAATCCGGCCATCTGGCGGTGCTCGGCCAACGCCCGTTGGATGGCGACGGCACTGTCGACGGCGTCGGTCGCCGAATCGAAGGCGACGAAGAAGCCATCCCCCGTATGGCTCACCACCTCGCCGCGGTGACGCTGAATGAGGCGCTGGAGGGTCTCATCGTGCCAGGCGAGCAGCTGCTCCCACTCCTGGCTGCGCAAAAGACCTGCCAGGTTGGTCGAGTTCTCGATATCGGTGAACATGAACGTCTTGCGAACTTCCTCCGCTTCTCCGCGCCGGGATGCGGCCGAAGAAATCAGGCGTTCGGTGGCGGCAAGATCCTGGCGGGCGCCGAGGTCGGCGAAAGTTTTACGCGCGGCCTCCAATTCGAGGTCCGCTCCGTCATGGTCGCCGACGGATCTAAGAGCGGTCGCCACCAGGACCTGGTCAACGGCCACCTCGTAGGGGGCCTTGACCTCCCTCCACCCCTTGATCGCCACACGCAGCCTCCGGATGGCTTCGGTGGCATTCCCCTCGGCCAGCAGCACCCTTCCCCAGGCCTCTTCGGCAGCTGCCGAAAGGGCCAGAGAGTCGCGGGTAGCCACCAGCTCGCTGAATTCCTCGGCCGCCTTGCGGGCTCCGCTCAAATCACCGGCGGCAGCGAGGATCTCAACCTGGGCGGGCAGCAGGCGTGACCTCGCAAGCCTATCCCAGCTTTCATCGGCCAGGGCGCCGTTGATCGTTTGCGCGGCGGCTTTCGCCTTCCCTTGAGCGAGCCTGATCAGCGCCAGGGCCGGGTAGGGGCTGTGCCCGAGATCGTGCGCCTGTTGCAGGGCTGTCTCGGCGCCCGCTAGATCCCCGCGCCGGCGCCTGATCTCTCCCAGGGCGTAATAACCATCGGCCATCGGCGGCACCGCGTCGTAGGCCTTGAGCTCCTCGGTTGCTTTCTCCAGTTCTGCCTCGGCCTTTTCCCAGGCTCCATGGAGGGCGACGAGCTCGGCCCGATGGATCCGGCAGATGCCCGGAAATCCCGGGACCGACTGGCTCTCACACCAACGCTCGGTCTCAGCGGTCCACTCGCTGGCCCTCTGGTAGTCGGTGAGATCGCGGCAGGCCGAGATGATCACGCAATAGGTGACGCCGGCGTTGAAGGGAGTCAGCTCGCCGCTCACCGCGGCCGCGGCCGCTTCCTCCAAATTGGCAAACCCCTCGGCGGTGGCGCCCTGGGCAATGCGGATGCGGCCCAATAAGGTCAGCGCCTCGGCTCGCAGGTCGGCATTACCGACCTTCGAGGCAATGGCTACTGCCCGCTCGGCTTGCTGCATCGCCGCCTCGGGCTGCCCCCGGGCGTGGGCCAGGTGTCCAAGGACGAGTTGCAGATAACCGTGGGCGTATCCCTCCGGCTCATCGACAAGTAGTTGCTGTCCCTTGCGAAGCCAGGCGCCGGCGATCGAATTCTTGTTTCGGAGGCCGAACTGGGTAGCAAGCTCGAATGCCAAATACGCCGCCCGCACCTTGTCTCCTGCGCCGAATTGGGCATGGAAGGCCTTTTCGGTGAGAGCGAGCGACTCGACGCCCCGGCCCGAGAACCAAGCGACCCCGGCCAAGGTCTCGAGGTCTGCCGGACTCAGACCGCTACTGGCGTCGACCTGGGTGAAGAGGTCGTATGCCTGACCCCAGTCGCGGCGCCCCAGCGCAGCCCGGGCATCGGCGAGAATATCGGGGGTGGCTGTGTCAGTGGTCATGATCGGCCCGTCACGGCCAATCAGTTTGCCACCCGTCTCAGCGTCTGTGGGCTGGTAAGGCCTAGCCGCCGGAGGTCGCGGTTAACAGCGAGGGGGGTGGTAGCGTCCATTGATGACTTCGGGCCTGCGACCGGTCGAGCGGCGGATGTTGGCGCTCCGTGATGACGGCGTCGAGGTAGATGAGATTGCCCGCCGATTCCGTCGCAGCCCCCAGCACGTCGAGCGAGTCCTGTCGTGGACCGAAATCCCCCGGGAAATAGCGCTCGATCGGCCGGATGGACTCCGACCGATCGAGCGACGAGTGCTGGCGATGCGTGACGAGGGGCTTAGCTACGACGAAATCGGAAGGCGCTTCAACCGCGGCCCCGACCACATTCGCCGGGTCGAGAGGTACGCCGGTTTCCGCACCGAATTCGCCTAGTTAGATCCGCCCCGCCAACCGCTAGTGGCGAGGTCGACGCGTCGCGACTGGCGCCAGTCGGCTCCGTCTCGGCTGTCGACTCCTGCGAAAGCGGCTGCAAATCCGAGCAGAACGATCAATGAGAGTACGACTAAAAGTTCCATAACAGCCATTCTGAGGCATGGAACGTTTTACGTCCAGCGAATAATCCTTAACCGATTGTGTAGCTATACTTCACGATCATGCTCGATCTAAAACGTCTCCGCTTTCTCCGCGAGGTGGCCGAAAGAGGCACGATTTCTGCGGCCGCCGACGCTCTCGCCTACACCCCTTCGGCGGTCTCCCAGCAGATCGCCATCCTCGAAGAGGAGCTTCAAACCCCGCTCCTCGAGCGCCAGGGCCGCAACGTCGTGCTCACCCCCGCCGGAAAGGTTCTCGTCGATCACTCCCATGCCGTCTTCGACGCGGTCGAGCGCGCCACCACCGCGGTGTCGGAGGCCTCCGGAGAGGTTGCTGGTCGGGTCGTGGTGGGGGCTCTGCAAAGCGTGATGGCCACGCTCCTCCCCGAAACGATCAGGACGATGTCGATTGATCACCCAAGAGTGGACCTGCATATGACCGAACTCGGTCATGTCGATGCCACTCGCGAGCTTCGTCTCGGCGCCCTCGACGTGGCGGTGGATCAGGCCTATACCCACGTGACCAATCGAGCACATCGTGGTCTTACCAAGCACAAGGTGCTCGAAGAACCGCTGTATCTGGTGGTTCCCAAGGACTCCGGGGTGAAGAAACTGGCCGACGCCGCCGAGTGGCCCTGGGTGGCGGCATCGCTCGAGTCTTGTGACTGCGGCCGGGCCGTTCGTCACATCAGCCGGGCCGCCGGGTTCGAACCCGACGTCCGCTTCGAGACCGACGACTACGGGGTCACTCTCGAGCTTCTCAACTCGATCAATGCGGTTTCGATCCTCCCGGCGCTGACGCTGACCAGGATGCCGTCGACCCTCCGCCGCATCCCGATTGCTGGAGTGAGAAGGAGGATCCTGGCCCTTACCCGACCGGCGGGCGATCATCGCCCGGCCGTCGGCGCCTTCATCGAACATTTGCAACGAGCGGCGACCGATCTACTCCCCATCGTCACCGCTGCCTGAGCCAGCTCCGTGAACGGATTGTCCATCAGGCCGATGGAGCCGGAAGACTGGCCAGAGGTGGAGCAGATCTACCGGGCGGGAATCGGGACCGGCCTCGCCACTTTCGAAACTGCTCCGCCGACCTGGGAGGCCTGGGACGCGGTCAACCTTCCCGACCTCCGGCTGGTGGCGGTCGCAGATCGCCTGCTGGGATGGATCGCGGCGAAACGAGTTTCAAGCCGCCATTGCTATCGAGGAGTGATCGAGCACAGCGTCTATGTCGGTCCTGCTCACGCCGGCCGCGGGGTCGGACGTCGTCTTCTCGCGGCACTCATCGAGAAGAGCGAGAAGCTCGGATATTGGACGGTGCAGACCGCGATCTTCCCCGAGAACGAGGCCAGCATCGCCCTCCATCGGAAGGCGGGTTTCCGGGTGGTCGGTACTCAAGAGCTGGTCGGGGAGTCGAACGGGGTCTGGCGCGACGTGGTCGTCATGGAACGCCGGAGCCAGCGCGTCGGCAGATCCCAATTGTCTAAACCAGGCTGAACGTAGACCGGCTCGTCAGTAGCTCGCACTCGTCTTCGGCCACCTCACCGATCTTTCGGAGCAATTGTGAAGCTTCGGCGCCGTCCCACTCGAAGTTGGCCAACGGCACCGTCGCCTCCAGCAAGGAGTTAGCAAATCGGTTTCTTACCTCTCGGTACCTCGACTTCGCCTCGACTTCGAGCGATGGATCCCGCAATGAAGTCGACACCGCCTCCGCACACAGTTCGGCATCGCGGAGGGCATCGGTGATTCCGTGGGCGGCGATCGGGTCTTCGGTGAACCCCGCGTCTCCAACCAAGCTCCACCCATCACCCCCAGGGTCGCGTAGCAGGTTCGGAATCCCTTTGGCACGGTAGAAGCGTTCCGTCCGGGTGGCGCTACCCACAGCCTCCGCGAGGTCGGGAGCGACCCGTCGCAAGGTGGTGATGAGATACTCCTCGGAATCAACCGGTGCCTCCGAAAGCGGGCCACCGACGAACAGCAGACTCAGACCGTCATTGGTAGGGATTAGGCCAACGTTGCGGTGGTTGAGAAAGCGGAAGTCGTACCCCGAAGTCGGGATCCCCTGAAAATAGGAATAGACGACGGCGTTGGTCGCCTTCGAGAAGTAGAGGGTGGGCGCTTCCACCTCCCGGGCGATCCGCGAGTTGGTGCCATCAGCACCCACTACCTGCCGTGCGGAAATCGATGCGTCACCTTCCGCTGTCCGGACCGATACCCCGGCCACCCTCCCGCCTTCGGCACGGAGAACAGACGTGACCGAGAGGCCGGAAATGAAGGTGACGCCCGCTTCCATCGCTACATCGAGAAGGGCGGCATCGAGCACGGTCCGCCTCGGGGCGTAATAGGCATCGACGCCCCACTCGTCGGCAACCGGGAAGCTGATCTGTTCGGAGCCAAACACCAGGCCAACCTGGCGAATCTCTGGAGTCCCCGCCTCCACCACCCGGTCGAGCACGTTGGCTCGCCGCAGGGAAAGCACTCCTGAGCGCATCAGCGCATGGGTGGAGATGGTGTCAGCCGGTGGTCCCACCCGGTCGACGATCAGAACGTCGTGGCCGGCGCGAGCGAGGTGAAGGGCGGTGGCGGCGCCCGCTACGCGAGCGCCCACCACCACCACGTCAAACGCTTTCATTCGATCGTCACGGCCACCGAGGTGCCGTTGGTCAGCATGTCGTAGACGGCCGAGCGGGCTATCGAGCGCTCGACAACCTTGCGGAGGTCGTCGGCTCCGGCATCGCCTTCGATGCGGACCTTCATCTCGATCTTCTCGTAGCCGTTGCGCACCGTCGGATCCAGCCCCAAGAGTCCCATCAGGTCGATGTCTCCTGTCACCGTCGAAGAGACCGAAGTCAGGTTCACGCCGCGGGCGGCGGCGATGTTGCCGATCCCGGCAGTGATGCATGCCGCCAGGGCGTGCAACAGGAACTCGACCGGCGTCGGCGCCAGGTCGCGACCCGTCAACTGGGTGGGATGGTCGGCCTCGAAGGTGTAGGGCTTTTGGTGGGCGAGCTCGGTGCCGAGCCCGAAGAAGTCCCGGATCGTGCTCTCGGAGTGCGTTCCGCTCTCCCAGCGGTTGGTAGCCCGAAACTGCCACTTGGCGGCTGGCGGGGCGGCTTTGACGGCGTCGAGGGCACCAAAAAGGGCCTGGGTGTCGACTCCGTTGCGGACTGTGGTTGTGGTCATCTTCTTCCTTCCTCTTGTCGGTCGGGCGATCGACCGATTACTTGGACAAAAAAACGCAATTCCATTCACATAAATGCCTCCTTAGATGAGTTCGGAAATGAGACGAGCAGCGCGGGCGGCGCCGTCGGTCTCGATCGGCAGGTAGTCGAGCGGTCGGGTCAGCTCAGCGGACATGGCAGCGGCGATGTCTTCGGGGTCGCTCTGGTCGTAATCCATGAAGCGACCGGCGCGATGGCGCTCGAGTCGATAGCGAACGTGATAGTTCTGCTCGAAGTGGTTGCGGAGCGGGAAATAGAGAAACGGTCTTCGCGCGGAGGCGAGCTCCATCGTGGTGGTTAGTCCTCCCTGGACCACCGCCAGGTCGCAGACCGAGAGGTGCCGGTGGAGTCGATCGACATAGCCCACCACCTCTACCCCTTCGGGAACAGTCAGGGCTTCGGGCATGATGCGAGGACCCGCGACCACCACCATCCGCAGGTCGGGAATCTCTTTGGCGGCGTACGGATAGGCCTCGATCACCTTCTGCAGAAGAGCCTTGCCGACGCCGGAACCGCCGACGGTGACGAGGCAAATCTTCTCGTCCTCTCGGTAGCCGAGGTTCTGGCGCATCTCGGCCACTTCCTCCGAAGTTGGAGGAGTGAATCCGGTGATGTAGCCAGAGAAGGCGAAATGGTCCATCGTCCATTGCCGAATGTCGGGAAGCCCGGGTCCGAACGACTCCGGAATCACATCCTCGGGGTTGCCGACGAACACCGATCGATCTCGAATGCGGGGGAAGCGGGCGATGTGCTCGATCATCTCAGCGTTGTAGTCGGCGGTGAGATAAGCCTCGCGGTCGCCTCCTTCGGGCATCGGCAGAAAGCCGACAAAGTCGGTCATCCAGACGTGGGCACCGCGTTTGAGCTCGGGGTTCTCATGCCAGAAGTGGTCGATGTCCCAGGCCTCGTCGGCAACGACAACGTCGTAGTGCCCGTCCTCCACCACTTCCTGGAAGATCATGAAGTTGGCTACAAGGATCTCGTCCATTCGCCGCAATGCCTGGAAGGCGTTGAGATCATGACCGGCGGCTTCTGAGGCCCAGTGGGCGCTCTCGCTCGCCAGATATTGACTGGCGGGATGGATCCGATGACCTTCGGCCTCGAGAACTTCCGTGACCGGGGATTGCGCCAGCCAATCGATCTCCAGATCGGGGTTGAGCTTCGAGAGCTCGGAGGCGATGGCCACATCGCGGCGAGCGTGGCCCAGACCGATCGGTGACGAAACGTAAAGGGCTTTGCGGGGCCGGTTGCGTCCCCGAGTCCAGGTCTGGCCTTGCATCGGAGTGTCTCCGATCGAATCGACAAAGGATTTGATGTGCCGGTTGACGAGAACTGGTTCACGACCCGGCGCTAGATGCCCCACGCCCTCCATGAGGAGAAACTGTCCACCCGTCACTTCCGCCACCCGTTGGCCACGTGTTGGCATTTGGCACCGGTCCTCGGAGCCATGAAGAACCAATACCGGGCACCGCACCGACCGGCAGAGTTCCTCCGACTTCTCAGTTGATGCCTCGGGCGCCTCCTCCTCGTCGCCCTGGATCATCGATTCCGGGTCCGTCTCGAGCGCCCACTCCACCATGTCTTCGACCGGCTTGGTCGAATGCGGTTCGACCCCCAGGGTGGTGAACCAGAAGCGGATCCAATTCTCGTATCCGCCCCTTCTCCAATAAGCCGGGTTGCACATCAGCCAGCCTTCGGGGTCCTCTGGTTCCTCATCCCAGTGCCTTGCCACCTCGATCCAATTGGGATTGGGATCGCCCAGTCCGGGAATCCCGGGCGCTATGGCAACGATCCCCGAGATCAGGTCGGGATTGGCGGCCGCCGCCATGAAGGCCCAGTAGTTGGCATGGCAGTGAGCTACCAGCACCGACCGGGTCGCGTTCGCTTCATTGAGGACGGCGACGATGTCGGCGGCGATCTCGCTCGGTAGATAGGCGCCGTCCTTGCGAGGTCGGTCGGAAAGGCCATTGCCTCTCCCGTCCATCGTGATCACCCGGAAATGCCTGCTGAGGTGGTGCACTTGACCTTTCCAAGAGCGCGAATGGGTGATGGGCGAGGGCGGTACAAGAAGGATCGTCCGCTCACCCTCGCCGTGGACCTCGTAGGCGGTGCGAACTCCATCCCGCTCAACGAAGCCCGCATAGTCCGGTAGGCGCGCTCTCATCCCTCGTCCTCCATTCGACGGATGACGGCGCCCACCGATCGCAGGGCATTTCTAGTGGGCCGGTCCTCGAAGCCGAGGAGGATCATCGCCTCGGCGCCGAGGAAGGCAGCGCCCACCAACGATGCGACATCGGTGGGCTTCAGCATTCCCACGTCGCCCAGGCGACCCAACGCCGAGGCGGCTACGTCTCGCAGCAGGTCAAACCAGCCTTTGAGATAAGACCGCACGGCATCTGCAATCTCGGGATCCGACCAGCCGGCCGCCATCATTTCTTGGAGGACCCTGACATAGCCCGAGTCGAGGTCGTGATCGAGGAAGTCACACGCCTGCTCCCATTGCTGCCAAAGCGGGGTGCCGGTGCCGTACATTTCGGCCTGGCGTTCGAGCAGCCGCCGGTTCTCCTCCTCGAGGACTGCGAGGACCAGCTTCTTCTTCGAGCCGAAGTGATAGTGGATCTGGGAGAGGGGCACCTCAGCCATCTCGGCGATCCCGCGAGTTGACAGTTGGGCGTAGCCGGTCTCGATCAGGGCCGCCTTGGCGGCAGCGAGTACTCCGGCTTTGGTGGTGTTGACGGCGGTCATGCCCCACTTTCTTTGCTGTCGTTCGGTCGCTCGACCGAGAGCGTAGAGATCGGGCCGAGGCTTGTCAAGAGGTCGACCGCGAACGGTTGCGAGCTTCCCAAAATGGCCGGATGCGCCACGTCACGGATGACGAGCGCCGGGCTCGGATCGCACGGCGACACGCGCTCGGGTCCCAGTTCAAAGCGAGCGACCCCGAAGCAGCGGTGCGGGCGATGAGCGTCCTCCATGCCACCGAGGCCCCCACCGTCTACCTCTCGCTCTTCGCTCGGGTCGGGAGCATCAAAGTGTCCGATATCGATGCGGCCCTCTACGACCGACGGGTGCTCGTCAAGCAGCTGGCGATGCGCCGCACGCTATTCGTCTTTACCCGTGACTTGCTCCCGGCCGCGTTGGGAAGCGCAAGCGCCCGGGTCGCCCAACAGAACCGGGCGCGCCTCATCAAGCAAGTCGAGGCCGGAGGCTTGGCCGCAGACGGAGCCGCCTGGCTCGAAGCTGCCCGCCGTGGAGTCGTCTCCCTCCTGGCCGACGGTACCGAGTTGTCCGCCCAGGAATTACGTGCGCAAGTTCCGGAGCTGAGTGGGCGAATAGTGATGAAACCGGAGAAGAAATGGGGAGGCGAGATCTCGATTGGGCCTCCGGTCCTGGCCCAACTCAGCGCCGAGGGCGTAATTGCTCGCGCCCACAATCAGGGTCACTGGCGAATCTCGCGACCCCGGTGGACTTCGATGGAGGCTTGGCTGGGAGAGTTCCTCCGCCCGCGGTCCGAGCAAGAGGGCTACGCGGAGCTCGTCAGACGCTGGCTCCGCACCTTCGGGCCCGGAACGATCGAGGACATTCGCTGGTGGCTGGGATCGACGGTGTCGGCGGTCAAACGAGCGTTGGCCGATGTTTCGGCAGTCGAAGTGTCCCTCGATGGTGGAGCCAAGGGCTGGCTTCTTTCCGACGACATGGATCCGGTCCCTAGCGACGGCCATTGGGGAGCGCTTCTGCCGATCCTCGACCCAACCGTTATGGGCTGGAAGGAGCGCACCTTCTACCTGGGCCGACATGCGCCCGAGCTCTTCGACACCGCCGGCAATGCCGGCACCACTGTCTGGTGGAACGGACGGGTCGTCGGTTGTTGGGTTCAGGATCAGTCCGGCGCGGTTGAGCTCGTCTTCCTCGATGATCCGGGGCGCCAGGCGAGGAAGGTGCTTCAGGTCGAGGCGGACCGCCTCACCGATTGGCTCGAGGGTGACCGGGTGTTCGCCGTGTACGCGTCGCCGGCGATGCGACGCGGGGCAGTCAAGTAGTGCTCCTCGACGCTGACGCCAGTCGAGCGAGGGCCAACGCCCCCAACAAAAGGCCGAAGTCACGCAGGGCAACGTCGTAAAAGTCCCCGAGAACAAGGAGGTTCACGATGATCACCGCCAGCCAGGCAGCGACGACGTAGCCTCCGATCCCCGGGCGAATCAGAACCAGAACCGCGGCGACGAGTTCAACTCCGCCCACGATTCTCATGATCGTCGTGGCGTCCATCCCCAGCGTGTCGGTGACGACGGGAGCGAGGTACGCCTCCCAATCCGCCAGGAGGCCGAGGAACTTGTCGGCCCCGGCGATCAGCGGCAGAAGAACATATCCAATATGGAGGATGCGGAACGCTTGCCCTACCGGTGGATCAAGGGTCCCCTGCCGGTTTGAGGCACTGACTGCTGTCATCTCACTTCTCCTTTCGGGAGCGGCTCTAGGTCGGGTCGAGACTGAGCACGGATCCAATCGTCTGGAAGCCTTGGTCGGCTGCCCAGAGGTCCAATGCAAGGGTGGCGACGTCGTCGACCAGTGGGACCACCTCTCTTGATCCGGGCAGGCGGAGATCGAAGGTCTTGATGTAAGCCTTGCAAGTCTCACAACTGTCGACCCGGGCCCAGGGCCATCGCTCGTTGGTGAAGACGCCGAGTCGCCGAGGATGGTGCTCTCGACAATTCGGGCACGTTGCCCGCCCGAATCCCCAGGCAGTGGCGCAGCGAACGCAGATCAAGTATCGGGCGGCTCCGGCCATGAACTCCCCCGATTGCTCGACGATGACCGAGAGCTTGGGCAACCCTCCACAGATCGGACAGCTCCCCTCTTGCCAGGTCGCCGGCACCGTCGCCCGGGCGGCCTCCCCCTCCACAATCGGTGCCTCGGCGACGGACCAGAAGAACGCATCGGCCACCTCGGGCGACGCCAAAGGCGCGAACGGCGCCAGGGTGGCCAATGCCTGTTCGTGCTCACGAGAGATCAGGTCGGATACCAAGTCGAGGTCGAGAGGAGCCGTCAACAGCTGAGTCGCCTCCCGGACTTCGGCATCACTCGCTCGCACCTGTTGATATCCGAATACGACCGCCAGAAACTCCAGGAGATCGGACACCATCGGCTCGGCTGCAACGAGGGCCAAGGCCCGCTGGCGACGCACCACGAACTCCGCCGGCCCGCCCTTAATCGGCGCCTTCATGCTCTCTTCCGGCATCGACTCGGCGGAACCAACGGGGATGATGAAAGGCGGCCCAAGCCCGGCTGACGGTACCCGAAGTCATCGAGCGGAAGGTGCCCGGAAAGCGAGCTGTGGAAAGGTAAACGTGGACGACGAGGAAGCCAGCGGCCATGAGGAAGAAGACATGGTGTGAAAATCTCGCCGCCAGATTCCATTCCCGCGGCATCAAGTCCGGGAGCCAAAGCGGAATGCCGGTAGCCAACAACACCAGCCCATTGATGACCGAAAACCAGTAGTACGCCTTCTGGCCGCCATTGAACTTGTCTGTATCTGTATCGGTGTGGCCGGTACGAACGTATTCCCCGAGGTTGCGGAACCAGTGCCGGTCGACGGAATGAAAGCTCATCGACGGCAGCCACATGGCGAACATGAAGACGAGGCCAACAGTGAAACCAACCCCGACCCAGGGATGGACGAATCGCACCGACTGGCCACCTCCCATGAGATCTAGCAACCAGGCCATGCGGGGGTAACCCAAGGCGAATCCGGACAGAAGTAGATAGAGGAAGGTCAGCGTCGTCCACCAATGCACGACCCGGACTCCGAAAGTGTGGCGGGTGATTAGTCGGGGTTCGTGCTCCCGGGCGAGTTCTTCGGCGGTGACAATTTCAGCCATGAGGTGCTTTCTCATAGGCCGCCGCCACCGCCTCCTCCTCGGGCGGCGGATAGCGCTTGCCGGTCTTGAGGAAATAGACGGCCGCCGCCAGCAGGCCAGCCCAACTCGCCGTGGCCCCAACCTTGCGAAGGGCACCGATCAGTGAGGGGAAGCTGGTGGGAGCGGTGACGGTTGGGTCTACCGGCAACCCGTACTGTTCGAGAATCTCACCCCGTGGCACCACGTACATCATGTGCAACCCGCCGACTCCGACCGGGTCGTAGAGCATCGCCTCCGAGAAGCCCCGGGCCTTGAGCTTCTCGACCTTCTCGAGTCCATAAGAGAGCATGTCTTCTTTGGTTCCAAACCGGATCGCCCCCGTTGGGCAGGCCTTGACGCAAGCGGGTTCGAGACCAGTCGAAACCCGGTCGATGCAGAGCGTGCACTTGTAGACCTTCTTGGTCACGGTGTCGAAGCGAGGGATGTCGAATGGACAGCCGCTCACGCAGTATTGACACCCGATGCAGGCATCCTGGTTGAAATCGACGATGCCGTTCTCGTACTGGATCACCGCCCCCGGGGCGGGACAGGCGAGAAGGCATCCCGGCTCTTCACAATGAAGACAGGAGTCCTTGCGGATAAGCCAGGCCAAAGCCCCTCCCGCCAGCTCCACCTCGTTGAAACGCATCAGATCCCAGGTGTGGGCAGTGAGATCGGGGTGGCTCTGATACCCGGAGAAGAGGTGGGTCTCCTCCACCTGAAGGTCGTTCCACTCCTTGCAGGCAACCTCGCAGGCCTTGCACCCGATGCAGAGGTCGATGTCGACCAGCTTCGAAATTTCAAGGGCAGGAGTCGAATGATCCCGTCGGATGTTCGTGCCCGAGGCGGGAGTGGCCGATTGCCTCCTGATGGTCAGACCGAGATCCGTCGTGGTCATCGCCTACGCCCTCTCGACATTGACCAGAAAGGCCTTGAACTCCGGGGTGACGGTGGTGCCATCACCGACATAGGGGGTGAGAAGGTTGACCATCTGAGCGGTATTCCCCTTGCCGTGCCCGCCGGTCGGGTGCCAGTGAACGGGGATTCCCACCTGGTAGACCACCTTGTTCCCCAGTCGCAGTGGACGCATGCGCTTGGTGACCAAGGCAACCCCCTGCACCTGCCCTCGTTTGGAACTCACCCGCACCTGATCGAGGTCGCTGATCCCCTTCTCGCTGGCCAGTTCCCGGGGGAGCTCGATGAAGAAGTCGGGCATCGCCTCCACCAGATAGGGAACATATTGGGTGACGAAGTGCTCGTGCTCGGTCACCCGATAAGTCGTGGCGACATAGGGGAATTCACTGTCGTCTTCGGCGAAACTGGCTGCCACGCCTTCGTAGAGGATCGTGGTCGGTACCCGCCGGACGCGGCTGAGTACGTTTTCGACCGGGGATTCGACCGGCTCGTAGTGCTCGGGGATCGGACCGTCCATCATCAAAGAACCGGGAGCGAAGATCCGGGCCACCCCTTCCCCGGTCATGATGAATGCGCCTTTGCCCTCCGATGGCGGCGAGTCGGGGATGAAATCCGGGACATCGCCTTTCCAGGTTTGGCCATTCCAAACGATGCCGGGACGAGTGGGGTCCCAAGGGCGCCCATCAGCGTCAGCCGAGGCGCGGTTGTAAAGCACTCGCCGGTTGGCCGGCCAGGACCACGCCCAGTTGTGATAGAACCCGAGGCCGGTGGGATCGTCCGTTCCCCGCCGGTCCATCATGTTGCCTTCCTCGGTCCACGAGCCGGTGTAGAGCCAGTTACCGATGGCGGTGGAGCCGTCGTCCTTGGCGTCGTTGAAGGTCGAGAGCTGCTCTCCAGTGGTCAGGTCACGGCCGTTGATCTCTCGGGACACCTCTTCAAGTGGAGGGTTGGTCGGATCGGAATAGGGCCAATCGAGATCGAGGATGGGATCGGGGAACGCGCCGCCCTCGGCGCGGTAGAGACGCTGAAGACGGAGAAGCAACTGGGAAAGGATGTACGCGTCGTCTTTGATATCGCCCTCGGCGGGGAGAGCGGCGTGCTTCCACTGGGTCCAGCGACCGGAGTTGACGAAGGCCCCAGCCTTCTCGATCCAATGCGTGGTGGGGAGGAAGAAAACCTCGGTATCGACTGACGCCGGATCGATCCCGTCTCCGTGCCAGAACTCAGAGGAGGCAGTGGGAAACGGATCCATCACCACCAGCCACTTGAGTTTCGACAGGGCTTGGATGACCCGGTTGGAGTCGGGCCCGATGTTGACGCTCGACATGCCAGAGTTGAAGAGCCCATGCAGGCGACCTGCCAGCGCCTCGGCGTAGAACGTCATCCAAGACCAGTTCTTGTCGGGCTTGGGGAGATAGGAGTAGTGGAAGTCGTTCGAAGCTCGGGCTGAGTCGCCGTACCAGGCCTTCAAAAGGCTGACCATGAACTTGCGATAGTTCGAGCCGAAGAAATTGATCGAGCCCGCGTCCATCTGAGTAAGCGAGGCCGGGGTCTCGTACTGGTCGAGGGTCTCCATCCCCGGCCGGGGGATGACGAGATAACCGGGGAGTATCTCCCATGATTGGGCGTTGTCGGTGTTGCCCTGGATATTGGCGTGACCGCGCTCGGCGTTCATGCCCCCACCGGGGCGACCCATATTCCCCAACAGCAGCTGGACGATGGCGGCGGCGCGAATCATCTGGGAACCCTGGGTGTGGTGGGTAAGGCCGACGGCATAGACGATGTTTCCCACCTTTTCGGGAACGCCGGTGGCTCCGAACTCATCGGCTATGGCTAGGAACTCCGCGGCCGGGATTCCGGTGACTTCTTCCACCACCTCGGGGGTGTAGCGGGCGTAATGGGTCTTGAGCAGCTGGAAGACCGAACGTGGATGCTGCAGCGTCGGGTCGCGGAGGGCGAACGGCTCCGGGTCCGTACCTTCACCGCCCGTGGGCGTGGCCGCCGCGACCCTTTCGTAGTCCCAGGTGGACGTGTCGTATTCGCGCGCCGTCTCGTCGTATCCGGAGAAGAGCCCGTCTTGAAACGAGTAGCCCTCGGCAACTACGAAAGAAGCGTTGGTGTGAAGTTTGACGTACTCCTCGTGATAGAGCCGATTCTCGAGGATGTGCCGAATCATTCCTCCGAAGAAGGCAACGTCCGTTCCCGCCCGAATTGCGACCCAATTGTCGGCGGTGGCGGAGGTGCGGGTGAACCGGGGATCGACGTGGATGATCCTGGCGCCGCGGTGATCACGGGCGTGAAATGCCCACTTCCAACCGCAGGGGTGGTTCTCGGCCGGGTTGGCGCCAATCACCAAGAACAGGTCGGAGTTCTTGAAGTCCACCCAGTGATTGGTCATCGCCCCCCTTCCAAACGTGGCGGCCAAACTGACCACCGTGGGGCCGTGTCAAAGCCGGGCCTGTTGCTCTAGGCCCACCACCCCCAGTGCCCGCATCATCTTGGTGACGAGGTATCCCTCTTCATTGGTGATCGTGGCACCCCCGCCCCAGGCAAACCCCTCGTTGCGGTTCACGGTGTTGCCATCGGCATCGGTGGCGACGAATCGCTCGTCGCGGGCATCCTTCATCAAACGAGCTAAGCGATCGAGGGCCTCCTCCCACGAGATCTGGGTCCACTCGCTCGCTCCCGGCGCCCGGTAGCGGGGATGTTCGATTCTTTCGGCAGAGAGGGCGAGCTGCATGGTGGCAGCGCCCTTGGGGCAGAGAGATCCACCGTTTACCGGACTGTCGGGGTCGCCTTCGATATGAATCAAATGCGGCGTGGTGTTGAAGCTCTGGGTCTGGCCCAGGCCGCCGACGTAGGCGATCATCGAGCAGCCCACCGCGCAGTACGGGCAGACCGAACGCACCTCGCTGGCCCGACTGATCTTCAAATCCTTGATCATGGCCTGCGCCGGTGCGAGATCGAAGCCGAGTCCCGCCAAGGCAGCGGCCCCAACGACGCCCCCTTGAATGAACGTTCGACGGGTGACCTTCATCTGCGGTCCTTCATTCGAACCTGTACGCATCAGCCCGACTTGACGGGTCGAAATACCCGGGGCTGAGTCGGTTGAAACCAAAAGCGCCCCGTGGGGGAGCCGAATCTCGCCAATGTTGGGGGCGAGATCTAGACCCGCAGCACCTCGCTGGCAGCGAAAATCAGTTCTCCGCCCTGGGCGTCGACCGTCACCGTGTCGCCTTCGCCGAACTCGCCGGCGAGGAGCTTCATCGCCAGTGGATCTGCAATCTCGTGTTGGATCACCCGCTTCAGCGGGCGTGCCCCGTACACCGGGTCAAAACCCTCCTCGGCCAGGTGCGCCTTGGCGGCGTCGGTCAGGTCGAGATTGATATGGCGGTCGACTAGGCGGCGGCGCAGCTCTTCGAGTTGGATATCGACAATCTCCCGCAGCTGCTCCATGGTGAGGCGCCGGAAGACGATCATGTCGTCGACCCGGTTGAGGAACTCGGGCCGGAAATGACTGCGCACTGCCTTCATCACTCGTTCCTCGACCACCTCGTCTGGCAGATCTTCCTGAATGAACTCCGAGCCGAGGTTCGAGGTCATGATCAAGACCGAGTTGGTGAAGTCGACGGTCCGGCCCTGGCCGTCGGTGAGTCGTCCGTCGTCGAGCAATTGCAGGAGCACGTTGAAGACGTCCTGATGCGCCTTCTCGACTTCGTCGAGCAAGATCACCGAGTAAGGGCGGCGCCGGACCGCTTCGGTGAGCTGGCCCCCTTCGTCATAGCCGACATAGCCGGGAGGAGCGCCGATGAGGCGGCTCACGGCATGACGTTCCATGTACTCGGACATGTCGATGCGCACCATCGCCCGCTGGTCATCGAAGAGATACTCGGCCAAGGCCCGGGCCAGCTCGGTCTTCCCGACTCCGGTTGGCCCCAGAAATAGAAATGACCCGATTGGCCGGTTGGGATCGGCCAAACCGGCCCGATTGCGACGCACCGCGTCCGCCACGGCCGACACCGCCCGATCCTGGCCGATCACTCGCCGGTGCAGCTGTTCCTCGAGATGGATCAGCTTTTCCATCTCGCCCTGGACCAGCTTCGAGACCGGGATCCCGGTCCAGCGAGCCACCACGCCAGCCACGTCCTCGTCGGTGACCTCCTCCGAAAGCATCCGTCCCTCGGAATGGAGCTTCTCAAGATCCTCTTGCTTGCGGGCGAGATTGGCCTCGAGCTCTCGCATGGTCCCATAGCGAAGCTCCGCTGCTCGGGCCAGGTCTCCCTCGCGCTCGGCTCGCTCCGTCAGGCTCCGGTTCTCCTCGATCTGCTCCTTGATCGCCCGGATCGAAGCGATCGCCTCCTTCTCGAGATTCCAGCGGGCGGTGAGACCCTCGATTTGTTCGGAGAGATCCGCCAATTCCCTTTCGAGGTTGGCAAGACGTTCCTTGGAGGCGGCGTCGGACTCCTTCTTCAATGCCTCTCTTTCGATTTCGAGCTGGATCCGACGACGGGTGAGCTCATCGATCTCCTCGGGCATCGAATCGATCTCGATGCGGAGTCGGGAGGCGGACTCATCGATGAGGTCGATGGCCTTGTCGGGAAGGTGGCGGGCGGTGATATAGCGATCGGAGAGCACGGCCGCCGCCACCAAGGCAGAGTCGGTGATCCGAACTCCGTGATGGACCTCGTAACGCTCCTTTAGACCTCGCAGAATCCCAATCGTGTCCGAGACGGTCGGCGCGTCGACCAGGACCGGCTGAAAGCGCCGCTCCAGCGCCGCGTCCTTCTCGATGTGCTTGCGGTATTCGTCGAGAGTGGTGGCCCCAATCATCCGGAGCTCGCCGCGGGCGAGCATGGGCTTGAGCATGTTCGAAGCGTCCATGGCCCCTTCGGCGGCTCCCGCTCCAACGACGGTGTGGAGTTCGTCGAGGAAGGTGATGACTTGACCGTTTGAAGACTTGATTTCATTGAGAACCGCTTTCAGGCGTTCCTCGAACTCTCCCCGGTACTTGGCGCCGGCCAGCATCGAACCCAGATCGAGCGCCACGATTCGCCGGCCCTTCAAGGACTCGGGAACGTCGCCGTCGGCGATGCGACCAGCCAGGCCTTCGACAATCGCGGTCTTTCCCACCCCAGGCTCGCCGATGAGGACCGGATTGTTCTTGGTCCGTCGGGATAGGACCTGGATCACCCTTCGTATCTCTTCATCGCGGCCGATGACGGGATCGAGCTTGCCCTGCTCGGCGACGGCTGTGAGGTCGCGGCCGTACTGCTCGAGGGCTTGAAAGGTCGCCTCGGGGTCGGCCGTGGTGATGCGCTGGTTGCCCCGAAGCCCCTTGAGGGCGTCGAGGATGGCGGTCTTGGTTACCCCAAGCTCGCGCAGGGCCCTCCCCGCCGCATCGCCGCTCTCGGCCACGCCGAGAAGAAGATGCTCGACCGAGATGTAGTCGTCGCGAAAGTCGGAGCGGTGCTGATCGGCCACCTCGAGGACCCGAGCCAGGTCCTGGGTCATCTGCGGCTCGGCTCCCCCATAAACCTGAGGCAGCTTGTTGAGCTCGACTTCGGCGGCTTGCCGCACGTCGTTGGGCGCGGTGCCGAGAGCTTGTAGCACCGGGAGGACCAGACCTTCGGTTTGGGCCACCAGCGCCCGCAGCAGATGGGCGGGATAGATGCCGCCGTGATTGCGGGCCGTGGCTTGATCGCGGGCTGCGACCAGCGCCTGCTGGCTACGCGTCGTCAGCTTGGAAAGATCCATTGGTCCGCCCTGACTCTAGGAAGGAAAGCTCGATACTGACTTCGGAGAAACAGGTGCGACTATTTGCGCGGCTCGAGCACCACCACCGGGATCTGACGAGTGGTTCGCTCCTGATATTTGTTGTAGTCGGGCCAGATCTCGGCCATCGCATTCCAGTAGCGGGAGCGCTCGTCGCCCGTGGCCGTGAAAGCGATGGCATCGAACTCCTCGGAGCCGACTTGAATTCTGACCTCGGGGGTGGCAACCAGGTTGAGATACCACTCGGGGTGGTTGGGTGCTCCCCCCATCGAAGCCACCACCAGGTAACGGTCGCCGTCTTGCCCGTAGATGAGAGCGGTGCGCCGAAGCTTTCCCGTCTTCCGGCCCCGAGTGGTCAAGAGGAGGGTGTTGACGCCGCGCCAGCGATGACCGCGCCTTCCCCCGCTTTCGATATAGGACTTGATGTGGTCGGCTACCCAGCCCGCGGGGCTGTCATAGACCTTCTCGTTTGCAGCCACTTTCAGCGGAGAACGGGAGCGAGGGAGGGCTCCACCCGCACGTTGCGATGGTCGAGCGGCTGGCCGCAGTGATTGCAACACATGACCCCCTCCATGATCTCGCCGCACTCGAGGTGACGGAGTGGCCGGATAAATCGTTCGTCGGGTGCGTTCCACTTGTCCCCCCAGCGACGAAAAGCCACCAGAACGTCGAGCAGATCCTTGCCTTTCTCGGTCAAGAGGTACTCGTGACGAGGAGGTCGTTCTTGATAGAGGCGGGTGTCGAGGATCCCGGCTTGGACCAGTCGCGAAAGGCGGTCGGCGAGGACGTTGCGGGCGATACCGAGGTCTTTTTGAAAATCGTCAAACCGCTTGATCCCCAAGAAGGCGTCGCGGAGGATCAAAACCGTCCACTGATCGCCGACCAACTCGGCCGTGTTGGCAACCGAACACTGCAGTTCCTCAAGGCTTTTGCGGGATGGCATCGAAGCCAGTCTACCGAATGGGTTGCTTTACGCAACTTACTCTGGTAGGGTCGGTCTCATGAAGCAACTCAGTCCCTTGGAAGGGTTCGTGGTCTCGGTGGGTCATGGTGCGCGCAAACAACGGATGCACAAAGCCCTCCTTCCGGAGGGTGCCCTGGTACCGATCGAACTGGACTTACTTGATGTCATGACAGATCTCGATCCTGGCATGATCGACTGGAATCAGGGCCAGCCGGCCTGGAATTAGGACGAGACGAAGCTGACAATCGTCTCTCGAAGTCGATCGGTGTCTGGTGGGACCTTCATCGAGGCGAGTCCGGCATCGGCCACCTCGGTCGGGATCAATCCCCCTCGTCGCCGTTCCACCAATGCGGTCACGAACTCTGTAGTGAACTCGGGATGACCCTGGAATCCCAGGATGTGGTCGCCAACCGCGACCATCTCGACGGGGTTGGTGTCGGCGCTGGCTAGCACCCGCATTCCTGGAGCGAGAGCGACGATCTGGTCGGCATTGCAATGCAGGATTCGCAAGCGACCCCCGTCAACCATCTCCGCTTCTTTGATCCCCACCTGCCAGCCTTGGGGTGCTCGAGTCACCCTGCCTCCTAAAGCCTCTCCGATCATCTGCGCCCCAAAGCAGACGCCGACATACTTGCGGCGCTCAGCGTCGATCCGTCGCAGGAGTTCTTTGAATCGATTTATCCAATCGAGGTCGTCGTACACCGACAGTCGGGAGCCGGCCCCAACCCAGGCGTCAATGGATTCCAGATCCGCCGGGAAGTCGCCGACCGTGAGATCGAAGGGGCGAATCTCGGCGCCGGGTAACAACTGCGAGAACATGTCCGGATAGTCACCAAAATCGCGGCGGAGCTCGGAGGGGATGTGGTCGCTGAGGAGAAGGCCGAGTCGCACGGTCATTCCCCAATGAAGATGGTCTTGAGCTCGGTGTATTGCTCGAGGGCGGCCATGCCTTGCTCGCGCCCGAATCCCGACTGCTTGACGCCCCCGAACGGAGCCTCGATATGGACGCTCGACGACGAATTGATCGAGATCATCCCGGTCTCCACTGCCTTTGCCACCCGCAAAGCCCGACCAATATCACTCGTCCAGAGCGAACCGGAGAGCCCGTAGATGGAATCATTCGCCAGCCGAATTGCTTCCTCTTCGTTGTCGAATGGGATGATTCCCACCACCGGCCCGAAGATCTCGTCCTGCATCACCCGCATGTTCGTATTGACGTCGAGCATGACCGTTGGTGTGAGAAAGTTTCCTGGTAGCTCGGGCTGCTTGCCCCCCACCGCGATCGTGGCACCTTCCGCCCGGCCGATCTCAAGATATTCGACGACTCGTCGCCGATGAGCTGCGGTGATGAGCGGACCCATTTCGGTCTGGTCAAGGACCGGATCACCGAGCTTGATTGCCCGCGTCGCCGCCACGAAGCGCTCCACGACCTCGGAATAGACCCCACGCTCGACGAGCATCCGGCTGCGAGCGCAGCAGTCCTGCCCGGCGTTGTCGTACACGGACCAGAGCGAGGAAGCTAAGCAAGCATCGAGATCGGCGTCGGCGAAGACGATGTTGGCTGATTTGCCACCCAGTTCCAGCGATACCCGCTTGATCGTTCCGGCTGCCGCTTCCATAACCCGGCGTCCGACCTCGGTCGAGCCGGTGAAGGAGATCTTGGAGACCAAGGGGTGATTGATCAGTGCCTCGCCGGCGGCAGAGCCCCGGCCGGTGACAACGTTCAAAGCCCCGTCGGGGAGCCCTGCTTCGAGCGCCAGATCGGTCAGGGCCAGCGCCGAGAGCGGTGTCACTTCTGCGGGCTTCAAGACCACGGTGTTGCCCATGGCCAGGGCAGGAGCGACCTTCCACCCCGCGATCACCATCGGAAAGTTCCACGGCACGATGGCCCCGCAGACTCCGATCGGATGGCGCCACGTCAAGAGGGTGCCCGGCGCGTTGCCGGGGATGGTGTCGCCTCCAAACTTGTCGGTGACGCCGGCATAGAAATCGAAGGTTGCAGCGACGGCGCCGATCTCGCCCCGAGCCGCGCTGATCGGCTTTCCGGTGTTCATGGATTCGAGCCTCGCCAAGCGTTCGTGATCACGTCGGATCAGGTCAGCGATCCGTCTCATGACATCGCGACGTTCCCGCACCGGGGCCTGACTCCAGGATCGAAAGGCTTCCCGAGCATGCTCCACCGCGACATCGACTTCAGCCGGACCAAGAGCCGGGACCTCGTCGATAGGCTCGGCGGTGGCGGGATTGACGAGGACGGTCACGACCCGAGATTCCAGAAAGGGCTGGTGAGCCCGAGGTCGTTGAGGATTCTTTGATTCTGTTCTCGGGTGTGAGGCTTCCAGTGGCTGGCCAAACGATCGCCCCACCAAGCGCTTGCGAGGTCAGAGAGCTGGCGAGTTGAGAGGACCGCCCCCCGCTGTCTTCCCGCCAGCCATCGCTTCAAATGTTCCTCCGACCGGAAGAGCAGCATGGTTCCTCAGGTGTGCGTGATGTCGTCCCACCACCGGGCCGCGGGAACCAGCACATGGAAAATCGAAGCCTCGTCATCCGGCCGGCCCTCGGTCACTGCTATCCGGATGGGGTTGGAGCAGTCCGGGCAGACGGTCTCGATAACCGAATCTAGGCCCAAGGCAGCACCGATTCCGAACGCATCCCAGGCGCAGTTGGCAAACCAACTGCGCTCGCCGGTTGAAACCTTGAATTCAGTCTCCCGCCCTGCGAAAGGGTTGGCCATCAGCAATTCACCGGTCTCGCTATCGAGCACTAGTGCATGAGCCTCGTGCAGCCGTCGCCAGCCTTCCTGGACAACCTGCGAGGAAACGCCAAGAGCATCGGCAACCTCGTCCGCCGAAGGAGCTCGTCCGAGATCCGCGAACTGGTGATAAGTGGTGTTGCGCAATTCGAGATCGACCTTCTCCATCCCTTCATTCTTGCGATTCTTTTGACACGGTTGACCGTGCCAAAAATACGCAAGAATGAGTTAACCGGCCGGAAACGCTCTCGAAACACTTGAGTCTGATCGTGTCGCCTTCCTACTCGAGGAGGCAGGGTGAGCGAAGGAACCATCGCCTGGCTCTTGATCAGCTCCGCGCTGGTGCTGTTCATGACCCCCGGACTGGCTCTTTTCTATGGCGGGATGGTCCGTTCGAAGAACGTTCTCAACATGCTGATGAAGAACTTCTTCACGATCTCCATCGTGACCGTGGTCTGGACCGTCATCGGCTACACCCTCGCCTTCGGCACAGACATCGGCGGGCTGATAGGGGGACTCGACTTCTTCGCCCTGCGGGGTGTCGAAGGCGACAGCCTTCTTTTCATGGTCTTCCAGATGATGTTCGCCATCATCACCCCCGCCCTGATCTCAGGGGCAGTCGCCGAACGGATGAAGTTCTCCGCCTGGGTCCTCTTCACCACCCTGTGGGCCCTGATCATCTATCCGATCGTCGCCCATTGGGGCTTCGCCGCCGATGGCTGGCTCTTCGCCTGGGGTGTCCGTGACTTCGCCGGCGGCCTGGTGGTCCACATCAATGCCGGGATTGCCGCCCTGGCCCTGGTCTTCGCCCTCGGACCCCGTCGTGGGTTCGGAGCGGAGGTGATGCGGCCCCACTCCCTACCGCTCACTCTGCTGGGGACCGGCATCCTCTGGTTCGGGTGGTTTGGTTTCAACGCCGGCTCCGCTTTGGCCGCCGATGGCATCGCCGTCAGCGCCTTCGTCACGACGCAGATCGCCGCCTCGGTGGCGGCCCTGGGCTGGGTGGTCGCCGAGTGGATGAAGACCGGCAAGCCCACCACTCTCGGCGCGGCCTCCGGAGCCGTGGCCGGCTTGGTTGCCATCACTCCCGGAGCGGGCTTCGTCTCGCCGATGTCGGCCATAGCCATCGGCGCCGTCGCCGGTTTTCTCTGCTTCCTAGCGGTGAGTCTCAAGTTTCGCTTCGGCTACGACGACTCCCTCGACGTGGTCGGAGTCCATCTGGTAGGCGGCATCGTCGGTTCGGTCCTGGTGGGGGTCTTCGCCGAAAGCCGGGTCAACACAGCCGTTCCCGATGGCCTGCTCTTCGGCGGGGCGAGCTTCTTTTTCAAGCAGGTCGTCGCCGTGCTGGCGGTGATCGCCTTCACCTTCATCGCCACCTACCTGCTGGCTCGCATCGTCAAAGCCCTCACCGGCCTGCGGGTCGAGGAGAATCAGGAAACCGAAGGTCTCGACATCTCGCTCCACGAAGAGCGGGGTTATGTGTTCTCGGAATAGGAGCGTTTCGTGAAGCTGATAGTTGCTTACGTCAAGCCGTTCAAGCTCGAAGAGATCAAGGACGCCTTGCGGGAGGTTGGAGTCACCGGTATGTCGGTCGGTGAGATCCGGGGGTTCGGTCGCCAGTCGGGACAGACCGAGGTGTATCGGGGCGCCGAATACAAGGTCGAATTCGTTCCCAAGACCCGAATTGAGGTGGCGATCGAGGACGACGACGTCGAACGAGTCGTATCGACCATCGAAGGCGCCGCCCGCACCGGGGATATTGGAGATGGCAAGGTCATCGTCCTTCCCATCGAACAGATACTGAGGATCAGAACGGGTGAGCGAGGAGCCGAGGCCATTTAGCGGTTATCGCCCGCCGTTGCGGGCGCGTTCGGATCAAGTCGACCACATGGTGCGAGGACTTGCCAAGGCGCACCCGGACCTCGGCGTGCTTGCCGTGGGTGGATACGGCCGTTTCGAGCTGTGCCTGCACTCCGACATCGATCTGCTGTTTCTTCACGAGGGCCCTGCTCCCGAGGAGGCGGTTCGTTCGGTCCTCTACCCCCTCTGGGATGCCCGGCACAAGGTGGGCCACGCCACCCGGACTGTGCGCGCAAGTCTCGCCTTTGCCCGCGACAATCTGACCGCCCTCTGCTCTTTGCTTTCGGCTCGCCTGGTCTCGGGCCCGGCGCAACTGTTCGAGGAGCTCATGGCCGGGCTGGCCAAGCTGCTGATCGGTCCCCGGGCCAACCTGTCCGAGCTGCTGGCGGCGGAGGAGCGCAGAGTTTGGGAACGCGAGCCCTTCGCCCGTCAGGAGCTCGACGTGAAGAACGGCCGCGGAGGCCTCCGCAGTCATCACCGTCTCGAGTGGGACCGCCAACGATCACGGCTCATCGGAGAGGAGCCGCTCCTACCAGCGGGGGCGAGCGAACGGGCTGCGGTCGCCACCCTCCTTGAGGTACGAGAGGCGTTGCATACCATCCAGAAGCGGGCCGCAGATCTCTATCCGGTCGAGCTGCGGTGGCAGGTAGGCGAATCGCTGGGTCGCGATCCGACCGAGCTCGCCACCGAGGTGTACGCCGCCGCTCGGACCATCGATGGAACTGCCGCCCTCCGGTGGGGTCGGGTGCGACCTGCGGGGACCGATCCGATCAACCACGCCGGGCTGGCCGTCATTCGACTGGTGCGCTCGCGGTGGGGCAAGCGAGAGCCGGCTGCGACTCCATTCTCCTATGCCCGGGCGGCGGCGGCTTCGGGCTCAGGGGGACGCCTCTCTTCCTGGGAACGGGATTTCGTCGCCCGCACGGGTCCTCCCGAGTGGCATTCGGGCGATCGCGCAAGCCTCGTCGCTCTCCTCGCAGCCGGCGCCCCGGGGTGGGAGGCACTCCTCGGGCTCTGGGAGGCCGGCTGGCTGACCCGAGCCCTGCCCGAGCTTGGCCATCTCCGCGGTCTCGCCCAGGTGGCTCCCTTCCATCATCACCCAGTCGACGCCCACCTCGGGGCCACCGTGGCCAATGTCGTCGAGCTGGCCGATGGTGCCATCGACTGGTGCGGAGAGATTGCCGATCAGATTGGTGGTCTTGACGAAGTGTTGCTAGCGGCGTTCCTCCATGACATCGGAAAGGGGTTGCCGGGCGATCACTCCGAGACTGGAAGCGCAGTGGCCCAAAAGCTGCTGACCCGGATAGGTTTCTCCGCGACGACGGCCGCCATGGTTGGCTACGCCGTCCGTCACCACCTTCTCCTGCCCGAGACGGCCTTTCGTCTGGACCCCGAAAACCCCGAAGTCATCGCTTCGCTGGCTCGTTCCGTGGGAAGCCTCGAATTTCTGCGATCCCTCACCCTCCTGAGCGTGGCCGATGCCCGCGCGACCGGACCTGATATGTGGAGTCCATGGAAAGAATCGCTCCTGCGGACATTGGTCACGAAGACGGCCGCCTTGCTGGAGGGAAGGCCGTCGACCCTCCCGGAGGAGTTGCTGGGGGACCTGGCGATCCTGGTTCCCGAGCTCACGATGGGGGCAATCGCCGCGCATTTGGAAGGAATGCCCCCCGAGTACCTCGGCCGCTTTGACACCGAGGTCGTCGCCAGCCATCTCCGTCTCGCTCACCCCAACCCCGATTCGGCCGAGGTACGAACCGCGATCGTGCCGGGTGCTCCCGTGTCCAACATCGTCGTGGCAGCCCGGGACCGACCGGGCTTGCTGGCCACCGTGGCCGGAGTCCTCGCCCTGCATAACCTGAATGTGCTCGAGGCCCGAGTGGTGACGCGGAATGACGGATTAGCCATCGACACGTTTCGCGTGGCCGACTCGCGGGGTTCGGACATGGTGGGCCAGGGGCGCTGGCCAGCAGTGCGAGAAACCCTGGAAAGGACGTTTGCCGGGGCGCTCGATCTCGAAGCACGCCTGGCCGAGAAGCGGGTCGCCTCTTTGGAGATGGAGCAATCCACTTACGTCCACATCACCGGTTCGACGATCGATGTCCGTGCCCGCGATCGGGTGGGGTTGCTCCACGATCTCGCCGCTGCCATGACATCCCTCGGCCTCTCGATCACGCTCGCCAAGATCGACACTCGCCGAGGCGAAGCGATCGACGTCTTCGAGGTGACGAAGCCCGCCCAGGTAACCGACGAGATCATCCGGTCGGCGGTAACCGCCGCTTGCGCTGGATAACTCACTAGAGCGGGGTGACGTAGGCCGAGGTGATTCCACCGTCGACTAGGAAGGTGGCACCGGTCGTAAAGGAAGACTCGTCTGAGGCAAGCCAGAGCGCGGCCCGCGCCATCTCCTTGGCTTCTCCGAACCGACCCATAGGAATGTGAACCAGCCGCCGAGCCTTCTTTTCCTCCGTGTCAAGGAATTTCATCAGGAGTTCGGTGTGAAGGGGACCCGGACAGAGAGCGTTTACCCGGATGCCTTCGCGGGCATGCAAAACGGCCAGTTCGCGCGTCATCGACAGCACGGCTCCCTTCGATGCCGTGTAGGCCACCTGCGGCGTGGCTGCCCCCAACATTGCCACGAAGGAGGCGGTGTTGATGATCGATCCCCCGCCAGCGCGACGCAGGGCGGGGATCCCGAACTTGCATCCCAGAAACACTCCTTTGGCGTTGATGCTCATCGTCAGATCCCACACTTCCTCGTCCGTCGAAACCGCATCGTCGTCATTCGAGTGCATGATCCCGGCGTTGTTGAACAACACGTCGAGACGACCAAACTCGGATTCAGCGGTCGTGACCATCGCCTCGCAATCGGCGGCCTTCGACACATCTGCTCCGACAGCGGTTGCCCGGCCCCCGCTCCGGTTGACGTCATTAGCCACCGCCACAGCCGCCTCCCGATCGAGGTCGACGGCGACCACCGATGCGCCCTCGGCTGCAAACAGGAAGGTGGCTTCGCGACCGATCCCTCCGGCGGCGCCAGTGATCAGCGCCACCTTGTTCTCCAGTCTCATCAGATGCGCTCGAAGTACCGCCACCGCTCCCAGTCGGTGACGGAGTTGTCAAAAGCGTCTTGCTCCTGACGGAAGAAGTGGGTGTAGTGCTCCTGGACGTCCTCCCCGAAAGCGGCCTTGACAAACTCCGAAGCCGAGAAGTTGTCCGTCGCTTCCCGCAACGTTCGCGGCACTCGGGCTAGTTCGGATGCTTGATAGATGTCGCCGGAGAAATGTGCTGGCGGCTCGATCTCTTTGGCAATCCCGTCGAGTCCCGCCGCCAGCACAGCCGCATAGGCGAGGTAGGGGTTGCAATCAGCCCCCGGAATCCGGCACTCGATGCGCAAGCCCGAGCCGTGACCGACCACTCGGAACCCGGCGGTGCGGTTGTCGTAGGACCAGGCGATTCGAGTCGGGGCCCACGACCCGTCTTGATAGCGCTTGTACGAGTTGATCGTCGGAGCGAAAAAGGGCATCACGTCGGGGACATGGGTCATCCATCCGCCCAAGAAATGGCGGAAGGTCGGAGACACCTCTATTGGACCCTCCAATGCTTCGCCGGGGAATGCGTTGATATCGCCCGACCACAGACTCAGGTGGATGTGACAGGAGGAGCCGGCTTCGCTCATCTGTGGCTTGGCCATGAATGTCACCGACATGTCGAGCGACTCGGCGATCTCCTTCATCGCCAGCTTCATGATCGAGTGCCGGTCGGCCATCTCCAGCACCTCTGCGTAGCGAATGTTCATCTCGTGCTGGCCCCGGCCCCATTCCCCTTTCGAATTCTCCACCGGAATCCCGGAAGCCGAAAGATGCCGGCGGACGGCCCCGTTGTACTTTTCCTCTCGCATCCCCTGCAGCAGGTGATAGTCCTCGATGTACCAGCCAACGGGGTTGAGGTCCTGGTAGCGGCGGGCGGCCGCATCCCGGTAGCTGTCCTGAAAGAGGAAGTACTCAATTTCCGAGGCGCCCTGGGCTGTGAACCCCGACTCTCCCGCCCGCTCGAGCTGCCGCCGGAGAATGGTCCGGGGGGCGACCGCGACAAGATCGTGGTGGTGCGGATCATGCAAATCGGAGAGGACGATGGCACTGCGGTCGAGCCAGCTTGCGACCCGCATCGTCCCCAGATCGGGAACCATGTGGAAGTCCCCATAGCCCAACTCCCAATTGGCGTATTTGTAACCAGGCACCGGTTCCATCTCCATGTCGACGGTGAGGAGGTAGTCACAACCGTGGGTGCCGGCCCTGGCAATGTCCTCGAGGAAATAAGAGCCCTCAAATCGCTTGCCGTGAAGGCGGCCGTAGTGATCGGTGAATGCCACCACCACGGTGTCAATCTTCCCCGTGTCTACCAACCCGGCCAGGTCGTCCGTGGTCAACAGCCCCCGAGTCATCGGTCAGTCTCCATTCGCTTGAGCGGCGAAAGCGTAGAGCCGACACGCCGAGCGATGCCGGGGCGACCGCAAGAAAAGGTGCCAACGTCCCGGCAGCCGGCGCCGGTGATTTCTAGGCTCCTGCGCCGGCAGAGGAGGCCTATGACCAACGAGCGGAAAATCGGCTCGGTCACCTATCAGAACGTCGATCAAACTTACTTCAGCGAACGCGGCCTGCGCAGGCACGCCGGAGTCTGGTCCTTATGGGCACTGGGAGTCGCCGCCGTTATTTCCGGTGACTTCTCGGGGTGGAACCTGGGGCTCAACGTCGGGGGCTTTGGCGGTCTTTTGATTGCCACCGTTGTCATCACGATCATGTATTTCGGGCTTTGCTACTCGATCGCCGAGATGTCGCCGGCACTCCCCCATACCGGAGGTGCCTACTCCTTCGCTCGCTCGGCAATGGGGCCGTGGGGAGGATTCATCACCGGTCTCGCCGAAAACATCGAGTACGTGGTCACGACCGCGGTGGTGGGCACATTCGCCGCCGCGTACGCCCGGCCGGTGTTCGCCGAGCTAATCGGTCTCGATTTGAACGAGATGGTGTGGTTGGCGATTTTCTACGTCTTGTTTGTTGGGCTGAACGTCGTCGGAATCGAAGCGACGATGCGTTTCTCAATTGCTATCTGCCTCATTTCCCTGGCGGTACTGGCCATCTACGCGGTGATCTCGATTCCCGAGTTCCAGGCGGGGCGACTGACCGATATCGCTCCCGCCGCCGGGGGCACCCCGTTCCTGCCCTTCGGGGCGGCAGGGATCTTTGCCGCCCTGCCATTCGCCATTTGGTTCTACCTGGCGATCGAGGAGTTGCCGCTGGCGGCCGAAGAGTCGATGGATCCGAAGCGAGATGTTCCTAAGGCCACCATCTGGGGAATGGTGACTCTGGTCATCACCGGCGCCATCGTGCTTTTCCTCAACACCGGCGTCACCGGAGCGGAGGCGATTCGAACCTCCGGGGAACCGCTCCTCGACGGATTTCGTGTGATTCTCGGGAGCGGGACCGGTGCCGCCTTGCTGGGGTTGGCTGCGCTGTCAGGCCTGATTGCCAGCTTTCACACCATCATCTACGCCTACGGCCGCAACATCTTCTCGCTCTCGCGGGCCGGATACTTTCCGAAGTTCATGTCGATCACGCATGGCACCAGGAAGACCCCCTGGGTTGCCCTGCTGCTGGGTGCCGCGGTGGGATATCTGCTGGCGCTCTTGCTCCGGTGGGCAGGAGGTCAGGATTCTGCCTTTGCCGCGACTGTTTCCGGAGCGCTGCTCAACATGGCAGTCTTCGGAGCGGTGATCTCCTATGCGATGCAGTGCCTGGCGTTCGTGCTGCTGCGCCGCAATATGCCCAACATCGCCCGTCCCTACCGAAGTCCCCTCGGCGTCCCCGGAGCCGTCGTCGCCGGGGTTATTGCAGTAATCGCGTTGGTAGCGACCTTCCTCGACGCGGGCTACCGGCCCGGGGTATATGGGACCGCGATCTGGGTTCTCGTCGGGATCGCCTACTTCGGGGCTGCCGGCCGGCACAAGCTGGTGCTGTCACCCGAGGAGGAATTCGCCATGACCAGGGGCGAGCATGGCCACCCCGAGACAGAGGGATACGGCACCACTCGCGTGTGATGCCTCCCTGATGACTTGGTCTGCCGACGGGGTATAAACCTTGTGCAGTCCAGATCATTGGAGGCCTCCATGGAGACGGCAGCAATAGTTCTCAGTGTCGATCAAGCCCAGACGGAGGAATTCGAAGCCGGGTTCCGAGAGCACGAACTACCTACCTGGATCGACTTCCAGGAAAAGGGCGTCCTGGTGGGAGCCTGCCTGCAGCGGATGGACATCTCCTCTCAGCCAAGGTCCGGTGCCCACCAATATCTGGTGGTCGCCATCTTCGCCACGGAAGAAGGACATCACCTTCACGACAACGATCCCCGCTTTCAAAAATGGGATCAGCTGGCCGACTCCTTCCAGGTAGCCCCGGCAATGGCGTTCGCAGGCGAGACGATCCTCAAAGTCGGTTTGAGCTAACCGGTCACAAGAAGCCTCAATGGCCGAATCGACTTACAACCGCAAGCGGGATTTCACCGGGACGTCAGAGCCGGCGGCAGTCGCCTCCGACGGGGACGTCGATCCCATGGTGGCTCCCACCGGCGAGTTGTTCGTGATTCACCAGCACTATGCGACCCGACTTCATCACGATCTCAGATTGGAGATGCTGAACGGCTCTGTGCCGGTCCTGGTCTCATGGGCGATACCGAAGCTGCTCCCGAAACGCAAAGGCCAACGGCATCTGGCGGTCCGAACGGAGGATCATCCTTACGAGTACGCCACCTTCTCGGGCTCGATCCCGGAAGGCAACTACGGTGCCGGCGAGGTACGGATCTTCGACACTGGACAGTTCCAACCTCTAGAGAGGGACGGGAAGAAGCTCAGCTTTCGGCTCCGTGGCGAGCGCCTCGATGGCATCTTCCACCTGATCCATACCCGCGATCGGGACGGCAAGGAAGAGTGGCTCGTTCTGCAAGGGGAGGATCTGCGTCACGATTTGGAGCCTCCCCCGCCGCCGAAGCCGATGCTGGCCAGCGTCGGCAACGGGCCCTTCGACGATCCGGCTTGGTCGTTCGAACCGAAATGGGATGGGATCCGAGCCATCGCTCTCTGTGGGGTCGATACCACCCTCATCTCCCGCAACGACAATGACATCACGGTCGCCTATCCCGAACTGTCGGCCATCAACAATCAATTGGTGGCGATCGATGCCGTCATCGACGGCGAGATCGTCGCCCTCGATGACGGGTTGCCGTCGTTCCAAGCATTGCAAGGCCGGATGCATCTGCGCGATCGGGCGTCGATCGAGAAGGCGGCCAAATCGCTTCCCGTCACTTACATGGTCTTCGATCTTCTTTTTCTCGATGGACGTAGCTTGATCGACGAGCCCCTAACGGAACGCCGGCGCTTGTTGGAGGAGATTGCGGTCCCTTCCAGCCGTTTTCAGGTTTCGCCCGCCATTGTCGGTGAAGGAGCCGCCCTGTTCGAGGCGGCTCAGGCTCAGAATCTGGAAGGGATCGTCGCCAAACAACTGAGTTCTGTGTACCAACCGGGGGCGAGATCACGGGCCTGGCTCAAGATCAAGACTGTCTTCGATGCCGATGCGGTTGTGGTCGGCTGGACCGAAGGCGGCGGGGCACGGAGCGGCAGCATCGGTTCCCTGGTCCTGGCCATGTACGAGGGCGACACGCTGCGCTACGTGGGCAACGTCGGGACCGGGTTCACTCAGAAGACGATGGCCGAGGCGAAACGAAGGCTGGAGGATCTGCCAAGCACGGTTTCACCGTTTCCGGCCTCGGCGATGCGCGGTCGCACCGAATTGAAGCGCGCCCACTGGGTTGCTCCCCAACTCGTAGCCACGATCGAATACCGACAGGTGACGAGCGCGGGGCGCCTCCGGGTCCCGTCGTTCAAGGGGTTTCGGGAGGACAAGGCCCCGAAGGAGTGCACCTTTGATCAGCTGGTCAGCGGTTAGCGATCAAGGAGCCGGTTGACAGCGTCGAGAACCGCCTTGGCCGTCGCCACTGCCGGGTCGCCTCCGCGCACGATGGCACTTCCGACCAGTTCCTGTCCGTTCTGATGAACCTGGGCCAGAGCGATCTTGAGGTTGCCGAGGTCGGAGGTCGCCACGGCCGACAGGTCGAAGCCAACATCTGGAGAGAGATTCCGAATCGCCCGAAGGGTTGCCTCCCCCACTAACCGATGACGGTGACTGGGCCCGCCATCGCCTTCGACGCGCCCCCGATATTGGTTATGCGAAGCGGTCAGCGTCACCTCGATCACCGCCCGCGAACCAACCAGTTGTTGATCGATTGTGGAGAGGGCGGGACGCGGGGCCATGAATCCAGGGTAAACGGGGCGTCGCTCCGCCGGAGCTTCTATGGTTTTTTGGTCCGCGACCAAGAGGGGTCTCTGTGATCAAGGAGTTCAAAGAGTTCATCGCCAAAGGCAACCTCATCGACCTGGCGGTGGCGTTTGTCATGGGAGTTGCCTTCAGCGGCTTGGTCAACACCTTTATCAATCGGATCGTTAATCCCATCCTTGGTCTGCTCTTCAACGTGTCGAGCCTCGAGACGATGGGTCTCTTTGGCGATCCGGATGCAGTCACCGGGCTTCCCGCCGGGTCGGTGGGCGCCTTCCTCGGCGCCATCATCAACTTTCTCTTGGTGGGATTCGTGATGTTCTTGGTGGTCAAGGCCTACAACCGCATGCGCCGACCGCCCGAGGAGATCGGCCCGTCCGAAGAGATCGTGCTCCTACGCGAGATTCGCGACGGTCTCCGCACCCGCCCCTAAGTCACCTCCTCACCGGCTTGCCCCGGACCCTGTCCTTGCTCTAGATTACTTGGCCTACTAGCATGCCACACATGGTACCTAGCAAGATAGGCCACGAGCACGGCAGCCAGCTGCTGAAAGGGGTGCTCGACATGTGCCTCCTGGCGGTGATCGCCGAGCAGGCAACCTACGGATACGAGATGGCGCGGAAGCTCGAAAGCCGCGGATTGCGACTGGCCTCGGAAGGAAGCATCTACCCCCTTCTTTCCCGGCTCCAGCGTCAGGGCCTGGTCGAGGGCTACCTGGTCGAGTCGGCAGGCGGCCCCGCCCGCAAGTACTACCGCCTGGCTCCGAGCGGAGCCCGCACGCTCTCTGCCTGGATTGCCGATTGGGAGGCACTTGCCGCCGGAGTGAACGGTGTCATCAAGGGAGTTGACAATGGTTGATCAAGCCGGGACCGCCCGGATCGTCACGAGTTGCGAGCGCTACTGGCGAGAGGCTGGGCTCTCCTCGGGGGCCATCTCCGAGATGGTCAGCCAGTTGGACCATCACCTGCGGGAGGCCGCCGCGGCAGGCAAGCCCCTCGACTCGGTGGTGGGCAAGGACCTGAGAGGCTTCGCAGAGGCCTGGGCGGCGGAAACGCGGGACCGGGGACCTCAACGCGAGCGAACGAGTACTGGTGTTAGCCGCACAAAGAGCCGCCGCGAGCTCGTGCTTTATGGCCTCGGAGTGGTGGCCCTGGTGGTGGCGGTAGGCATGTCGAGAGGAGGAGCGTCAGTGGACAACGAGACTTGGAGGTGGCTTTGGACCGGCTTGGCGGTCGCGATGGCGATCGGAGAGATCTTTACGGCAGGCTTCTTCTTGCTCCCCTTTGCGGTCGGCTCCGCCGCGGCGGCCGTCCTCGCCTGGACGGGAGTGGCCGTGCTTCCGCAGTGGCTGGTCTTCTTCGGAGTATCGCTGGTCGCCTTTGTCTACCTGCGGCGTTTCATCGCCCGCCAGGATCAGCAGTCCCTGCCCTCGGTAGGAGCCAATCGCTGGACCAACACCCGCGGTGTGGTCCTCGACGCCATCGAACCGCTTGCCGGCACGGGCATCGTTCGAATCGGCGGAGAGGAGTGGCGGGCCACCTCGGATCAGCCCATCCCTGCCGGAACCCAAGTTGTCGTGCTGGAAGTGAGCGGGTCCCGTCTGGTGGTCACGCCCCTCGAGACCTGAACCGAGCAAAGGAAAGAAGAGGACAGTGGAAAACAATGCGCTGGTAGTTCTGTTCATCGTGGTGGCGGCGGCTTTGATCCTGATCGCCGCCACCGGCTTCCGGGTCGTTCGGCCCTTCGAGAAGGGCCTGGTCGAATTCCTCGGTAGATACGAGAAGACGGTCGACTCCGGTCTCCGTTGGGTGATGCCCTTCGTGAAGCGGCTCACCAAAGTCGACATGCGCGAACAGGTGGTCGACGTTCCGCCGCAAGAAGTGATCACCAAGGACAACGTCGTGGTCACCGTCGACGCGGTGATCTACTACGAAGCCACCGACCCGGTGAAACTGAAGTACAACGTTGCCAACTTCTCGTTGGCCGTGACCAAGCTCGCTCAAACCAACCTGCGGAACGTGGTGGGTGATCTCGATCTGGACACGGCTCTCACCAGCCGCGATCTGATCAACTCCAAGCTCCGCCAGATCCTCGACGACGCCACCGACAAATGGGGAACCCGGGTGGTGCGGGTAGAGATCCAGCGCATCGAACCACCGGCCGATGTCACCGAAGCCATGCACCGCCAGATGAAGGCCGAGCGCCTTCGTCGAGCGGTTGTAACTGAGGCTGAAGGCGACAAGACGGCCCGGGTCTTGAAGGCCGAGGGCGTCAAGGCCTCGGCCGTCATCGAAGCCCAGGGTCAAGCCGAGGCGATCAAGACTGTGGCCGACGCGGATCGCTATCAAAAGGAAACGGTGGCCGAAGGCGAAGGCAAGGCGATCGAACGGGTCTACGCCGCCATCCACACCGGCAATCCCACCCCCGACCTGATCTCGATCAAGTACCTCGAGGCGCTGGCAGCGGTGGCCAACGGTCAGGCAACGAAGATCTTCCTCCCCCTCGACTCGACCGTCGCCATGGGGAGCGTCGCCGCCATGACCGAGCTCTTCAAAGACAAGTCCTAGATTCGAACCCAGGGTTGTTAGTCCGGGTTTTGCCGGCATAGCGGCCCACAGAACCGCCGATTACGGCCGGGTAATCGCCCGCAGGGTGGACTCGACTTCAAACGGCTCGATTGGCGGGTAGAAGACCATCGTGTAGCGGTCACAGCGATCACTGCCGTCGCGGTCGAACCAGGCAGCCACCCACTTACCGTCATCGTGGGGACCTACCACTCCTTCGACACCGGCCACATCGACCGCCCCGCGCTCTCCCGGCCAGTCGACTGGGGGGAGGGTTCCCCGGATGAGGGCGATCGCCAGGTCGCCTTCGGCGTTGACCCAAAAGACCGAGCGGGTGCCTCCGATGGCGGTGAACGCGTCGAGTTCGATTGATCCCAGGTCGGCTGCTTCTCCGGTCACGCGCGTGGGTAGCTCGCTGACGACGTAGGGGATCGGAGGGCACTCCACCAGCGGCTCCAGAGTGGTGGTACTCGCGTTACTCACTTCTGCCGTGGTCGAAGGGATCGTCGTGGTGGCCTCTCCTTCCGGAGTGCAAGCAGCCATGACAACCGCGACCAATATCGGGCCGACACGATGCACCACGCCAAGATAGAAGCCACCCCTCCCAAGAAACTGGTCGACCGACCGGCGCTGGCGGCCGTGCTCGGCGCCCTCGTCATCGCCACCTCGGCCATCCTGGTCCGCCTCGCCAATGTCGAGCCTTCAACCGCCGCCTTCTTCCGCTGCGCCTACGCCGTTCCGGTGCTGGCCTTCATCGCCCGGTCGGAAACACGACGGTTCGGACCTCTTGATCGAAAGACGGTCAATCTGGCGGCGGTGGCGGGCCTCTTTTTCGCCGCAGACCTAGTGCTTTGGCATCACGCGATCGCCCAGGTGGGAGCCGGGCTGGCGACGGTGTTAGGCAATACCCAGGTTGTAATCGTGCCCTTCCTCGCTTGGCTCGTCCTCCGCGAAGCAGTCGGTCGTCAGATCGTTGTCGCCGTTCTATTGGTGATGACGGGAGTGGTCATGATCTCGGGAGTGTTCGGCGCCGGCGACGCATATGGACGCAACCCTGGGCTGGGGGTCCTCTTCGGCGTGGGGACTGGCTTTGCCTACGCCGGGTTCCTCCTCGTGCAGCGACAGGCCAACCGCGACCTGCGCCGACCGGGCGGGCCGCTCCTTTATGCCACCGGAGTTGCTGCTCTAGCATCGCTGGCCGCCGGGCTTCCCCTGGGGGAGATCGACCTCAAGCCCACCTGGCCCGCCCATGGTTGGTTATTGCTGCTCGCCCTCGGGGTGCAGGTGGGAGGTTGGCTTCTGATCAGCGTCGGCCTGCCGCGACTGCCGGCGGCGGTGACCTCCGTGCTTCTTACCGTCCAGCCGATCGGCTCGGTTCTCATGGGCCAGCTGTTGCTCGACGAGCGTCCCTCGCTCATCCAGTTGAGCGGAGTCGCCTTGATCCTCGGCGGTCTCATCCTCACCGGTCGCCGTAAGACGGCGCCCGTTATGGTGGGATCAGGATGAAAGACCAGATCAAAGCCACCATCGAAGCCCGCGCCGGCGAACTCACCGAGATCAGCCGCTGGATGTACGAGAACCCCGAGATTGCTTACGAGGAGCGGGAGAGTTCTGCGCGGCTGGCCGACTTTCTCAAGGGAAACGGTTTCGACGTCGAGTATCCCGCTTACGGACTCGAGACCGCCTTCGTGGCGAGGGCTGGAGACACCGGGCCCGAGGTAATCATCTGCGCCGAGTACGACGCTCTGCCCGGGGTGGGGCACGCCTGCGGGCACAACATCATCGCTACGTCGGCGCTCGGAGCAGGGATCGGCCTCCTCGAGGCCGCCAATCAGCTGGGGTTTCGTGTCACTGTGCTCGGGACCCCGGCCGAGGAGAAATATGGTGGCAAGGTCGACCTGATCAATGCCGGCGCCTTCGAGGGGGCGAAGATCGCGATGATGGTCCATCCCTCCACCCACGATGTGGTCGACCCGCCGGTGATATCGGTCGCTCACATCGACGTGATCTTCCGCGGCAAGACCGCTCACGCCTCGGCCTATCCGTTCCTCGGAGTCAATGCCCTCGACGCCTTTGTCCAGGCATATGTCAACGTCTCGACTTTGCGACAGCAGCTCGAACCCACGGACAAGGTCCACGGAATCATCACTCACGGCGGCGATGCCCCCAACATCATTCCCGATCACACGCGGTCTTCCTGGTATGTCCGCGCCCCGCAACAGGATCGATTGGATGTGCTCCTCCCCCGGGTGCTGGCATGCTTCGAGGCAGCCGCTACGGCCACCGGCTGCACGCACGAGATCGAATACGTGGGCCATACCTATGAGGACATGATCAGCAACCCGATCATGGTCGAGCTGTTCGCGGCCAACTCCGAGGCGTTGGGCCGACCGATGATGCGGGGTAAGGACTTGCCGCCGACCGTATCGGGCTCGAC